>DASSOK010000052.1:0-35146 GCA_035700665.1 Marmoricola sp.
TCCTGCCGGAGGCGCCGATCTGCCCCTGTGTGCCTTCGCGTGTCGCGGGGACTAGCCTTGGCGGCGTCACGTTCAGCGCACGTCACCGGAAGAGGCGAAAACAGGCCGTGCCCGAGCCCACAGAAGGCAGCTCCCACTCCCCGTCCAGTGTCGACTTCGGGGCCAACGAGTGGCTCGTCGACGAGATGTACGAGCGGTACCAGCAGGACCCGCAGAGCGTCGACCGGGAGTGGTGGGACTTCTTCCAGGACCGGGGCGGCAGCAACGGCTCGCCCTCCGGCCAACAGGCCCAGACGAAGACTCAGCCCAAGGCGCAGCCGGAGCCGGAGAACCGGACCACGGAGAAGTCTGCGCCGACGCCCAAGGCCACCCCGAAGCCGGAGCCGAAGCGCTCCCCCGTGCCGAAGGAGGCACCGAAGGCCGACCGGCCCGAGCCCTCGGACGAGCCCACCTACACCGTCCTGAGGGGCGCGCCCGCGCGCACCGTGCAGAACATGGACGCCAGCCTGACCGTCCCCACGGCCACCAGCGTTCGCCAGGTGCCGGTCAAGCTGCTGTGGGACAACCGCATCGTCATCAACAACCACCTCGCCCGCGCCCGCGGCGGCAAGGTGTCCTTCACGCACGTCATCGGCTACGCGCTGGTGCAGGCGCTGAAGTCGATGCCGGAGATGAACGTCGGCTTCGACACCGTCGACGGCAAGCCCAACCTCGTCACCCCGGCGCACATCAACCTCGGCCTGGCGATCGACCTGCCCAAGAAGGACGGCAGCCGGCAGCTGCTGGTGCCGAGCATCAAGGCAGCCGAGGGCATGAACTTCGCGCAGTTCTGGACCGCCTACGAGGAGATCGTCAAGAAGGCGCGTGCCGGCAAGCTGGAGGTGAGCGACTTCCAGGGCACCACGATCAGCCTCACCAACCCGGGCACCATCGGCACCAACCACTCCGTGCCGCGACTGATGAAGGGCCAGGGCGCCATCGTCGGCGTCGGCTCGATGGAGTTCCCGCCGGCCTTCCAAGGGGCGTCGGAGGAGACGATCACGCGCAACGCCATCAGCAAGGTGATGACGCTGACGTCGACCTACGACCACCGCGTGATCCAGGGCGCCCAGAGCGGTGAGTTCCTCAAGCGGATCCACCACCTGCTGCTCGGCGGCGACGGGTTCTACGACGAGATCTTCCGCGCGCTGCGGATCCCCTACGAGCCGATCCGGTGGAGCTCGGACATCGTCGCCACCCACGACGACGAGGTCAGCAAGCAGGCCCGGATCCTCGAGCTGATCCACGCCTACCGGGTCCGCGGCCACATGATGGCCGACACCGACCCGCTCGAGTACCGGCAGCGCAGCCACCCGGACCTCGAGGTGGAGTCCCACCGCCTCACTCTCTGGGACCTCGACCGGGAGTTCGCCACCGGCGAGTTCGGCGGCGAGCGCCGGTTCATGAAGATGCGCGACATCCTCGGCATCCTGCGCGACTCCTACTGCCGCACCGTCGGCATCGAGTACATGCACATCCAGGATCCCGAGCAGCGCCGCTGGATCCAGCAGCGCGTGGAGCAGCCGCACCGCAAGCCCCCGCGTGAGGAGCAGCTGCGGATCCTGCTCAAGCTCAACCAGGCCGAGGCGTTCGAGACCTTCCTGCAGACGAAGTTCGTCGGGCAGAAGCGCTTCAGCCTCGAGGGCGGCGAGACCGCCGTCGCGTTGATCGACGAGATCTGCGAGGCCGCCGCGGAGGCGGACCTCGACGAGGTGACCATCGGGATGGCGCACCGCGGTCGCCTGAACGTGCTGGCCAACATCGTCGGCAAGTCCTACAACCAGATCTTCCGCGAGTTCGAGGGCAACATCGACCCGCGCACCGTCCAGGGCTCCGGTGACGTCAAGTACCACCTGGGCGCGGAGGGCGAGTTCGTCGCCGGGTCCGGCGACCGGATCAAGGTCTCGGTGGCCGCGAACCCCTCGCACCTCGAGACCGTCGACCCGGTGCTGGAGGGCATCGCCCGGGCGAAGCAGGACATGCTCAACCAGGGCGAGGCCTTCCCCGTGCTGCCGTTGCTGGTGCACGGTGACGCCGCCTTCGCCGGCCAGGGGGTCGTCGCGGAGACGCTGAACCTCTCGCAACTCCGCGGTTACCGCACCGGCGGCACCATCCACGTCGTCGTCAACAACCAGGTGGGCTTCACCACCTCCCCTGCTGCCTCCCGGTCCTCCCTCTACGCCACCGACGTGGCCCGGATGGTGCAGGCACCGATCTTCCACGTCAACGGCGACGACCCCGAGGCCTGCATCCGGGTGGCGCGGCTGGCCTTCGAGTACCGCCAGGCGTTCAACAAGGACGTGGTGATCGACCTGGTCTGCTACCGCCGTCGTGGCCACAACGAGGGCGACGACCCGTCGTACACCCAGCCGCTGATGTATGACCTGATCGAGCAGAAGCGGTCGGTGCGCAAGCTCTACACCGAGTCGCTGATCGGCCGTGGTGACATCACCATCGAGGAGGCCGAGCAGGTCCTGCGCGACTACCAGCAGCAGCTCGAGCGGGTGTTCACCGAGGTCCGCGAGGGCAACAACGTCCCGGAGAGCTGGACGACGGTCCCGGACTACCCGGAGAAGAGCCAGAAGGACTTCACCACGGCGATCTCGCCGGAGATGATGAAGCGCATCGCCGACGCGCACACCTCGGCGCCGGACGGCTTCACCGTGCACCCGAAGGTGCTGCCGCAGCTGCAGCGCCGGGCGGGGGCGATCACCGACGGGCCGATCGACTGGGGCACCGGCGAGATCCTCGCGTTCGGCTCGCTGCTGATGGACGGCCGCCCGGTCCGGCTGGCCGGCCAGGACACCCGACGGGGCACCTTCGTCCAGCGGTTCGCCACGATCATCGACCGCAAGAACGCCGACGAGTGGACGCCGCTGGCCAACCTCACCGAGGACCAGGCGAGCTTCTACGTCTACGACTCGCTGCTCAGCGAGTACGCCGCGCTCGGCTTCGAGTACGGCTACTCGGTGGCCCGGCCCGACGCGCTGGTGCTGTGGGAGGCGCAGTTCGGCGACTTCGTCAACGGCGCCCAGATCATCATCGACGAGTACATCACCGCCGGCGAGACGAAGTGGGGCCAGCAGTCCGGCGTCGTACTCCTGTTGCCGCACGGCTACGAGGGCCAGGGCCCGGACCACTCCTCGGCCCGCATCGAGCGGTTCCTCACCATGGCTGCGGACGACGCCTTCGTCATCGCGCAGCCCTCGACGCCGGCGAGCCACTTCCACCTGCTCCGCCGGCACGCCCTGGGCAACGAGCACCGGCCGCTGATCATCTTCACGCCGAAGTCGATGCTCAAGCGCAAGGACGCGGCCTCCCAGCCGTCCGACTTCACCGAGGGCTCCTTCCAGCGGGTCATCGGCGACAGCGTCGCGGACCCCGAGAAGGTGGACACGCTGCTGCTGTGCAGCGGCCGCGTCACCTGGGACCTGATGGTGGAGCGCGGCAAGCGCCAGGGCGAGGAGCCGACGACGGCGATCGCCCGCGTCGAGGTGCTCTACCCGCGGCCGCTGGAGGAGATCAAGGCCGAGATCGGCCGCTACCCCAACCTCCAGGAGGTCCGCTGGGTGCAGGACGAGCCCGCCAACATGGGTCCCGCGCCGCACTTCCAGCTGCACATCGCCCCCGAGCTCGACGTGCCGGTCCGCGTCGTCTCGCGGCCGGAGTCGAGCTCGCCCGCGGTCGGCCAGCACAGCCGGCACGTCGAGGAGCAGAAGAACCTGCTCGACGCCGCCTTCGAGCCGGTCCGGCACGGCACCGACTACTGAGCGACGAGCGGCGCGAGGGGGTTCGCCGGTGTACTTCACCGACCGAGGCATCGAGGAGCTCGAGAAGCGCCGTGGTGAGGAGGAGGTCACCCTGGCGTGGGTGGCCGACCGCCTGCAGGAGTTCACCGACAGCCACCCGGAGTTCGAGACGGCCGTCGAGCGGCTGGCCACCTGGCTGGCCCGGCTGGACGACCCCGACGACGACTGGGACGACTGACGCGCATGAGCACTGTCGACTATCCGGCCGCCCCCTGGCAGATGCACGGCCAGCTGTGGGTGTCCCTGTTCCTGGTCCGTGCGGGTGACCACCCGCACCGCGAGCCGGGGGTGTACGGCGTCGCGCTGGTCGACTACGAGGAGCCCAGCCCACTGACCTACGGCGAGCTGCTGGTCGCCCGGGCGGTCCGGGAGCCGGTGCGCGGCGTGACCATCACCGACATCTGGGTGGACTCGGAGGCCTCGATGGTCGGCGGGCGTGAGCTGTGGGCGATCCCGAAGGACCTGGCCGAGTTCGACGTGTCCACCCGGACGACCGGGCCGGTGCACCACGCGACGTGGACGGTGATCCGCGAGCAGCGGCCGGTCTGCTCGGCGTGGTTCTCCGACCTCTCCCAGGCCGCCCCGCGGCTGCCCTTCAAGGGCCGGACCTGGCAGGTGCGGCCCGACAGCGACGGCGAGCGTGCCGGCGAGGAGGTCACCGCCTCCCTGACCGGCTCCTCTAGGTCGCTGCCGTGCAGGGGGTCCTGGTCGTTCGCACCTGGAGGGCCGCTCGGCTGGCTGGCCGGCAAGCGGCCGCTGGCGTCCTTCCGGATGCGCGACTTTCAGATGTCCTTCGGCTGACCCTGGTCCCGGGCCGCGCGGCGGGCGGAGTCCCGGATCTCGAAGAGGTCCGTCGCCAGACCGCCGACCGCCCTGGCGACCTCGCCGACGGCACCCACGACGACGTTCGTCACGTGCCCGACGGTGGCCGCTGCCGCCTCCACACCCTCCTGGAGGGCGTCCTTGCGGATCTCGGCCTTGCTGAACCGGTCCTTGCGTGGCTGGTCGGTCATTCCCCCAGTGTCAGGCCGCGGCTGCTGGTTCGACAACGTGCTCCTGCTCACGGGGCGTCGTACGACCGCGTACCGCGTCGGGCAGCGCGAGCCGGAAGATCTTCCGGGCCACCGAGCCGAGCTGCTTGCGCAGCGGGCCGGTGTTGTAGGCCAGCCCGTAGCGCTCACAGATCTCGCGCACCTCGGCGGCGACCTCGGGGTAGCGGCGGGCCGGGATGTCGGGGAACAGGTGGTGCTCGATCTGGTGCGACAGGTTGCCGCTGAGGATGTGGAAGAGCCGGCCGCCGGTGATGTTCGCCGACCCGAGGATCTGGCGGTAGTACCAGTGCCCGCGCGACTCCGTCGGCTTGCCGTCGGGGCCGGTCTCGTCCTGGCACTCCTCCTCGGTGAAGGTCTCCACACCGGCCGGGAAGTGCCCGCAGAAGATGATGTTGAACGCCCAGATGTTGCGCACCAGGTTGGCGGTCGCGTTGCCGGCCAGCGTGAGGGGGAACAGCGGGCCCGTCAGGGCGGGGAAGAGCAGGTAGTCCTTGAGAGCCTGGCGCCGGACCTTGCGCATGATCCCGGCGTGCAGCGCCCTGTTCTCCTCGAGCTTGCGGGTCCCGTTGACGATGTTCTCGACCTCGAGGTCGTGCATCGCCACGCCCCACTCGAAGAACACCATCAGCAGGAACGCGTAGACCGGGTTGCCCAGGTAGTAGGGATGCCACTTCTGGTCCTCGTCCATCCGCAGGATGCCGTAGCCGATGTCCCGGTCCTTGCCGAGGATGTTGGTGAACGTGTGGTGGATGTAGTTGTGGCTGTACTTCCACTGCTCGCCCGGGCAGACGTTGTCCCAGTCGAACATCCTGGAGTTCAGCGCCGGGTCGCCCATCCAGTCGTACTGGCCGTGCATGACGTTGTGGCCGATCTCCATGTTGTCGAGGATCTTCGACAGGCTCAGTGCCGCCACGGCCAGCGGCCACGCCGGCGGCAGGTACATCAGCGCACGTCCGGCCACCTCCAGCTGGCGTTGACGCTTCAGGATCCCGCGGATGTAGGCCGCATCCTTCTCACCCAGGTCGGCGATGATCCGCTGCCGGATCGCGTCCAGCTCCTCCCCGAACGCGTCCAGCTGCTCGCGGGTGAGGCGGCCATTCTGTTGAGTAGTCACTTTTTCTCCTCCGAGAAGTCAGTTCTTCAGGGTCGAGTGGTCAGTTGTTCACAGCTCCACGGAGCAGTCGCCGACCGGCGAGCTCACGCAGATCCGGATGTCCTCGTCGGGCTGCGAGGACTCCTCCCCCGTGAGGACGTTGCGCACGGTGCCCTCCGTCTTGCGGCTGGTGCAGGAGAAGCAGATGCCCATCCGGCAACCGAACTCGGGCGTCAGGCCGGCACCCTCCGCCTGCTCGAGGATGCTGGCTCCGGTGTTCGGCACGGACGCGCCGGCGCGGCTGAACGTCACGGCGCCCTCGGCCGAACCCGACGCGACGGTCGGTGCCTTGAAGAACTCCACCCTCAGCCGCGGGTTGTCCTCGCCGAAGGCGTCGCGGACGAGCTCGATCAGCCCGGCAGGCCCGCACGCCCACGTGTCGGTCCGGGAGTACGACGGAAGCAGCCGTCCGAGCAGGTCGGCGGAGAAGGTGCTGTCCCCGTGGAAGATCCGGACGTCGACGTCGTTGTCCGCAGCGTCGATGGCGGCCAGCTCGTCGGCGAAGATCTGGTCCTCGGCGCTGCGCGCGAAGTGCACGAAGGTGACCGGTCGGCCGGCGCGACCGTCGTACCCGTCCCGCAGGAGGGTGCGCAGCTGGGACATCACAGGGGTGATGCCAGAGCCGCCGGAGATCATCAGCAGCCGGTGCGGGCCGGGGGTGGCCGCACTGACGGGCAGGGTGAAGTCACCCTCGGCCTGGGACAGGTGGAGCACCTGGCCCGGGCGGGCGTCGCGGACCAGGAACTTGCTGACCTGGCCCTCCTCGTGGGCACGGATGGTGAGCGTGAACTCCTCGCCGGGGCGCGACGCCGCCGACGAGATCGAGAAGCACCGGGTCAGCCGCCGGGCGCTGCCTGGCAGGTCCACGCCGACCTGGACGTACTGGCCGGCCCGGTGCCCGCGCCAGGTGTGCGTCGGCTGAAGGGTCAGCGTGGCGACCTCCGGTCCGTCGGAGCGGGGGTTCTCGCGGTGAACGTCCGAGACGCGGGCGCGGACCTCGGTGGCTGCCCACATCGGGTTGACCAGCTCCAGGTAGCGGTCGACGCCGTGCGGCGACGTCAGCGCCGCCAGCGTGCGGGAGCCGAGGATCCTCTCGGTGACGGTCATCGGATCCTCCCTTCGAAGTCAGTGAACGGACGTACACCCAGACTATGACGAGCGCCGACCGATCGGGTCAAGCGATCGACGCGTGATGCCCGCCACGGTGGACGCCCGTACACTCTGCGCGTGGTCGAGAGCAAGCCGCAGACGCGCGCCGAGCAGAAGGAGCGCACCCGCCGGGCGGTCCTGGCCGCGGCCCTGCGGCTCAGCGAGGAGACCGGCCTCGGCGCGCTGTCGCTGCGGCAGGTGGCGCGGGAGGTCGGCATCGTGCCGACCGCCTTCTACCGGCACTTCTCCTCGATCGAGGAGCTCGGCCTGGCGCTGGTCGACGAGTCGTTCGAGTCACTGCGGGCGATGCTGCGGGACGTCCGTCGAGGCAACCCCGCGCCGGCGGAGATCATCGCGCGCTCCGTGACGGTCCTCGGTGAACACGTGCGCGCCCAACGCGGTCACTTCGCCTTCATCGCCCGCGAGCGCGCCAGCGGGCCGCGCGTCGTGCGCGACGCCGTTCGCCACCAGCTCGAGCTCTTCGAGCGGGAGCTCGCCGCCGACCTGGCCCGGCTACCGGTCGGGCGCTGGTCGACCGAGGACCTGCAGGTCCTGGCCAACCTCATCGTCGGCGCGGTGGTGAGCACCGTCGAGGACCTGCTCGCGACCCCGCGGCACGGGCAGCAGGCGCTCCTGGACCGCGCGCAGAAGCAGCTGCGGATGATCGTCGTCGGCGCGCTCCAGTGGCGCTCCGACTACGACTGAGCAGCTCAGAGGGGGCGGATCGTCACGTCCGGCATGGTCGCGTCCCGGCCCAGGTCGATGATGCGGACGATCGCGTCGGCCACCGTCTCCGGCCGGATCCACTCCGATGCGTCGTACTCCTTGCCCTCCTGGGCGTGCACCTGTTCCTGCATCGGCGTCGCGGTCCGGCCGGGATAGACAGAGCTGACCCGCACGCCGTGCTCGGCCTCCTCCTGGCGCAGCGCGTCGGCGAAGCCGCGCAGGCCGAACTTCGCGGCGTTGTACGACGCCCAGCCGGGGTTGGCGCGCAGCCCCGAGCCGGAGTTCACGAACACGTGCGTGCCCCGCGCCCGCCGAACCGGCTCCAGCAGCGCGCGGGTGAGCAGCATCGGCGCCACCAGGTCCACCGTGATGGTTGCAGCCAGGCTCTCGGCGTCGGTGTCGGCGACCTGCGCCACGTCGACCACGCCGGCGGCGTGCACCACCGAGTCGAGGTCGGGGAGGTCGGCGGGCAGCGCGGCGCCCACTCCCTCGGGGTCGCTGAGGTCGAGCACGACGGTCCGTGCCCCGGGGAGCTCCTCGCGCAGCGCCGCGGCCTTGTCCTCGTTGCGAGCGAGCAGCACCAGGTCGTCGCCGCGGTCGTGCAGGGCGCGGGCCACCACCGCGCCGATGCCCGAGGTGGCGCCGGTGACGAAGTGGGTGCCCATCAGCGGGTGCCGGTCATCGGGTGAAGACGATCTTGCCGAAGACGTCGCCGTCCGCCATCGCCGCGAAGCCCTCGCGGGCGTCCGCCATGGGCAGCTCCCGGTCGATCAGCGGCTTCGTGCCGGTGGCGTCGAGCAGGCTCACCAGGGACGCGAGCTCGTCTCGCGTGCCCATCGTCGAGCCGATCACCTGCAGCTGCAGGAAGAAGATCCGGGTGAGCTCGGCGTCGTCGAGCTTGGGGCCCGAGGTGGTGCCGGAGATGACGATCCTGCCGCCGGGCCGCAACGCGCGAATCGAGTGCGACCAGGTGGCCCGTCCGACCGTCTCCATCACCGCGTCGACCTTGACCGGCAGCCGCGCGCCGGACTCGAAGACCTCGTGGGCGCCGATCTCGAGCGCTCGCTGGCGCTTGCCGTCGTCACGGCTGGTCGCCAGCACCTTCAGGCCGCCTGCCCGTGCCAGCGTGATCAGGGCGGTTGCCACGCCGCCGCCGGCGCCTTGGACCAGCACGGTGTCACCGGCCTTGAGGTCGCCCTGGGTGAAGAGCATCCGGTACGCGGTCAGCCATGCCGTCGGCAGGCAGGCGGCCTCGGCGAAGCTGAGCGACGCCGGCTTGGGGACCACGTTGGCCCGAGGCACCACCACCTTGTCGGCGAAGGTGCCCTGGTGCCGCTCGGACAGCAGCGAGCGCTTGGGGTCGAAGGTCTCGTCGCCGCGCCAGTGCGGGTCGCTGATCACGGCGTGTACGACGACCTCGTTGCCGTCCTCGTCGTACCCCGCGGCGTCACAGCCGAGGATCATCGGCAGCTGCTCCTCCTTGAGGCCCACCCCGCGCAGCGACCACAGGTCGTGGTGGTTCAGCGAGGCGGCCTTCACGGTCACCGTCGCCCAGCCGTCCGGGGCGTCGGGCTCGGGGCGCTCCCCCACCACCAGGCCGCTCAGCGGGTCGTCGGAGGAGAACTTCTCGGCATAGACGGCGAACATGCCGTCCACCCTAGCGACGCGTCAGCGGCGGGCGAGCACGGCCACGAGCACGGCGTAGAAGGGGATCAGCAGCAGCGGCGAGGCGCTGAACGCGGCGAACGAGCCGATGACCCACACGAAGGGCCAGATGGCCAGCACCCACCGGGGCAGCAGCCCGACCCGCCACGAGCCGGCGGCGAAGACGGCCGTGCCCACGAAGGTGCCCAGCGTGCCGACGACGTAGGTCGGACCGGCCTGCACCTCGTGGCCGAGGACGAGGCTGGCGACGATGATCGTGCTCAGCGCCAGCAGGGACACGACGTTGACGACCAGGCCGGCGAGCCCCAGGCGCCCGTCCCGGCCACGCTGGAGCCGATGGATGCCGACCATGACCAGCAGCGCGGCCAGCGCGTGCGGGAGCGCGCTCGCCGTGAGCCAGTAGTCCGCGGCGTACTGGTAGTGCCCGGTCCCCGGAGTGGTGCTCTGGAAGCCCAGGGGAACGCTCTCGGTGACGGCCGCGATGGTGCCCACGACGACTCCGGCCAGGACCAGCCGACGGCCGGCGTCGGTGTCGGGGTGGGTGTCGTGGTTCGGGAAGGGTGCAGCGGGAAGGGTGGTCATGGCGGTGCCTCCTTGTCTCGGGTACGGCGACGCTAGGCACCATCGACCCTCGCCGTCGTCCTCCGCTCGAAGTCATCGGGGAGGTCATCCGGGAGGTCATCCCCAAGGAGGACCCCGCGACGCGCCGGCGGGCCTATCCTCGGGTTCGTGAGAAGGCACCGACGTGCCCAGGTGCCTCGGGCCGATCTGTGGGTGGCCGCCGGCTTCGTGGCGGCTGCTGCCGTGGAGGCCGTGCTCAGCCAGGACCGGCCGATGGCGGTCGTGATCGGCCTGCTGGGTGCTCCGACCTATGCGTGCCTGGCGCTGCGGCGGGTGCGGCCGCTCCTGATGGTGACTCTGCTCTCGGTCCTCGCGGTGACGGGCTCGTTGCTGCAGGCGATCCTCGTCAACGGCGCCCAGGCAGGATCGTTTTTCGGGGTCATCGCGCTCCTCGTCGCGTCGTACTCGCTGGGCGCGCACGGAACCTTCCGCGAGCTGGCGCTGGGCGCGCCGCAACCGGTCCTGCTGATCCTTGCCATCGACCTGCTGCAGCCGGGCGACGAGCCGTTGTCCAGTGCGCTGCCGTTCGCGGCGACCTTCGTGGTCGTTGCACCCGTCGTCGCGGGGCGGCTGGTGCGCGCGAGGGCGCGGCTCGTGGATCGGCTCCAGCAGCAGGCCGCGGAGCTGTCCGCCCTCCACGCGGCAGCCAGTGATGCCGAGCTCACCCGGGAGCGGCTGCGCCTGGCTGAGGAGGTGCACGGCAGCCTGCTCGAGGGCATGGAATCGCTCGCCGACCAGGTCGAGGGCATCGCGAGGCGCGGCAGGGCCTCCCGGCTGGAGGACCTGTCGGCAATCGAGCAAGGCGCCCGCCAGCTGCTCGGCCGTACGCGTGGTGCCGTGGTGACGCTGGCGGCGACGGAGCCGCAGTCGCCCGGGCCACCGGTGCCGTCCGTCCCCGACGCCGCGCAGCCCCGAGAGGTCGACGCAGAACCCTGGACGACGCTGGCAGCCGCCGCACTCGGCGCCGGTCTGCTGGTCGAGCTGCCCGGCGCGCCACTCGCCGTGCCCGGCTGGACGGCCGTGCTGGCGGTGGTCGCGCTCGTGCTGCCGCTGGCCCTAGCCCCGGTGGCGCCACTGACGGCGGTCACCTCCCTGTGGCTGCTCGCGGCGGCCTTCGACGCCGCTGTGAGCCCGCTCGACGGCAGCTTCACCGCGATCGGGCTGGCCTTCGTGCCACCGTTCGTGGTGGCGGCGCTCGCCTCTCGGGCGCGGGCCGTCGCCGGCCTGGCCGTCTGCCTGGCCGGCGAGCTGCTCTGCCTCGGCGAGGCGGGGCTGGCAGATGCCGCGGTCGTCGTGGTGCTGGCATGGATCGCCGGCCTGGTGCTGCACGATCGTCGCTCCCTCGTGGTCCAGCTGCGCCGCAATGCCGTGAGGCTCGACCGCCAGCGCAGGGCGGCCGCTGCCCATGCCATCCTGCAGGAGCGTGCCCGGCTGGCCCGGGACCTGCACGATGCCCTCGGCCACAGCCTCACGGTGGTCGCGCTCCAGGCCGGTGCAGCACGTCGCTGGTGGGACACGGACCGTGAGCGGTCACTCGGGATCCTCGACACGCTCGCTGTCGTCACCCGGGACGGCCTGGCCGACCTGCGTGACGGCATGGGTACGACGGTGCACCACGAGCATCTCGCCGACCGCGGCAGCCTGACCGCCCTGGTGGAGCGTGCTCGAGCCGCCGGCTTGCCGGTGGTCGCCCACCTGGACGACGTCAGCGGTCTGCTCGACCCGGAGGCCGGAGTGGTCGTCTACCGGGTGGTGCAGGAGTCGCTCACCAACGTGATGCGGCACGCTCCCGGGGCGACGACGGAGGTCGGCGTCCGCGCCGGAGCCGGGCAGGTCGAGATCACCGTGCGCAACGCCGCGCCGACACGAACCGCCAGTCGTGCCAGCGGTTCCGGTCGGGGCCTGGACGGCATGCTGGCCCGCGCGGTGGCGCGTGGTGGCGCGGTCGACTGGGGTCCGCGGCCCGACGGCGGCTTCCAGGTCCGTGCGCACCTGCCGACCTCCCTGCCGAGCTCCCTGGTGCCGTCGTGAGCCCGACCACCGTGGCGATCGTCGACGACCAGCAGCTCGTCCGTGCCGGCATCCGGATGATCCTGGAGGCGGAGACCGATCTGGAGGTCGTCGGCGAGGCCGCCGACGGGGACGCCGCGGTGGCCCTGGTGCGGGCGGCCGAGCCCGACGTGCTCCTGCTCGACGTGCAGATGCCGGGGCGTGACGGTCTCTCTGCCGCTCGCGAGATCGTCCCGGCCCACCCGGGGACGAGCGTGCTGATGCTGACCACCTTCGACCTCGACGAGTACGTCTTCGAGGCGCTGCGGGCGGGCGCTGCGGGCTTCCTGCTCAAGGACATGGCGGGAGAGGAGATCGCCGCCGCGATCCGGCAGGCGGCCAGGGGCAGCGACGCACTGCTGGCGCCGGCACTCACCCGACGCCTGATCGCCCGGTTCGCCAGTGAGCCGCCGCATCCGGACACGGCCCGATTGGACGAGCTCACCTCCCGGGAGACCGAGGTGCTCCGCCTGATCGCCCGAGGCCTGTCCAACGCCGAGATCGCCGGCCACCTGTTCATCGGCGAGACCACGGTGAAGACCCACGTCGCCCGGGTGCTGCTCAAGCTGGGCCTGCGCGACCGGGTGCAGGCGGCCATCTACGCCTACGAGGCGCGCCTGGTCACACCCACCGGCGGCGACTGACCAGAACCGACGACTCGCGGTGCCGCGACACGCAACTCGCGGTGCCGCGACACGCAACTCGGCGGTCAGCGGCGGGCCACACCGTCCCGACGGGCGGCGTCCGCGACCGCCGCGGCCACCGCGGGGCCGACCCGGGGGTCGAACGGCGAGGGGATGATCAGCTCCTCGCGCAGGTCGTCGCCGACGATCTCGGCCAGCGCCTGCGCGGCAGCGAGCTTCATGCCCTCGGTGATGGCGCTGGCGCGGGTGTCGAAGGCGCCGCGGAAGATGCCGGGGAAGGCGAGCACGTTGTTGATCTGGTTGGGGTAGTCCGACCGCCCGGTGGCCACCACCCGGGCGTACTTGTGCGCGATGTCAGGGTGCACCTCGGGCGTGGGGTTGGCCAACCCGAAGATGATCGGCTCCTCGCCCATCGAGGCGACCACCTCCTCCGCGACGGTGCCGCCGGAGAGGCCGATGTAGACGTCGGCGTCCTCCATCACGGCCCCGAGCGATCCCCACCGGCCGGTGCGGTCGGCGGTCTCCGCGGCCAGCGCCCGCTTGACCGGGTTGAGGTCGTCGCGGTCGCGGTGCAGCACGCCCTTGCGGTCGACCACGGCGATGTCGCGGTAGCCCGCGGCGAGCAGGATCCGGGTCACCGCGACCCCGGCCGCGCCCGCCCCGGAGACGACGATGCGCACGGTGTCGTGGTACTTCCCGGTCAGCTTCATCGCGTTCTCGAGCGCCGCGAGGGTCACCACGGCGGTGCCGTGCTGGTCGTCGTGGAAGACCGGGATGTCCAGCTCCTGCTTGAGCCGCGCCTCGATCTCGAAGCAGCGCGGCGCCGAGATGTCCTCGAGGTTGATGCCGCCGAAGGACGGCGCCAGGCGTACGACGGTCTCGATGATCTCCTCGACGTCCTTGGTGGCCAGGCAGATCGGGATCGCGTCGACCCCACCGAACTGCTTGAAGAGCACCGCCTTGCCCTCCATCACCGGCATCGCGGCCTTGGGCCCGATGTCACCGAGGCCCAGCACGGCCGTGCCGTCGGTCACCACGGCGACGGTGTTGGAGATCCAGGTGTACTCGCCGTGCAGGCTGGGGTCCTCCGCGATCGCCTCGCACACCTCGGCCACGCCGGGGGTGTAGGCCAGGGACAGCTCGGCAGCGCCGTCGAGGGCCACGGTGGAGCTGATCTCCATCTTCCCGCCGACGTGCATGTCGAAGACGGGCTCTCCTGCGTGCTCGGACAGGGGGTTCTCCAGGTCAGGCATCGACTCGAATGCAACCATGCGGCTGGTCTCTCTGAACGCGAGGGGGTGAGGGCCGGGACGTCGGACACCGGCCGTGCGTGAGTCGGTGGAACAGCGGCGGGATCGGGGGTCGCCCGATGTCCCATTCTCACACACGGCCCGGCCGCGGCCAGAGCCGCCACCGGACCACCGCCAGCACCTCGGAGACCGCCCTGCCGAGGGTCCAGGAGTCCACGCCCTCCGCGGCGTTGTCCCGGCTGACCCACCAGCCGTCGGGCTCCTCGCGCTCCAGGCGCTTGACCGCCACCGTCCCGTCCGGCAGCCGTACGACGGCCAGTCGGCCGGCCGACGGTCGGGCGCCGTACTGCACCACCAGCCGGTCCCCGTCCCGCAGGGTCGGGAGCATCGAGCGGCCCCGCACGACGGCGATCCCCCAGGACGTCTCGCGGGACATCTCCCGGGCCATGCGGCCTCCCTCCTGCGGCGGAATCCGGCCGGAGTAGTGTCGCAGGTGGTCGTGCGGGTACGGCTCCGGCGACCGCGACGGACGTCAACGAGAGGACTACCAGATGTTCAGGAAGTTGTTCGCACCCACGATCGAGGTCTCGGCGCACTGCGACCTGCCCTGCGGCGTCTACGACCCCGCGCAGGCCCGGATCGAGGCCGAGTCGGTCAAGGCGATCATCGGCAAGGTGGCCGACAACGACGACCCCGACTTCCGCACCCGCGCGCTGATCATCAAGGAGGAGCGCGCCCAGCTGGTCAAGCACCACCTCTGCGTGTTGTGGACCGACTACTTCAAGCCGCCCCACTTCGAGAAGTACCCGCAGCTGCACACGCTCATCAACGAGGCCTGCAAGCTCGCCAGCGGCACCGGCGCCAAGGCCGGCTTCGACGCTGACGCGGCCGACCAGCTGCTCGCGAAGATCGACGAGATCGCCGAGATCTTCTGGGAGACCAAGAAGGGCTGATGCCTCCGGCGATGCAGCCCGACGCCGAGCTCCGGCTCCCCGCCGAGACTGCCTACGTCTCCGTGCTGCGGATGACCACGGCGGGGATCGCCGCACGCCTCGACTTCACCCTCGACGACATCGAGGACCTGCGCATCGCCGTGGGCGAGGCGTGCGCCCTGGTCCTCGACGGCGCCGATCCCGACGGCTCCCTGCAGGCGTCGTACCTCGTCGGCGACGACGAGCTGACGGTGCAGATCGCCGCCGACGGGGCGGCGGCGGTCGAGCCCGACCGGGACAGCTTCGCCTGGCAGGTCCTCAGTGCCCTGTGCACCCGGATCGAGACCGACAGCAGCGCCGGGCGGCACGCCATCTCGCTGACGGTGGACTCCAAGAGCGCCGGCTGAGGCGGCGGCACATGGTGGGGGATCGGAGCCGGGTTGCCGACGGCACCCGCGAACGCAGCCTCGCGCTGTTCGGCCAGCTGTCGGCAACCGTCGACGAGGACGAGCGCCGGCGCTGCCGCGACGAGCTGGTGTCCGTGCACCTGCCCCTCGTCGAGCACTGCGCCCGGCGGTTCCGTCACCGCGGGGAGCCCTACGATGATCTCGTCCAGGTGGGCACGATCGGCCTGCTCAAGGCCATCGACCGGTTCGACACCGGCCGGGGCGTGGAGTTCTCCACCTTCGCCACGCCGACGATCCTGGGCGAGATCAAGCGGCACTTCCGGGACAAGGGCTGGGTGATCCGGGTCCCCCGGCGCCTCCAGGAGCTCCGGATCACGATCGCGGGCAGCACCGACGAGCTCGCCCAGCAGCTCGGCCGCTCACCCACGGCCCGGGAGCTCGCCGACCACATCGGCGCCTCCGTCGAGGAGGTGCTCGAGGGCATCGAGTCGGCCAACGCCTACACCACGTTATCCCTGGACGCCGCAGCCGAGCGCGCCGACGGCAGTGCCGGGAGCGTGCTCGAGACGCTCGGCGCCTCCGACCCGTCGCTCGACCACGTCGAGGTGCGCGCCTCCATCCGGCCACTGCTCGAGCGGCTCCCGCACCGCGAGCGACGGATCCTGCTGCTGCGCTTCTTCCGCGGGATGACCCAGTCGCAGATCGCCGCCGAGGTCGGCCTGTCGCAGATGCACGTCTCCCGGCTGCTCAGCCGGACGCTGCAGGACCTGCGGTCGTCGGTGCAGGAGGGCTGAGCCCGGTCAGCGGTGCTCGAGCGCGTCGATGCTCTGCGGGTGCAGCATCCCCACGAGCGTGACCACCGCCGGGGCGGCCAGCAGTACGGCGATCACCCACGTCTCGCCGTGCCGGAAGTTCCACGCCAGCCCGAGCCAGATCAGCTGCGCGAGCAGGACCGGGCCCCGCGCCCAGGTCCGCACGTGCTGCAGCCCCCAGGCACACGCCACCAGGCCGATGCCATAGGCGAGGAAGAAGACGGTGGTGGTGAGCCCCATGACGAGCCGGTCGCTGTCGACGTGGACGAGCTCGCCGAGGCCGTAGATCACCGTCAGCAGGCCCTCGACGAGCACCAGCCCGGCCGCCGCCACGAGCGGCGCGGGGGCCCCGTGGCGCGAGAGCGGGGGGCCGGCTTGGTTCATGGGTGCAGCCTAGACAACGCCACCGCTGTGACCGATCTGACCGCTGGAGGGGGTTGTGTTGGGCTCCAAGTGTTGCCAACATCGTCCTGTTGCCCGCGCACCCTCCCCGCGGCCCGACACTCCCCTGTCCCGGATCTGATCGATCCGTGCGTCAGGCCCGACATCGTGAACGCGTTCACACACCAGCAGAACAGGAGTTCCACGCCATGGATTGGCGCCACCGCTCCGCGTGTCTCGACGAAGACCCGGAGCTGTTCTTCCCGATCGGCAACACCGGTCCGGCAATCCTCCAGATCGAGGAGGCCAAGCAGGTGTGCCGACGCTGCGAGGTCCGTGAACAGTGCCTCGCGTGGGCCCTCGAGGCCGGCCAGGACCATGGCGTCTGGGGTGGGCTCAGCGAGGACGAGCGCCGCGCGCTCAAGCGTCGCAACGCCCGGGCGAGGGTGAAGAGCGCCTAAGCGTCTCCGCGCCACGTGACCGGCAGCTGCAGCTCGACGCGCGTGCCGGTCCCCCGGCCCGCCGGCTCGAACCGGATGGTGCCGCCCAGCTCACCGACGAGCGTGCGCACGATGGACAGCCCCAGGCTGCTCGAGGCGGCCAGGTCGAAGTGCTCCGGCAGCCCGACCCCGTCGTCGACCACCTGCACCTGCAGCTGCCGGGCGTCCGTCTCGACGGCCACGGTGATCTCGCCGCCCCGTCCCTCGGGATAGCCGTGCTCGAGGCTGTTCTGCACCAGCTCGGTGAGCACCATCGCCAGGGGCGTGGCGATGTCGGAGCTGACCGTGCCGAAGGTGCCGGTACGACGGACGACGACCGGCTCCTCGCGGGAGCCGACCTCGCTGACCAGGGCCAGCAGCTGGTCGGCGACCGCGTCGAAGGCGACGGCCTCCTCGAAGGTCTGCGACAGCGTCTCGTGCACGACGGCGATGGCCCCGACGCGTCGTACCGCCTCCTCCAGCGCCTCCCGGCCGGCACCGTCGCCCATCCGGCGGGCCTGCAGCCGCAGCAGCGCCGCCACGGTCTGCAGGTTGTTCTTCACCCGGTGGTGGATCTCCCGGATGGTGGCGTCCTTGGTGATCAGCTCGCGCTCACGGCTGCGCAGCTCGGTGACGTCGCGCAGCAGCACCAGGCCGCCGGTGCGCGTCCCGGCGGGGCGCAGCGGGATCGAGCGCAGCACCACCGTCGCGGTCCCGGTGGTCAGCTCGGTGTCCCTCGGCATCCGCGCGCCCAGGACGGCGCTGAGTGTCTCCTCGTCCACCCGCAGCTGCGGGGGCACCAGGCTCCGGGTGATCGAGCTGAGGTGCTGGCCGGCCAGGTCACCGCGCAGCCCCAGCTTGCGGTAGACCGACAGCGCGTTCGGGCTGGCGTAGGTGACGGCGCCCACCTCGTCGAGCCTCAGGAACCCGTCTCCGACCCGCGGCGAGTCGGTGTGGTCCGAGCGCTCGCCGGCGAAGGGGAACGAGCCGTTGGCGATCATCTGGGTGAGCTCGCCGGCCGTCTGGAGGTAGGAGAGCTCCAGCCGGCTCGGCGTCCGGACGCCCTGCAGGTTGGTGTTGCGGGCGACCACGGCGATCACCCGGTCGCCGTCGCGGTCCTTGCCCCGACCGCGACGCAGCACCGGGATCGCCTCCACGCGCACGGGCACGTCGTCGCGCCACTCCGGGTCGCCGTCGCGGGCGATCCGGCCCTCCTCGAGCGCCACGTCGAGCAGCATCCGGGCGCCCGCCGGCAGGAAGGTGCCCACGACGTCGTCGACCAGCGCGGTCGGCCCGGTGGTCGGCCGCATCTGCCCCAGCGCCCAGAAGCCGCTGCCGTCGCGATCCGGCACCCACAGCACCAGGTCGGCGAAGGAGAGGTCGGCGATGATCTGCCAGTCCGCCTGCAGCCGGGACAGCCACGCCAGGTCGGCGGGCGTCAGCTCGGTGCGTGAGCCGAGCGGCTCCGGAAGGGCGGGCACGGGGTCAAGGGTAGGAGAGCCGTCTGCGACAATCTCCCCCATGTCGTCGGCGTTCTGGGAGCAGGTCGTGTCCGGTGGGCTGAAGGTCCCCGCGGACCGCCCGCTGGTCGAGCTGACCGAGGAGCTGACCCGGATGCTCGGCGACCCGGACCCGCACGTGCGCGACGGCATCGCCTTCCCCACGCTGGCCAGCTGGATCAACAACGGGGTGTACGACGACCTGCTGGTCGGCCTCGGCGACGGCATCGCGACCGGCCTCGCCGAAGGGGTCGGCGAGAGCGGCACCGACTCGGTGTTCCGCCGCAGCTTCTCCGCGCTGGTCCTCGCAGTGGTGATCGACCGCGACCTCGCCCTCGACCATGCCGGCGCCGACACGATCATGAGCTGGGGCGACCGGCTGATGAGCTGGTTCCTGCGCGAGCGGGACCTGCGCGGCTTCGTGCCGGGCAAGGGCTGGGCACACGCCGTCGCCCACGGCGCGGACGCCCTGGGCGCACTCGCCCGCTCGCCGCACCTGCAGCAGCTCGAGCTGACCGTGGTGCTCGACGTGATCGCCGACCGGCTGCTGCTGCCGACCGAGGAGTTCCTCGTCTGTGCGGAGGACGACCGGCTCGCCACCGCCACGATGCACCTGCTGCGCCGCAACGTCATCGAGATGGACGTCCTCGAGCCGTGGGTCGCCCGCCTCGGCGCGGGCGCGGCGCCCACGGAGGACGACGACCGCAACCCCTTCTTCGTCAACGCCAACGTGCAGCGCTACCTGCGCGCGTTGCACCTGCAGCTCGCGCTGAGCAGCCAGCACCCTGCGGTGCGGTCGGACCTCCTGCTGGTGCTGATGGAGCACCTGCGCCGCAGCAACCAGCCCTTCTTCCTGCGCGACGCCTGACAGCGACTACTGTCCGGTGGCATGACCGACAACCAGCCAGTCGAGGCGCACGCCGGCGAGCACGCCGTCGCGGTCGCCCGGGCGCACGGCGTCGAGACGATGTTCACCCTGTCCGGGGCACATGTCTTCCCCATGTACGACGGCGCCGAGAAGGCCGACCCCAAGATGCGCATCCTCGACGTGCGTCACGAGCAGACCGCGGCGTTCGCCGCCGAGGCGACCGGCAAGCTCACCCGCCGGCCCGGTCTCGCCGTGCTCACCGCCGGACCCGGCGTGACCAACGGGGTCAGCGCCGTCGCACAGGCCCAATTCGCCGGCTCGCCGCTGGTGGTGATCGGCGGCCGGGCTCCCCAGAACCGCTGGGGCACCGGCTCGCTGCAGGAGCTCGACCAGCCGCCCATCCTGGCGCCCGTCAGCAAGCTGGCCCGCACCATCCCGACCGCCGCCGACGTGGCCGCCGGGGTGGACGAGGCCTTCACGGTGGCCGGCTCCTCCCACCGCGGCCCGGTCTTCGTCGACATCCCGATGGACGAGTTCTTCAACAGCGCCACCTCGGCCCGGCCCCAGGTGGGCCCGCCGCAGCGGCTCGAGCCCGACCCCGGGGCCCTGGAGCAGGTCGCCCGGCTCCTCGGGGAGGCGCAGCGCCCCGTCCTGGTGCTTGGCACCGACGTGTGGGCCGACGGCGCCGAGGACGCCGCCCTGCGGCTCGTCGAGGACCTCGGCATCCCGACCATCACCAACGGCATGGGTCGCGGCGTCGTACCCGGCGGGCACCCGTTGCTCGTCACCAAGGCCCGCGGGAAGGCGCTCGGCGGCGCGGACCTGGTCGTCGTGGCCGGCACGCCGCTGGACTTCCGGCTCGGCTACGGCATCTTCGGCGGCCCGGAGAAGAACCCCGAGGGCGCCTTCGCCAAGGTCGTGCACCTGGCCGACTCGCCGGGCCAGGTCTCCACCCACGCCGCGCTGGCCGGCTCCGCCAGCGGCGACCTCACCCTCCTGCTCGACGGCATCACCAAGGCGGTGCAGGCGCTCCCGCATCGACCGGACTGGTCGGCCTGGGTCGGTGACCTGCAGGACACGGTGAGGGCCGCCGCCGAGCGCGACGCCGAGCTGCTCCGGGCCGACGCCGACCCGATCCACCCCGCGCGAATCTACGGCGAGCTGGTCCCCCGCCTGGCCGAGGACGCGATCGTCATCGGCGACGGCGGCGACTTCGTCTCCTTCGCCGGCAAGTTCGTCGAGCCGAAGCGCCCCGGAGGCTGGTTGGACCCCGGCCCCTACGGCTGCCTCGGCGCCGGCATGGGCGCGGCCATCGCGGCCCGGCTGCACCGGCCCTCGGCGCAGGTCGTGCTGCTGTACGGCGACGGCGCCGCCGGCATGTCGCTGATGGACGTCGACACGCTGGTGCGCCACGACCTGCCCGTCGTGATGGTCTGCGGCAACAACTCCGCTTGGGGGCTGGAGAAGCAGCCCATGCAGATGCTCTACGGCTACGACGTCGCCGCCGACCTCGCACCGCAGACCCGCTACGACGAGGTCGTCAGGGCGCTCGGCGGTGCCGGTGAGACCGTTGCCGACCCGCGGCAGATCGGCCCGGCGCTGGACCGGGCGTTCGCCTCGGGAGTCCCCTACCTGGTCAACGTGGTCACCGACGTGAACGCGCCGTACCCCCGGAACACCTTCGGGATCTGACCCCTCGTCAGGCTCGGGGACCAGACGTCACCCGGGCGAGGAACCGCTCCGCGTCCACCACGACGCGGGTCACCTCGCCGTTGCCGACGAGCTTGCCCTCCTGCCGGGCGGCGACGGTGAACCGCACCTGTCGGCCGTCGACGTACGTCGTCGTGGCGGCGACCTCGACCACCGCGCCGAGGGGCGAGGCGGCCAGGTGCTCGAGCGCCACCCGGGTGCCCACGCTGGTCGCACCGGCGTCCAGAGCGGGCTCGATCGCCTGGCAGGTGACGGCCTCGCACCAGGCGATCAGGCGCGGCGTCCCGAGGACGGGCAGGCTGCCGGATCCCACCGCCTCGGCGGTGTCCTCCTCGCGCACGGTGAACTCGGCCGAGGCCGACAGGCCCGTCATCAGGCGCACGAGTGGCTCAGGCGTTGGGACGCTTGCCGTGGTTGGCGGACTTCTTCTTGCGAGCGCGACGCTTGCGGCCGGTCTTGCCCATGGTTCCTCCTGGACGTCGGGTGGGGAAGCGCTCCACCATGGGCGGAGCGGCGTCCATCCTCTCAGGCGCGGGGGCCGGCTGGCGAATCCGGGCCGGTCTCCGTGATGGTCACGTGCACCTGCCGGATGCTGACCAGCACCCGCTGGCGCAGCGACTCCGGGGCCTTCTCCGCGCAGGACCGCGCGACCAGCGACTTCACGGTGCGCTCGAGGTTGTACTTCGCCAGGCAGGGACCGCACTCGTCCAGATGTGCCTGGATCTCACTGCAGTCGGCCTGGTCGAGCTCGTTGTCGATGAAGAAGAACATCCGGCCGAGCACCTCGGAGCAGTCGGTTCCGTCCGGGCTGCTCATCCCGGTCAGGGTTCGGTCGTCCATCACGCGCCGCCCTTCGTTCCGCTCACCGTCAGGTCGTTCTGGCGCACGTACTCGCTCAACAGCTCCCGCAGCTGGCGACGTCCGCGGTGGAGCCGGGACATCACCGTGCCGATCGGGGTCTCCATGATCTCGGCGATCTCCTTGTAGGGGAAGCCCTCGACGTCGGCGAGATAGACCGCCAGCCGGAAGTCCTCCGGCAGCTGCTGCAGCGCCTCCTTGACCTCGGAGTCGGGCAGGTGCTCCAGCGCCTCCACCTCGGCGGACTTCAGGCCGCCCGCGGTGTGGGACTCGGCGCGGTGGAGCTGCCAGTCCTCGACGTCCTCGGCCATCGACTGCTGCGGCTGGCGTTGCTTCTTGCGGTAGGTGTTGATGAACGTGTTGGTCAGGATCCGGTAGAGCCAGGCCCGCAGGTTGGTGCCCGGCCGGTACTGGTGGAAGGCGGCGAACGCCTTCGCGAACGTCTCCTGCACCAGGTCCTCGGCGTCGCTGGGGTTGCGGGTCATCCGCATGGCGGCCGAGTAGAGCTGGTCCAGGTAGGGCAGCGCGTCGTTCTCGAAGCGCAGCTGCCGCTCGGCGTCCGTCTCCGTCTCCCGGTCCACGACGGAGTCGGTGGCCGGCTCGGCGGGCTCGGTGTGGTCCTGCTCGGGATCAGTCATCGTCCCCCAGCCTAGCCGCGGGGTGTCGACGCGTTCCATCGTCGCCAGCACGACGCCTCCCCTGGGTTGGTTGCACCCGGGACAACCACGCGTCAGCGGCGAAGATTCCCGACGAGCCGCGGCACCCACTCCAGGACGGCCTCCAGGACGATGCCGAGCGCCTCGTCCTGGGTCACCACGCCGCTCTTCGGCACCCGGAAGGAGTGGTCGGCCTCCGGCACGGGCGTCAGGTCGACCCCCTCCGGGAACTCGGCGGGCCGGCCGAACGGGTCCTTCTCCCCCTGCACCACCAGCGTGCGGGCCCGGGCGCCGAGCAGCTCCTCGAGGCGGGACTTCTCCGGCTTCCCGGGCGGGTGCAGCGGGAAGGACAGCGCCAGCACCCCGCGGGCGCCGGCGTCCCGGGCGATCCGGCACGCGGAGCGGGCGCCGGCGCTGCGGCCACCGACCACCAGCGGGCTGCGCATCCGCATGGCGTCCAGGGCCGCCCGGAAGCACTCGTCGATGACGGCAGGCCGGGGCGCGAGCTTCTTGCCCTGCACCCGCCACGGCATCTCCACCAGGGTCACGGAGATGTCCTGCTGGGGCAGCGTGCGGGCGAGCCGGGCCAGGTCCGGGGCGTCGATGCCGCCCCCGGCACCGTGGGTGAGCACCAGGGTCGCGATCGGCCGCTTGGCGCGGCGCGCCACGACCCGCGCCTCTCCCTGCGGCGTGGCCACGAACCGCTCGGCCGGCATCAGGCGCTGCCCTCGGCCGGCGGGACCTGGTCGAGCGGGATCGGCTCGAGGAGCTCGGGCCCGTTGTTGCGGACGTTGGACACCAGCCGCGAGACCGGGTAGGCCTCGAGCAGGCCCGGTGACGCGGGCTCGAGCTGGTCGAGCAGGTCGGCGCCGCTCGTCGAGGGGTCCAGCCACGCGTCGTACCGCTCCCGGGGCAGCATCATCGGCATCCGGTCGTGGATGTGCCCGAGCTCGTCCTCGGCCGTCGTGGTGATCACCGTGGTCGTCCAGCGGAACCGGTGGGGGTCGTCCTCCGCGGCGTCCGGGTCGCGCCAGATCTCGTAGAGACCGGCCATCGCCAGCACGCCGCCGTCGCGCGGGCGGATGAAGTAGGGCTGCTTGACCGGCTTGCCCTTCGCGGTGAGCTGCGAGGTGACGTACCACTCGTAGTAGCCGTCGGCCGGCAGGATCGTGCGCCGCTTGGCGAAGGCACGTCGGTACGCCGGCTTCTCCGCGACCGTCTCGACCCGCGCGTTGATCATCCGGTTGCCGATCGCGGGGTCCTTCGCCCACGACGGGACCAGGCCCCAGGTGAGCACGCGCAGCTGTCGCTCGTCGCTGTCCGGGCGCTGGAGGACGGCGTAGACCTCCTTGGTGGGCGCCACGTTGTAGTCCGGCTCCAGCGCAGGCGCCACGGGGCCCCGGATGTCGAACTCCTCGACGAGGTCCTCGGGCTTCCGGCTGGAGGCGTAGCGTCCACACACGCTGGCAAGGCTAGTCGCCCGGCCGGATGGGTCCGGGCCCCGTCACCCCCAAGATGACAGGGCCCGGACCACCCGGATCAGGTGCGCGCCAGCTCGTCGAGCAGAGCCCCCGCGCTGGCGTCGGTCGAGGGCAAGCCCTCGATCCACACCCGAACCGTCGACCCCTCCCTGTCGACGTCCGTGTCCCGGTCGGCGAGGCCGACGTCCGCGAGCAGCGTCCGGAGCGCTGCCGCGCGACGACCGAGCCGGTCGGTCCGGCGAGCGAGCACCCCGAGCCGGCTCGGCGCGATCTGAGCGATCGCCTCGCTGCCGGGAAAGACCAGCCGGACCGTCTCGGAGGCACGCACCAGGTGCAGGGCGTGCTCGAACCGGTCCTCCACGCTGACCCGCGGGAGGTCGATCACCACCAGCGCCCAGCCAACCTCCCCGATGGGGGTGCTGGTGGTGATCGACGCGTCCCGCTGTTCTACCCCCCGGTAGATCTCCGTGAGCCTGGCGCGCAGGTGCGCCAGCGTCGCCATCCCCGTCAGCGGGTCCTCGCAGGACAGCTGGTGCAGGTAGGCGAGCGTCTCCTCGCTCCACGCCAGGCACAGTGCGTGCGTGGCGTCGAAGTCCGGCTGCCGGCTGCAGACCACGGCGTACGTCGTCTGCAGCCCGTCCAGCGCGGCGGCCATGTCGACCCCGTCCCGCGCCAGCTCACGTCCGGTGACCGAGCACGCCGCCTCGACGTCGTGTCCCGCGACCAGGGCCTCCCCGAGGGCCTCGAAGCGTGCGGGCACGTGGCCGCGCAGGCTGTCGGGCAGCTCCCTGCCCTGGTCGCTGTCCTGGTTGCCCCCCACCGACCGCGAGGCGGTTGCCGAGGTTCCGCCGAAGAACCGCATCGGCCACCTCCTCGGTGCTCGTCAAGTGCTCGTCGGGTGCTGCGTCGGGACGTCGTGAACGGTCAACTGCAGAGGAAACGGACACCACGCCGGTCCATGACGCGATCCGGGCGGAATTTCTCCCCGAATTTCTCGCGGGTTCTGCAAACGGTGTGCGAAAGGCCACATCACCCCTAGAATTGCCCGACTGGAGACGACTGCGGCGTGAGGCGGAGTCATGAGTCACGTACTGGGTCCCGGCGAGGCGGCCGGGAGCATCGCCACTCCCGTGCGCGAGGAGCTGAGCGACGCCGAGCTCATCTCGCTCGTCCGCGGTGGCGACGTGGACGCCTACGGCACCCTCTTCGCCCGGCACCGTGACGCGGCCGCCCGGCTGTCCCGCCAGCTGGTGCAGGGCTCCGACTCCGACGACCTGGTCTCCGAAGCGTTCGCGAAGGTGCTCAACGTGCTGCTCGGCGGAGGCGGGCCCGACGTCGCCTTCCGGCCCTACCTGCTCACCGCCGTGCGCCGGCTGCACGTGGACCGCATCCGCGCGACCAAGCGCGCGATGCCGACCGACGACCTCACTCCCTACGACCCGGGGGTCCCGTTCTCCGACACGGTCGTCGCCGGCTTCGAGGGCGGGGCCGCGGCGCAGGCGTTCGCCAGTCTTCCGGAGCGCTGGCAGCTGGTCCTCTGGCACCTCGAGGTCGAGGGCGCCAAGCCCGCCGACATCGCCCCGATGCTCGGGATGACGGCCAACTCCGTCTCGGCGCTGGCCTACCGGGCCCGGGAGGGCCTGCGGCAGGCGTTCCTGCAGAAGCACACCGCCGACCTGGTCGAGGACGACTGCCGCTGGACCCACGACAAGCTCGGCGCCTACGTCCGCAAGGGGCTCTCCCGCCGGGACAGCGCCAAGGTGGAGGAGCACCTCGACGGGTGCCGCAAGTGCACCGCGATCTTCCTCGAGCTCGGCGAGCTCAACTCCGAGCTGGCCGCCGTGCTCGGGCCGATCGTGCTCGGCGGCGCGGCGGCTGGCTACCTGGCCGCGACGAGCTCGGGTGGTGCAGCCGCCGGCGGCTTCCTGGTCGGCCTCTTCGACCGGGCCAAGGACGTGGTGGTCGGCAACGGCACCACCGTCGCCGTCGGGGGCGCCGCCGTGGGCGTGGCCACCGTTGCGGCGCTCGCCATCGTGGTCACCAGCAACGGCACCTCGACCCGGCCGACCGCCGACGCGCAGCGTCCTGGCGTGACGGCTCCCGCCCCGGACAGCACGGCACCCTCCACGACCGACGACGAGGACACCGACGACGGCGCGGACGCCGGCACTCCTGGAAGGGCCCGGCACGACCGCGGGGCTCGTCGTACTGCCTCCGACGGGACGACCGCCGACCGTGCGGACCGGGGCGGGCGCACGGACGACGCGGCCGACCCGCAGGCCGGGCCCGGGGCAGCCGGCGGTCCCGCCGCAGGGCCTCCGCCTCCGGGTGGCCCGGTGCCCGGCCCCGGCAACGGTCCCGGGACCGAGCAGCCGCCCAGCGAGCAGCCACCCACGGAGGAACCGCCCACCGAGCAGCCGCCGACGGAACCGCCCACCGAGGAGCCGCCGCCGGCCAACCCGACCCTGTCGGTGTCGGGAACCCAGGAGGGCTCGCACCTGGTCCTGCAGATCGGCGTCGCCAACCTGCCCGAGGGCGTCACCGTGTCGGGCCTGACCCTGGTGCTGCCCGACGGGCTCCGCTGGTTCAACCAGGGCCAGATGTGCCAGCCGCCGAACCCCGCGACCACGATCCTGTGCAAGCTGACCGGCGGGGCCACCCTCTCGGTCAAGTCCGACCTCGAGGTGGGCGACCGGATCACCGCCCGGGTGGCCCTGTCCGACGGCCGCAACGTCACGCTCCAGGCGACCGTCCCTCCGGCCGGTTGAGCCTCGCTACCCTTGCCCGGTGACGCCTGCTGACCCGTGGCCTGCCCCGGTGGCCCGCGCCCCGGTCCGGGCCGACGTGGTGCTGCCCGGCTCCAAGTCGCTGACCAACCGGGAGCTCGTGCTCGCGGCGCTGGCGGACGGGCCCGGCGTGGTGCGCGGGGCGCTGCGCTCCCGGGACACCGAGCTGATGGCCGCGGCGCTGCGGGCGCTCGGCGCGGGGGTGGACTCCTCGGGCGACGACTGGGGCGTCCGACCCGGGCCCCTACGCGGTGACGTGGAGGTCGACTGCGGCCTGGCGGGCACGGTGATGCGCTTCGTGCCGCCCGTCGCGGCGCTCGCGACCGGCCCGGTGCGGTTCGACGGGGACGCCCACGCGCGCACCCGCCCCATGGCGGAGGTGCTCGGCGCCCTCCGCTCGCTCGGCGTGGCGGTCGGGTCCGACACCGACACGCTGCCGTTCGTCGTCCACGGCACCGGGGCCGTGCGGGGCGGGACGGTCACCATCGACGCCTCTGCCTCCAGCCAGTTCGTCTCGGCGCTGCTGCTGGCGGCGCCGGCGTACGACGAGGGGGTCGACGTCCGCCACGACGGCAAGCCGGTGCCGTCGCTCCCCCACATCGAGATGACCGCGGCCTGCCTGCGCGCCCGCGGCGTCGAGGTCGACGACAGCGACGCCAACCGGTGGCGGGTCTTCCCGGGGCCGGTGGCCGCCCGCGACGTCACCGTGGAGCCGGACCTCTCCAACGCCGCACCGTTCCTGATGCTCGCGCTGACCAGCGGCGGCTCCGTACGGGTGCCCGCGTGGCCGCACCACACCACCCAGGCCGGTGACCAGCTGCGCGACCTGCTGGCCCGCATGGGCGCCGACGTCGTGCTCGACGACGACGGCCTCACCGTCACCGGCACCGGCCAGATCGGCGGCCTGGACGCCGACCTGCACGACGTCGGCGAGCTGGCGCCGGCGCTCGCGGGACTGTGCGCGCTGGCCGACGGGCCGTCGCACCTGCGCGGCATCGCGCACATCCGTGGTCACGAGACCGACCGCCTCTCCGCCCTCGCCACCGAGCTGCGCCGGCTCGGCGCGGAGGTCACCGAGCGGCCCGACGGCCTGGACATCTGCCCGGCCCCCCTGCACGGCGGCGTCTTCCAGACCTACGCCGACCACCGGATGGCGCACGCGGGTGTGGTGATCGGCTCCCGCGTGGAGGGCGTGCTGGTCGAGGACGTCGCGACCACCGCCAAGACGTTCCCCGGGTTCGAGCGCGCCTGGGCAGGACTCTTCTGAGATGGGCCGGCGATGAGCCCGCGCCCGACAGGCCGCTACGGCGCCGACGACCCGGAGAGCTATGAGCGCCCGCGCCGACGCACCCGCCCGCGCACGAAGGACCGGCCCAGCCACGACGACGCGGTGCCGGCCGTGGTCGTCACGGTCGACCGCGGGCGCTACAGCTGCCTGCTCACCGACGCCGGGGACGCGACCGGCACCCCCGTGACGGCGATGAAGTCCCGCCCGCTGGGCCGCAAGGGCGTCGTCGTGGGCGACCAGGTCCGGCTGGTCGGGGACGTCTCCGGCGACGACGGCTCGCTGGCCCGGATCGTCACCGTCGACGAGCGGACCACGGTCCTGCGTCGTACGGCCGACGACACCGACCCGGTCGAGCGGGTCATCGTGGCGAACGCCGACCAGCTCGTCATCGTGGCCGCCCTCGCCGACCCCGAGCCGCGCCCGCGGCTGATCGACCGGGCCCTGGTCGCCGCGTACGACGCCGGGATGGAGCCGCTGCTCTGCCTGACGAAGGCCGACCTCGCGACACCGGACGAGCTGCTGGCGACCTACCGGCCGCTCGGCGTCCCGTTCGTCGTCACCGAGCGCGGCGCCGACCTGGACCTGGTGCGCGACCGACTCTCCGGCCGCACCAGCGTGCTGGTCGGGCACAGCGGCGTCGGCAAGTCCACCCTGGTCAACGCACTGGTCCCGTCGGCCCGGCGCGACACCGGGATCGTCAACGCGGTCACCGGCCGGGGCCGGCACACCTCCACGAACGCGGTGATGCTGCCTCTCCCCACGCCCGACGAGCGGGTGGCCGGCTGGATCATCGACACCCCCGGCATCCGCTCCTTCGGGCTGGCGCACGTGGACCCCGACCAGCTGATCGAGGCGTTCCCCGACCTGCACGACCTCACCGCCGACTGCCCGCGCGGGTGCACGCACGGCTTCGGCGAGCCGGAGTGCGGCCTGGACGAGGCCACCGGCGAGGAGGCGGAGCGGGTGGAGTCGTTTCGTCGGCTGCTGTCGAGCCGGGAGGGCTGACGCGTCAGCCGGTGCCCCAGACGGCCCGGGCGCCGGCCTCGCCGGTGAGGAACACCAGCACCAGCACGGCCACGGACGCCACCACCAGCAGCACGGAGAGCGGCACCGCGAGCGCGGCGGCGCCCCACTGGCTGGCGAGCCGGTCCTCGCGGTCGTCCCCCTCCACGACCGGCACCGCCCGCGGCAGCAGCCATGCGGCGAGCACGGTCAGCACGGCGAGGGCGAAGATCGCGATGCGCAGCCGGTCCGCCCACATCTCGTGCCGGGCCAGCACCGGCCCACCCAGCCCCCGGCTGCGCTCCAGGTCCTCCCCCGAGAGGGCCGCCAGCTGCACCAGCAGCCCGCCCAGCACGCCGAGCCCGACGGCGGGCCAGCGCAGCAGCCACCGCCAGCGCGGCACCACGGCGAAGGCGCCGGCGACCAGGGCGGCCAGCGGCACCAGCACAACGACGGCGTGGATGACGAGGGGATGCAGGGGAAGTCCGTCGATCTCCATGTCCTCTTCAACGGATCGCCGCCCGGAACAGTTCAGGCGGGCGGTCAACTAGGGTTCGATCATGGCCCTGGACTACACCGACGACCTGCGGTTGGCGCACGTGCTCGCCGATGATGCCGACGCGCTGACCGGCGCTCGGTTCCGGGCGCTGGACCTGCACGTGATGACCAAGCCGGACCTGAGCCCGGTGAGCGATGCCGACCAGTCGGTCGAGGAGGGCATCCGCCGCACCCTGTCAAGGGCCCGCCCGCGCGACGCCGTACTCGGTGAGGAGGGCGGCAGCACCGGGCACAGCCAGCGCCGCTGGGTCGTCGACCCCATCGACGGCACCAAGAACTTCGTCCGCGGCGTCCCGGTGTGGGCCACCCTGATCTCGCTGATGGTCGACGACGAGGTGGTCGTCGGGGTGGTCTCGGCGCCGCAGCTCAACCGACGGTGGTGGGCGATGAAGGACGGCGGCGCCTGGACGGGCAAGTCGCTGCTGCGCGCCACTGCCTGCCAGGTCTCCGACGTGTCCCGCATAGAGGACGCGTCGTTCTCCTACTCCTCCCTCGGCGGCTGGGAGGAGCGCGGCCGGCTCGACGACTTCCTGTCGCTGTCCCGGCGGTGCTGGCGCACCCGGGCGTACGGCGACTTCTGGTCCTACATGCTGGTGGCCGAGGGCGCGGTCGACCTCGCCGCCGAGCCGGAGCTGGAGCTCTACGACATGGCGGCGCTGGATGTGATCGTGCGGGAGGCCGGCGGCATCTTCACCTCCCTGGAGGGCGAGCCCGGCCCCACGGGCGGCAACGCGCTCGCCAGCAACGGCAAGCTGCACGACCAGGCGCTCGCCTTCCTCGGCCAGCTCGACGACGACAACGACCCGGGCACGACCACGGGTTCGGTGCTCGACCTCGCCTCCCGCCGGCGCCAGACGGAGGACCAGCACGGCGACTGACCGCCGATGGGCTCTGAGGGTCGCGACCACGACGCGTCCACAGCACTGAGAGCCCATCCGTGGGTCCACAGGCCGCGGCCGAGGCCCTTCCCGCTGGGCCCGGGCTCGACCACCGTGACCGGCCATGGAGCACTGGCGACCGAGAGTGGACTGGCCCGACGACCTGGTGCCGCCGTCGCCAGTCGATCCCGAGGGAACGACTGGACCGACCGCGGGCCAGGCACGCGGACCCCGCTGGCGACGGTCGACGCCGGGCTGCTACGTGCCGACCGGCACTGACTCCACCCGCGTCGAGCAGCGGATCGTCGAACAGGCCGCCAGGCTGCCGGAGGGTGGCGCGCTGACCGGGTGGGCTGCTCTGCGCCTCGCCGGCGGAGGCTTCTTCGACGGGCTCGCACCAGACGGGACGACCCAGCTACCGGTCCCGCTGGCGGTGCCCCCGGGCCACCGCAGGCGCACCACACCCGACTTCCAGCTCCTGCGCCGGCGCCTCGGCGCAGCCGAACGAGACCAGCGGCACGGGCTCCCGTGCGTCACACCCGTCCGCGCCGTCCTCGACGAGGTGCACCGGATCGGAGAGCTGCGTGAAGCCGTGGTCGTGCTCGACATGGCCCTGGTGGCGCGACTGGTCACCTTCGGGGAGCTGGATGCGTTCATCGCGTCCCATGCCGGCTTGCCCGGTGTGAGCCTGATGCGCAGAGCCCGCGAGCTGGCGTCCGACCGGAGCAGGTCACCGATGGAGACGAGGATGCGGTTGATCTGGGTGCTCGACGCCGGCCTGCCGACACCGCGGTGCAACTGGCCCATCGCCGATGCCAGCGGTCGCTGGCTCGGCAGCCCCGACCTGCTCTGCGGCGAGCTGGCGGTCTTCGGCGAGTTCGACGGGGCGGACCACCGTGAGCGCGGGCAGCATCGGACCGACGTCGAGCGCGACGACCTCTTCCGGCGCACAGGCTTGGAGGGCTTCGGCCTGGTCGGGGCCGACATCCACGACACGCCGCGCGCGGTGGCCCGCATGCTGGCCGCGGTCGAGCGGGCCCGGGAGTCGAACCGGCCCCGGACCTGGCTGGTCAAGGTGAATCCCAAGCCGCTCTGGCCCTGAGGTCCGGCGCTCAGGCACGAATGGGCTCTCACAGCTCCCCCGGTCGGTCAGCGGAGACTCTCAGGGCCCAATCGCGGCGACCAGCAAAGGTCAGCGGTTGCGGGACCAGAGAAGGGCGGCGGTCTCCAGGGCGGCCCAGCCGAGCGCAGCGCCACAGACCTTGGCCCGCTGCTTCGGGTCGGACACGATCCCGGCGAACCAGGCGGCGTCGGCGGTGTCCGAGGCGACCCGGGCGGCGGTCAGCATCCCGAGGACCCGGGGATCAGAGCGGCTGAATGCGAGCGCCAGCGCCAGGGCGGCGTCGCGGGTCCCGACCGACCGGGTCAGCGCCGCCACGTCGGGCGGCACCGAGCCGTCCGGGGCGGTCAGACCCGCCGGACGGGCCAACAGCCGCGGGGCGGCGACGAGGGCGGAGCTGTAGCTCGCCGTCGCCAGGGCGACGAGGCGCAGGGGCAGTGTCGAGGTCACCGGCTTCATCCGCCGTCCGTACCCGCCGCACGGCCGGCCAACCCGGCCCGAGGTCAGCGGACGTCGAGCAGGTCCACCACGAAGATCAGGGTCTCGCCCGGCTTGATGGCGCCGCCGGCGCCGCGGTCGCCGTACGCGAGGTGCGGCGGGATGACTAGCTTGCGGCGGCCGCCCACCTTCATCCCCTGTACGCCGGTGTCCCAGCCGGAGATGACCTGGCCCACGCCGAGGCGGAAGTCCAGGGGCGCGCCTCGGTTGTAGGAGGCGTCGAACTCCTCGCCCGTCGAGTGCGCCACGCCGACGTAGTGCACCGAGACAGTCTTGCCGGGCGTCGCCTCGGCACCGTCGCCCTCGGTCAGGTCGGTGATCTCGAGGTCACTGGGCGGCGGGCCGTCGGGGAAGTCGATCTCGGGCTTCTCAGTCATGCCGGCCAGTCTAGGAGCCCGTCCCCCAAGGGCGTTCGTCAGCCCAGCGAGCCGATCAGGTCGCGGCAGGCCTGCTCGCACCGGCGGCAGGCATCGGCGCAGATCTTGCAGTGCTCGTGCATGTCGGCGTGCTGGGAGCACTCGTCACCGCAGGACCGGCACGCCGTGGCACACGCCTCGAGGAACGCCCGGGTGAGGTTGGCGTCGTAGCCGGTGTGCCGCGACAGTGCCCGTCCGGTGGCGGCGCACAGGTCGGCGCAGTCCAGGTTGGTGCGGATGCACTTCGTCAGGTCGGCGACCATGTCCTCGCTGAGGCACGCGTCGGCGCACGCCGTACAGGTCTGCGCGCACTCGAAGCACGCCTCGATGCACTCTGCGAGCTTCTCGCGGTCGATCGCGCCGAGGTCCTTCGGGTAGGTCTCGAGCATCTTGGTGTGAGTCATGATGCCCGGGTACCCGCATGGCCGCCGAGGGATTCGGACCGGTCCGCGTGGGCACTGCCGGCCATGCTCTTCTTCTTCAGCAACCGGCTCGGTTGTGTCGGGTCGCTCGTGGTCTCGCTCGTGGTCACCGGGATCCTCCTGCTGATCCTGACCCGGTGACCTTCCCCGCCTCAGGTCTGGTGCACGTAGGAGTCGAGCTGGTCGCGCTCGAACTCGACCTGGTCGATGTGGCTCTTGACCACGTCACCGATGCTGACGACCCCGACGAGCGCGCCGTCCTTGCAGACGGGGAGGTGCCGGAAGCGGCCCTGCGTCATGGTGTTGCGGACGTCGTCGAGCAGGCTGTCGGGCTCGCACACCTGCACGTCGGCGGTCATGATCTCCGAGACCGGTGACCCCAGCACCTCGTCACGGCCGTTGAGCCGCCGGACCACGTCGCGCTCACTGACGATCCCGTCGACCGTGCTGCCGTCGCCACTGACGATCGCCGCGCCGATGTTGGCGTCGGCCAGCACCGCGAGCAGGTCGCGGACGGTCGCGTCGGGACGGACGGTGACGACGTCCTGGCTCGCCTTGGCGGCGAGCACTTCGGAGATCTTCATGAGCAGCTCCCAATCCACTCGGGGGTGGCGTCGAATCTAGTGTGCACGCCTGACGATGCCAACGGTCTGTCCACGCGCGCCGACGGTGTCGCCGGGTCGCACCTGCCGACCGCGCCGGGTCTCCGGCTCACCGTTGACCGTCACCGCGCCGGTGGCCAGCAGCTCGCGGGCGTCGCTGCCCTGGTCGATCAGGTCCGCCAGCTTCAGCAGTTGCCCGAGCCGGATCGACTCGTCCCGGATCTCGATCTCGCGCATGCGACCTCCCTCAGACGACCTGCGTGACCGCGTGGATGAGCACGCCGACCAGCCCGCCGACGATGGTGCCGTTGATCCGGATGAACTGGAGGTCACGACCGACGTGCAGCTCGATCCGGGCGGCCGCCTCCTTGCCGTCCCAACGCTCGACGGTGTGGGTGATCACGGCGGTCAGCTCGCCGCCGTAGCGTCGTACGACGAAGACGGCCGCGTCGGCGCCCCAGGTGTCCAGCCGGCGGCGCAGCTCCGGGTCGCGGGTGAGGCGCTCGCCGAACCGGACCACCTCGTCGGCCGCGCGGCGCCGCAGCACGCCGGCGTCGTCCCCCAGGGCGTCGAGCAGCGCCCGCTTGAAGGCGTCGAAGACCGACATGCCCGAGACGACCAGCTGCGGGTGCTCGAGCAGCCGCACCTTCAGCCGTTCGGCGCGCTCCTGGGTGCCCTGGTCGTGGAGCAGGTCGTCGCTGAGCTGGCGGAGCATGCTGTCCAGCGCCTCGCGCGCATGGTGGCGCGGGTCGGCACGGATGTCCTCGACCCAGCGGATCGCCTCCAGGTGCAGCCGCTCGGTGACCACCTCGTTGAGCCGCTCGGGCGCCCACCACGGGGCGCGCTCGCCGAGCACGGCGGTGAAGGTGTCCTGGTTGTGCAGCAGCCAGCGATGCCCCTCCTCGAGGACGAGGTCGACCACGCCGTGGTGCGCGTTGTCGGAGAGGATCTCGGCGAGCAGGTTGCCCGCGATCGGCGAGATCGGCTCGTCGACGAGGCGGGGCAGCAGCACGTCGCGGACCAGCGTCTCGACGTCGTCGTCCCGAAGCCGGCCCAGCGCCACGGTGACCAGCGCCGAGCCCTCCTTGACCACGCGGGCGGCGTTCTCCGGCACGCGCAGCCACTCGCCCACGCGACGGGAGACGTCGGCGACCTCGATCCGGTCGCGGATGATCGACTCCTGCAGGAAGTTCTCGCCGACGAACTCCTCGAGGCTCTTCCCGAGCTCGTCCTTGCGCCGCGGGATCAGCGCGGTGTGCGGGATCGGCAGACCGAGCGGGTGCTTGAAGAGCGCCGTGACGGCGAACCAGTCCGCGATGGCGCCGACCATGCTCGC
>DASSOK010000053.1:0-3742 GCA_035700665.1 Marmoricola sp.
CGTCCCGGGGCACCGCGAGTTGCGTCCCGGGGCACCGCGAGTTGCGTCCCGGGGCACCGCGAGTTGCGTCTGGCGGGCCGGCCAAGGTGATTCCGCGTATCCGCGGGCGCAACTCGGCGTACCCGCGGGCGCAACTCGGCATGCCGGGAGGCGCAACTCGGCGGGTCAACGCAGGTCCCGGCGGCGGAACGCCAGCACTCCGGCGCCGCTGACCAGCACGGCGAGAACCAGGACGATGCAGAACGCCGACCAGGCGACCGGAACCGCGGGGTACGCGGACAGGTGGTGGAACGGGGAGAGCCACAACACCGGCTCGGGCAGCCGGAGCACGTCGCCGAAGAGCATGACCACGACGCAGAGGACGAGGACCAGCCACGTCAGGGGAGCGAGGAGGGGCTGCACGCCGTACAACAGCCCGGCGATCGCGGCGAGCAGGAGCACGCCGGGGAGCAGCGAGGTGGTCGCGCCGATGAACGGTGCGATCCGGCCGGTGTCCCCAGTGACGAAGGCGAAGCCGATGCCCATGCCGAGCCCGGCCAGGACCGCCACGAGGACGGTGCCCAGCAGGGTGACCAGCACGTGTCCCAGCAGCCAGCGGGCTCGTGGCAGCGCCGTGGCCAGCAGCGGCTCGACCCGACCGTCCAGCTCCTCCGACCGGGGCCGGAGCGCCGAGGACAGCGGAAAGCCGCACGCGATCAGCACGAGCATGAGCGCGGCGGCGGCGTAGAAGCCGTCCACAACGTCTCCACTGCCCGCTCCGAACACGTCCCGGGCGAACGCCGAGTCGCCCATGAGGCTCTCGATGTCACTGCCGATGGAGCCATAGGCGAGGCCGCCGAGGAACATCCCGATCGACCAGCCCAGAAGGCTCGGCCGCTGCAGCCGCCACGCCAGACCAAGGCCGCTGGCGAGAGCCGCCGATGCCCGGGCCGGACCCGGCCGAGGCGGCCACATCCCGGCGCCGATGTCGCGCCGGGCGAAGACGGCGTACGACGCCGCGCCCAGCGTCACCGCGAGCCCCAGCAGCAGCACGGCCGGCCACCACCGCTCCCCGGAGAAAGCGTGCATCGCCTGGTACCACCCGATCGGCGAGAGCCAGGAGAGCACGCCGTTCCCCACGTCGCCGATGGCCCGCAGCACGTAGGAGACACCGATCACCGCGCCGGTGATCCCGTAGGCCGCCCGGGTCGAGCCGGTCAGCTGGGCCGCCAGCAGGGCGAGGGTGCCGAACGCGATGCCGCAGAGGGCCACGCCCAGCCCGTTGGCGACCGCCCCCGCGACCGGCAGCTCGTAGGCGACCAGGCTGCCGGCGACCCCGCCCCCGACGACTGCGCAGGCGAGCACGACCACGGCGAGCGCCGCTGTCATCGGCGCCTGCCGACCGACGACGGAGGAGCGCACCAGCTCGTCCCGACCCGACTCCTCCTCGGCCCGGGTGTGCCGGCCGATGAGGAACATCGCCATCAGGCCCACGGCGATCGCGCCGAAGGCGCTGGCCTGCCAGGTGACCTGCCCACCCGCCGTGTTGAGTGCGCGGGGCGGCCCCGCCATCGCGACGAAGGCGGCGTTGCCGCCCATGCTGGCGGCGGCCCGGTCGAGCTCGGCCTGCGTGGAGTACAAACCGCGGACGGAAGCCGCCTGCGACCAGTAGAGGAGCGTCACGCCGACCGTGAACCAGAGGATCATCCAGCGGTCCCGGCGCAGGAACGTGCGAACGAGCAGCCCGAGACCGGTGACGGCGTCGCTCATCGAGGCGGCTCCTCGCCCGCGTAGTGCCGGAGGAACAGCTGCTCGAGCGTCGGCGGCTGGCTGGTCAGCGAGCGCACACCGAGACGAGTGAGCACCTTGAGCGTCTCGCCGAGCTTCTCGGTGTCCACCTCCAGCTCCACCCGGCGCCCCTCGACGGCGACGTCGTGGACGCCGGCAAGTGCGTCGAGTCCGCTCGGCGGCTCGGCCAGCTCCGCACGGATGGACGTGCGGGTCAGGTGCCGGAGGTCGGCCAGCGTGCCGCTCTCGACGGTCACGCCGTTGCGGATGATGCTCACCCGGTCGCAGAGCCGCTCGACCTCGGCGAGGATGTGGCTGGACAGCAGGACGGTGCCGCCTGAGTCCTTGAACTCGTCCACGCAGCGCGTGAACACCGCCTCCATCAACGGGTCCAGGCCGGACGTCGGCTCGTCGAGGACCAGCAGCTCCACGTCGGCCGCGAGCGCCGCCACCAGAGCCACCTTCTGCCGGTTGCCCTTGGAGTAGCTGCGTCCCTTCTTGGTGGGGTCCAGCTCGAAGCGCTCGAGCAGCTCGGCGCGACGGGCCTCGACGAGGCCGCCGCGCAAGCGGCCGAGGAGGTCGATCACCTCGCCGCCGGTCAGGCTCGGCCACAGGTTCACGTCGCCGGGCACGTACGCGAGGCGCCGGTGCAGGGCGGCCGCGTCTCGCCAGGGGTCGGCCCCGAAGAGGCGCACGGTCCCTGCGTCAGCACGCAGCAGGCCGAGGAGCACCCGGATGGTGGTGGACTTGCCGGCGCCGTTCGGGCCGAGGAAGCCGTGCACCTCTCCTCGGGCCACCTGCAGGTCGAGGCCGTCCACGGCCCGGGTGGAACCGAACGACTTGTCCAGGGCGCGGACATCGATCACGTCGGACATGTCTCCAACCTAGGACGCCAGTGCCGGACGACGCTGGACCTGGCGGCCTGGTCAGTCGTCCACCCCGCGGGCGATGAGTGCCTCGCCGAGCCGGTCCGCGTGCCGCAGCGAGCGCACCACCAGCGGTACGGCGAACGCGGTCGGGCTGCTCGCCAGTCCCCGGGCGAGCTGGGCGTCGCGCACCTCCCGGGCCAGGCCGGCGACCACGGGCACCGACCGGATGCCGAGCGCCATCAGCAGCCCGATCCGCTCGGGCTGGACCCCGAGCCGGCGCAGCGGCCCGCACAGCCGGACCACCACGTCGACCAGCTCGGTGGTCCGCGTGGTCATGCTGACCAGGCCGGCCAGCAGCACCAGGGCGATCAGGGCGCCGACGACGACGGCCGCCGTACGCCAGCCGTTGACCAGCAGCTGGAAGGCCGCGAGCACCAGCAGCAGCACCGCCAGCGGGCGCAGCTGCACCCCCACCGAGCGGAGCGGGAGCCGCGCGACGGCGAACAGCACCAGGGCGCCCACGACGAGTACCGCCACCTGCCAGGGCCGGTCGAGGAAGACGCTCACCACGGCTGCGGCCGCCAGGAGCAGCAGCTTGACGCCGGCGGGGAGTCGGTGGACGACGGAGTGGCCGGGGACGAAGGTGCCGAGCTGGCTCATCCGACCAGGCTCCGGTAGTGCGCGATCGCGGCACGCGGGACGTCGTCGAAGGCGAGTCGGCCCTCGACGAATACCAACGCCCGGTCGAAGCCCTCCAGCAGGTCCAGGTGGTGGGTGACCAGGACTATCTGCTGGGGCAGGTCGTGCACCACTCGCTGGATCCGGCGTGCGTTCGCGAGGTCGAGCAGCGTGGTCGGCTCGTCGAGCACCAGCAGGTCCGGCTCGGTGACCAGCACCGACGCCAGCGCCAGCAGCTGCTTCTGCCCCCCGGAGAGCAGATGAGCGGGGTGGTCGCGGTGGTCCGTCAGGCCGTACGACGCCAGGGCGGCGTCCACGCGCCCTTCGATCTCCGCGCGGGAGAGCCCGCGGCGGCGCAGCCCGAAGGCGATGTCCTCCGCGACGGTCGGCATCACGATCTGGGCGTCCGGGTCGGTGAAGCAGAAGCC
>DASSOK010000054.1:0-3505 GCA_035700665.1 Marmoricola sp.
ACCCGGCGGTCGGCGGCGACCAGCTCGACGTGAAGTTCGGCCACGGACGTGCCCTCCTCAGAGCAGGGGGTCCGCCGGGTCGGCGGAGAGACTGGGTGCGGCTGCGAGGATACCGGTGCCGGGCCGCCCGCCGCCGCACCGGCCCCCACGCCCGGAAGTGGGCTTGACCCTGACGCGACGTGAGGCGACACGGTGGACGACATGACCGCGATGACGGCACGGGGCGAGCAGGCGCTCACGGTGGGTCAGGTGGCCGAGCGCCTCGGGATCACCGTGCGGACGCTGCACCACTACGACGACATCGGGCTGGTCCGGCCCTCGGCCCGCAGCCGAGCCGGCTACCGGCTCTACACCGAGGCCGACGTGACCCGCCTGCAGCACGTCGTGGTGTACCGGCGGCTGGGGTTCTCCCTCGAGCAGGTCGCCGACCTGCTGGACGGCGGACCCGACCTCGGTGGGGTCGCTGAGCACCTGCGCCGGCAGAGAGCGGTCGTGACGACCCGGCTGGACGAGATGCGGGACCTCGTCACGGCCATCGACCGAGCACTGGAGGCAGAGATGAACGGCGTCAACCTCACCCCCGAGGAGCAGCGCGAGCTGTTCGGCGAGGGCTTCAGCGACGAGTACGCCACCGAGGCGGCCGAGCGCTGGGGCGACACCGACGCGTGGCGGCAGTCGCGCGAGCGCACGAAGACGTACACCAAGGAGGACTGGCTGGCGATCAAGGCAGAGTCGCAGCGGATCGAGGCCGCGTTCGTCGCGGCTCTGGACGCCGGTCGGCCGGCGACCAGCGACGCGGCCATGGCGGCGGCGGAGCAGGCCCGCCGGCAGATCGACGAGCGCTTCTACGAGTGCACGCCCGAGTTCCACCGGAACCTGGGCGACCTGTACGTCAGCGACCCCCGCTTCACGCGGCGGTACGACGACGTGCGCCCCGGCCTGGCGCAGTACGTCCGCGACGCGATCCACGCGAACGCCGACCGGCACGCCGGCGCGTAGGGCCGGCGCCGAGGACGAGGCGCGCCTCAGCGCGAAGGGGCCCGCACCGGCGACGGTGCGGGCCCCTTCGGCGGAAAGCGGGTCAGGCGAGCGTCACTCGCCGGTCTCCTTCTGGATCCGCTGCCAGTTGCGCTCGACGTCGTCGAGGCCACCGCAGAGGAAGAACGCCTGCTCGGCGACGTGGTCGTACTCGCCGTCGGCGATCTTGGTGAACGCCTCGACGGTCTCCGACAGCGGCACCGTCGAGCCCTCGATGCCGGTGAACTGCTTTGCCACGTAGGTGTTCTGCGACAGGAACCGCTGGATCCGGCGGGCCCGGTTGACGATCGTCTTGTCTTCCTCGGAGAGCTCGTCGACACCGAGGATCGCGATGATGTCCTGCAGCTCCTTGTTGCGCTGGAGGATCTGCTTGACGCGCACCGCGGTGTCGTAGTGGTCCGCGGAGATGTACCGCGGGTCGAGGATCCGCGACGTGGAGGTCAGCGGGTCCACGGCCGGGTAGATGCCCAGCGAGGCGATCTCGCGGGACAGCTCGGTGGTGGCGTCGAGGTGCGCGAAGGTGGTCGCCGGCGCCGGGTCGGTGTAGTCGTCCGCCGGCACGTAGATCGCCTGCATCGAGGTGATCGAGTGACCGCGGGTCGAGGTGATGCGCTCCTGCAGGACGCCCATCTCGTCGGCCAGGTTCGGCTGGTAGCCCACCGCGGACGGCATCCGGCCCAGCAGCGTGGACACCTCGGAGCCGGCCTGGGTGAACCGGAAGATGTTGTCGATGAACAGCAGCACGTCCTGCTGCTGCACGTCGCGGAAGTACTCCGCCATGGTCAGCGCGGACAGCGCGACGCGCAGCCGGGTGCCCGGCGGCTCGTCCATCTGGCCGAAGACCAGCGCGGTCTGGCCGATGACGCCGGCCTCGTCCATCTCGACGATCAGGTCGTTGCCCTCACGGGTCCGCTCGCCGACCCCGGCGAACACGGACACACCGCCGTGGTCCTTGGCCACACGCGCGATCATCTCCTGGATGAGCACGGTCTTGCCGACGCCCGCTCCACCGAACAGGCCGATCTTGCCGCCCTGCACGTAGGGGGTGAGCAGGTCGATCACCTTGATGCCGGTCTCGAACATCTGGGTCTTGGACTCCAGCTGGTCGAAGGCCGGCGCCTTGCGGTGGATGCCCCAGCGCTCGGTAACCTCGAGCTTCTCGTCGCCCTCGAGGTTGAGGCAGTCGCCGGTGGCGTTGAACACGTGGCCCAGGGTGGCGTCGCCCACCGGGACGGTGATCGGGCCGCCGGTGTCGCGCACCTGCGAGCCGCGGACCAGGCCGTCGGTCGGCTTCAGCGAGATCGCGCGGACCATGCCGTCACCGATGTGCTGGGCGACCTCGAGCGGCAGGGTCCGGGTCTCGCCGGCGAGCTCGAGCGTGGCCTCGAGCAGGTTGTAGATCTCGGGCATCGAGTCGGTCGGGAACTCGATGTCGACCACGGGGCCGATGACGCGCGCGATGCGACCGACGCCACCGGCGGACCCGCCGGTACCGTGTGTCTCTTCAATGGTGGCAGTCATTAGTTCTCACTCACTCCCGGCGGTCGCATCGGCCAGCGCGTTCACGCCGCCGACGATCTCGCTGATTTCCTGGGTAATGCCGGCCTGGCGCGCCTGGTTGGCCAGCCGGGTGTACTTCTTGATGAGCTCGTCGGCGTTGTCCGTCGCCGCCTTCATCGCCCGCTGACGCGCGGCCAGCTCGGAGGCCGCCGCCTGCAGCAGGGCGAAGAAGACCCGGCTCTGGACGTAGCGGGGCAGCAGCTGGTCGAGCACCTCCGCCGGGGAGGGCTCGAACTCGTACAGCGGGAGCACCTCGTCCCTGCTGGGCGGCTCGGTGCCCTCGACGACCTCCAGCGGCAGCAGGCGGACTGCGGCCGGCTCCTGGACCAGCATCGACTTGAAGCGCGTGTAGACCACGTGCACCTCGTCGACCGGACCGGCGCCCTCGCGCAGCTCCACGTCGGGGTCCTCCCCCGCGCCGGCCAGGAACGCCTCGATCAGGGCGTCACCGATCTCGCGGGCGATGTCGTAGCTCGGCTGGTCGGAGAAGCCGGACCAGGTCGCCGCCATCGGCCGGTTGCGGAAGCGGAAGTATGCCTCGCCCTTACGTCCGGCGATGTAGCACTCGACCTCCTTGCCCTCCTCGCGCAGCTTCTCGGAGAGCCGCTCGGCCTCCTTGAGCACGTTCGAGGAGTACGCACCGGCCAGACCCCGGTCGCTGGTCACGATCAGGATCGCGGCCCGCTTCGGGTTCTCCGGCTCGGTGGTCAGCACGTGCTCGACGTTGGAGTACGTCGCCACGGCCGACACCGCCCGGGTCAGCTCACGGGCGTACGGCGCCGCCGCCTGGGCCCGCTGCTGCGCCTTGATGATCCGGGACGCAGCGATGAGCTCCATGGCGCGCGTGATCTTCTTCATCGACGTGACGGACCGGGTCCGCGCACGCAGCTCACGCACCGACGTTGCC
>DASSOK010000055.1:0-18546 GCA_035700665.1 Marmoricola sp.
GCGGCACCCAGGTAGATCGCCGACTTCCCGCAGTAGGTCCCGACCTCGAGCGCCGGCCCGTGCGCCAGCCGCTCGACGGCGAGCCGGTGCAGGAACTCCCCCTCGTCCTCGGGCATGAACCCCTTGGCGGCGCGGGCATGGGCCAGCAGGTCATCCGGCATGGTGGTCACCCGCGAACTCTAGTGACGTCTCGGCGCCCTGGGACGCACAGGGAGTGACGTCTCGGCGATCAGGGGCGCGCAGGAAGTGACGTCTCGGCGGGGCAGCCGCACTCGAGGGCGAGCTCGGTGAAGTGGGGACCGAGGGTGTCGCCGCGCATGATCCCGGAGCCGGGGGTGGTGCGGGAGAGCTCGTCGGCGGCGAGGACGACCGCCGCCGCGGTGTAGGTGGTGTGCTCGTGCGGCCAGCGGACGTCGTCGGGGAACACGTAGCCGGTCCAGTACCTCCCGCCGTCGTCGCGCAGGTGCTGCATGTCGGCGAAGAGCCGCAGCGCCCGCTCGCGGTCGTCGAGGCCGTCCAGGGCCATCACCAGCTCGCAGGTCTCGGCCCCGGTCACCCAGTCGTTGGTGTCGACGCACCGGATGCCGAGCCCGGGGACGACGAACCGGTCCCAGCGCTCGGCGATCAGGTCCAGGCCGGCCTGCCCGCGTACGGCGCCGCCGAGCACCGGGTAGTACCAGTCCATCGAGAAGGTGGACTTGTCCAGGAACTGGTCGCGGTGCTCCCGGAGGGCGTGTCCGAGCCGGCCGCCGGTCAGCTCCCACTCCGGCTGCGGGTCGTCCATCAGGTCGGCGAGGGCGACGCCTGCCCGCAGGGACTGGTAGATGCTCGAGCTGCCGGCCAGCAGGGCCTCCTCGTTGACCTTCGCCGGCTCGTCCGTGCCGTCGGGCCCGGTGGCCCACTCCTGGGACCACGCGATGCCGCCGAAGGGCAGCTGCATCCCCGTCACGAAGTCCAGCCCGCGTCGTACGACGGGCCACATCCGCTCCACGAAGGCGAGGTCCCGGCGCAGCAGCCAGTGGTGCCAGACGCCCACCGCGAGGTAGGCGGACATGTTGGTCTCCCCGCTGGCATCCTCGACCTTCCCGCCCACCGTCTTCATGGGCCAGGAGCCGTCGTGGCGCTGGCTGCGTCGCACCCAGTCGTAAGCACGCTCGGCCGCGGACACCTGGCCGCCGACCATCAGCGCCATCGCCGCCTCGACGTGGTTCCACACGTCGGTGTGCTCGCCGGTGGTCCACGGGACGGCGCCGGAGGGCTCCTGCATGGCCGCGATCGACGCCGCCGTCTGCGCGACCTGCTCGGCCGTCAGGACGCCCTCGACCGCGGGGATGGGGTGCCGCATGGAGGTCAGAGCGGCTTGCGGAAGTACAGCACCAGGCTCTTGCCGAGCACCGGGTTGAGCAGCCGGTCCGCGAACCGGGTGAGCCGACCGAGCGGCCGAGGCTGCTGCATGATGTCCCAGACCAGGACCTGGTGGAACGCCTTCACGAGCGGGTTGTCCGCGTTGTCCACGCCGACCGCGCACTTGAGCCACCAGTACGGCGTGTGCAGGCCGTGCGCGTAGTCCTTGCCCTCGAACTCCATGCCGGCCTTGGCCACCTTGTCGATCAGCTCCTTGTCGGAGTAGATCCGGATGTGCCCGCCGGGCGCGTTGTGGTAGTCGTCGGAGAGCCTCCAGCAGACCACCTCGGGCAGCCAGCGCGGCACGGTGACGGCCATCGTCCCGCCGGGGCGCAGCACCCGCACCAGCTCGGAGATGGCCTGGATGTCCGCAGGAATGTGCTCGAGCACCTCCGAGGCCACCACCCGGTCGAACTCTCCGTCGACGAAGGGCAGCGAGAGGGCGTCACCCTCCTTGATGTCGGCCGCGGCGCCCTCGGGCACCTCACCGGCCTCCTTCATCGCGCCGAAGATCTCGAGCACCCCGGCGAGCTCGTCACCGTCCTGGTCGAAGGCCACGACGTCGGCGCCGCGGCGGTACATCTCGAACGCGTGCCGTCCGGCGCCGCAGCCCATGTCGATGACGCGGTCGCCGGGACGGAGCCCGAGCCGGTCGAAGTCAACGGTCAGCATGGGCTGCCCTCTCTGTCGCGAACTCGTCGATGACCTTCCGGTATGCCGCCGCGGTGGCCACCGCGACCGCGCGCCAGCTGAACAGCTCCTGTGCGCGGGCACGGCCGGCGCGGCCCATCCGCTCGCGCCGCTCCGGGTCGTCGAGCAACGCCGCGATGGTGCCGGCCAGCTCGCCCACGTCGCCCGGGGCGACCAGGTCGGCGCAGAGCCCGTCGGGACCGACCACCTCGGGGATGGCGCCGGCGCGGCTGACCACGAGGGGCGTCTCGCAAGCCATCAGCTCAGCCGTGGGCAGGGAGAAGCCTTCGTAGAGGGAGGGCACGCAGGCGAGCTCGGCCGAGCCCATCACCTCGACCAGCTCCTCGTCGGAGATGCCGCTGACGAAGCTGACGTGCTCCTCGAGCCCGAGCTGCTCGATGAGCTGCTCGGTCCGACCGCCCGGCACCGGCCTGGTCACCAGCAGCAGCTGGAGGTGGTCACGCTCGGTGCGGAGCTTGGCGAAGGCCTCGAGCAGCGTCGCGATCCCCTTCATGGGCGCGTCCGCGCTGGCCATGGCGACGATCCGGCCGGGGACGCGAGGCTTCGTGGGGGGGACGAAGCAGTCGTCCACGCCCAGCGGGATGACCTGCATCCGGCCGGCGTCCACGCCGAAGTCGCGGGCGACGTCTCGTCGCGACGACTCCGACGGCGTGAGGATCCACCGCGCCCGACGAGCGACCTTGCCCTGCATCCGCAGGAAGCCGTACCAACGCCGGAGGCTCAGCTTCTTGCGCAGTGTCGGGGCGGCGGCGATGTCGACCCGGCGGTCGAAGGTGATCGGGTGGTGCAGCGTCGTCAGCAGGGGCAGGCGGAGCCGCTGCTCGATCTGGCCGATGCCGTAGGACAGCACCTGGTTGTCGTGGACCACGTCGAAGTCGCCTGCCCGCTCGCCCAGCACCTTCAGGACGCGCTTGCCGAAGGTCCGCGGCTCGGGGAAGCCCGCGGTGCACATGATCGCGAACTCCTGCGCGTCGGTGAGGTCGCGGAACTCCCAGGGCCAGACCATCCGGAACGGGTCGGGCTCGCGGTAGAGGTCCAGGCTGGGGACCTTGGTGAGCGCCACGCCCTCGTCGAGCTCCGGGTAGGGCTGTCCGGAGAAGACCTCGACGGTGTGGCCGAGTGCCGTCAGCTCCCGGCTGAGGTGGCGGACGTAGACGCCCTGTCCTCCGCAATGGGGCTTGCTGCGGTAGGACAACAGTGCGATGCGCAACGGCCCGCCTTTCACCGGATTCGGACTGGAACGTGTTTCCATTATGCAGATGGGCACTGTTACCGTGACCGGCGCGCCCCTCCCCGGACGCCCCGGAACGAGCGCTGAGGACCAAGTGTGCGTGCAGGCGTGGCGCATTGCACGGGTAGAGGAGTGAGATCTTGACCACCGCGAACTCGCTGGCCCACGGGTCGGCGCAGGGGTCGGCGCAGGAAGCCGGGCAGGCGGACCTCGGGTCCGCGGCCCAGCGCGACCGGCGCCGACGGATCCTGGAGGCCACGATCGCGCTGGCCTCCAAGGGCGGCTTCGACGCGGTGCAGATGCGCGCGGTGGCCGAGCGGGCGGACGTCGCCCTCGGCACGCTCTACCGGTACTTCCCCTCGAAGATCCACCTGCTCGTCTCCGCGCTCGCGGGGCAGTTCGAGCAGACCCAGGCCATGGTGTCGCGCAAGCCCGTTCCCGGTGACACTGCCGCGGACCGGGTGATCTACGTCCTCAAGCGGGCCACCCGGGGCATGCAGGGTGACCCGCAGCTCACCGAGGCGCTCACCCGTGCCTTCATGTTCGCCGACTCCTCCGCGGCCCACGAGATCCACGTGGTCGGCATGCAGCTCACCGGCATGCTCAACCGGGCGATCAAGGGCGCCGACTACGTCGAGGGCGAGGAGCCCTCGGACGCGGAGATCGCCGTCGCCCGGGTGATCAGCGACGTGTGGCTGTCCGCGCTCGTCTCCTGGGTGACCGGCCGCTCCACCGCCGACGAGGTGGCGGACCACATCGAGACGGCGGTCCGCCTGCTGCTGCGCTGACGTTCAGCCGCCGAAGGCGTGCGTGGCCGTGGCTCCCCCGTCGATGGCCAGCTCGGCACCGGTCACGAAGGACGACTCGTCGCTGGCCAGGTAGACGTAGGCGGGCGCGATGTCGACCGGCGTGCCGACCCGCTTGAGCGCGACCTTCGAGGCGCCGTACTCCATCGCCGCGTCACCGCCGTGCACGCGCGTCATCGGGGTGTCGATCATCCCCGGGTGGACGGAGTTCACCCGGATCCCGAACACGCCGAGCTCGAGGGCGGCTGACTTGGTCATGCCGCGGATCGCCCACTTGGAGCCGCAGTACGCCGCCACCGACCCCATCCCGCCGAGCCCCTCGATCGAGGAGGCGTTCACGATCGCGCCGCCGCCGTTGCGCTTCATCGTCGGGATGACCGCGCGCATGCCGAGGAACGTGCCTCGCTGGTTGACCCGCCAGATCAGCTCCACCTCCTCCAGGGGCATGGTGTCGATCTCGCCGAAGCGCAGGATGCCGGCGTTGTTGGCCAGCACGTTGACCGGCCCGAACCGGTCGTTGGCCTCGTCGACCAGCGCGGTCCAGGACGCCTCGTCGGAGACGTCGTGGCGGCGGAAGTACGCCGCTCCGGGCTGCTCCTTCTCGAGCTCGTCGGCCAGCGCCTGACCGGCCTCCTCGGCGATGTCGGCGATGACGACCTGGGCGCCCTCGGCGACGAAGGCGCGGACGATGGCCTCGCCCTGCCCCTGGGCGCCGCCGGTGACGATCGCCTGCTTGCCTGCGAGTCGGGACATGGGTTCCTCCTGGTGTCGAAGTGCGGGGGTGCTCAGCTGAGCTGCATGACGGAGTCGGCGGCGAAGCAGAGCGCCGGGTCGCGCGACTCGAAGTAATGGCCGAGGCTGGCGTCCAGCCCCGCGAGGTCGAACAGCTCGCCGTCGGCGTCGAAGCGCTGCTCGACGACCGGTGCGGAGAGCAGCGCCACCATGCCGCCGTAGACGACGAACACCTGTGCGTTGATCTGCGCAGCCGCGGGCGACGCGAGGTAGGCCACGAGCGGCGCGACGTGCTCGGGCGCGTAGGGGTCCACCGCAGCGCCGGAGGTGTCCTCGCCGAAGACCTGAGCCGTCATGGCGGTCCGGGCACGGGGACAGATCGCGTTGGCGCGGACGCCGACCTTCGCGAGGCCGCGGGCCGTGGACAGCGTCAGCGCCGTGATCCCCGCCTTGGCAGCGGCATAGTTGGCCTGCCCGGGTGAGCCCGTCAGGAATGCCTCGGAGGCGGTGTTGACGATGCTGGCGTCGACCGGCGCGCCGGTCTCCTTGAAGCGGCCACGCCAGTACGACGCCGCGTTTCGCGACAGCAGGAAGTGGCCGCGGAGGTGGATCCGCACGACGAGGTCGAACTCCTCGTCGGTCATGTTGAACAGCATCTTGTCGCGGGTGATGCCGGCGTTGTTCACCACGATGTCGGGACCACCGAGCTCGATCGCCGCCGCCATCATCGCGTCCGCCGTGCTGCGCTCCCCGACGTCACCGGCCGCCACGACCGCGGTGCCGCCCTGCGCCCGGATCTCCTCGACGGTCTCCTCTCCCGCCCCCGGGAGGTCGTTGACGACCACCGCGGCGCCGGCTCGCGCGAGCTCGAGCGCCTCGGCGCGGCCGAGCCCCTGGCCGGCTCCGGTGACGATGGCGACGCGGCCGTCGAGGGAGAGCTTGTCTGGTTCGGGCATGCGGGATCGCTCCTGGGAGAAGAGGAAGGGAAAGGCGGGAAGGGGGGCCGAGGCCTCAGTCGACGACACTGATGGCGGACTTGGGACAGGCCGCCACCGCCTGCATGACCGCGTCACGGTTGTCGTCGGTGACCTCGTCGTCGATGACCTGGAGGTAGTCCTCGTCGTCGATCTCGAAGTTCTGCGGCGCGAGCGCCTCGCAGAGCGCGTTGGACTCGCACAGGTCGTAGTCGACCTTGATCTTGGCCATCAGTGGGGCACCTTTCTCGTGGGTTCAGGGTCAGGAGGCGGCGGCGCCGGGTGGACCGGACATCTTCGCGTGGTCCCAGGTGGCGACCTTCTCGGGCTCGACCACGACGGCCACGCGCTTGCGGGCCTGCTGGGTGACCACCTGCTCGCCCAGCTCGCCGAGGTCGGCGCCGTCCGCCATCACTGCTGCCACCTGGCGGCCGATCGCCAGCACCTCGTCGTACTCCTCGACGAGGCGCGCCGTGCCGCGGATCGTCGCGCCGCGCAGCTCGAAGTAGTCCTCGCCGTCCTCGACCAGGCAGGTCACCCGGGGATCGCGGCGCAGGTTGGCGATCTTCTGCGACCGCCGGTAGGTCCAGAACACCAGCCTGCCCTCGTCGAGCGCGTAGAAGAGGGTGGTCAGGTGGGGGAAGCCGTCGGCTCCGTTGGTGGCCACCTGCACCTTCTTGTTGGCGGACAGGAAGTCGGCGAGCTCGCGCTCGTCCATCCGGACCGCGTCACGACCAGAGGCCATCGTCAGGATCCTTCGCTCGAGTGTCCGGGGAACACGCCCTGGTCGGGGAAGACGAGCGGCGCGGCGTTGTTGACGGCCGTGGCGACCTCTCCGAAGCCGACCGCGATGAGACGGACCTTGCCGTCGTACTCCGTGATGTCGCCGGCGGCGAAGACCCGCGGGAGGTTCGTCCGCATGGCGGTGTCCACCTTCAGGTGGCGCTTGTCGAACTCCACGCCCCACTCCTTCATCGCCGACAGGTCGGCGATGAAGCCGAGCGCGGCCACCACGGCCTGGGCGGACCGGGTGAGCACCTCGCCGTCGTTCGTGGTGATCTCGACCTTCTCCACACTGTCCTCCCCGGACAGGGCGGTCACCTGGGCCTTGGTGATCACCTCGACGCGGCTCGCCAGCACGGCGTCGACCGTCGCCTGGTGGGCGCGGAACTGGTCACGGCGGTGCACCAGCGTGATGTTGCCCGCGATCGGCTCGAGGTGGTGGGCCCAGTCGAACGCGCTGTCGCCGCCGCCGACGATGACGACGTCCTTGCCGACGTACTCCTCGAACGACGGGACGAAGAAGACCAGTCCGCGGCCCTCCCAGCCGTCACCCGCCGGCAGCGGGCGGGGGGTGAACTTGCCGATGCCGGCCGTGATGATCACGACCTTCGCCCGGACCACCGTGCCGTCGTCGAGGCCCATCGTGACGCCGCTGTCGGCGTCGACGTCGAGGCTGGTCGCGGTCCGGCCGAGGAGGTACGTCGGGTCAGCCGAGCTGGCCTGCTCGACGAGGTCGGCGACCAGCTCGCGCCCCTTGACGTTGGGGAAGCCGGCCACGTCGAGGATCGCCTTCTCCGGATACAGCGCCGAGACCTGTCCGCCGAGCTCGGGCAGCGAGTCGACCAGCGTGACGGACATCCCCCGGAAGCCCGCGTAGTAGGCACCGAAGAGACCGGCCGGCCCGGCACCGATGATGAGCAGGTCGGTGTCCACGGCGGAGTCGTTGGCCAACGCAGATCCTCTCGGGCTAGAACCTGTTCTAGTTTATCAGAACGCACTCATGTCGGACAGGCGCCAGTCTCCATCCGCGCGGGTCAGCGTGACCAGCACCCGGTTCTGGTCGATCCGCGGCGTGTCGCTGTTCTGCGTCGTCGTGGACTGGTTCGTGAACGCCAGCACGCGGGCCTGGTGCTCGTCGGCGGAGACGAGGCCCGCGGCGACGACGTCGGCCTTCAGCACCACCTGGTTGCGGCGAGTCTGTCGGGCGACGGAGTCCATCGCCTGGCGGTACTCCTTGCGGAAGTCGTCGGTCATGCCGGCCTCGGCCTTCTCGCGGTCCGCCTCGAGGGTGTTCCACTTGTAGGAGAGCACCGACTCGGTGAGCTTCGTCGCTGCCGACAGGGCCGCGTCGCGCGCAGCCGGGTCCTCGAGCTGGACGGAGACGGCGTCCTCGCCCTTCGTCGGGACCGCCGGCTCCCGGCCCTGGGTGAGCACCAGCACCACCACCACGACGAGGAGCCCGACCAGCGCGCCCGCGAGGATGCCGAAAATCCGGGGGCCGGCCCGGGACGGGCCCCGGTCCGGCGCCGCAGGCTCCTCGTCGGGCTCGTGGTCGGCCACGGCCCACGGGGTGCCCGGCAGCGCGTCCGGAGGGGGCGGGACGGTCGGGTCGTCGGCGTCGGCGAGGTCCGATCGGCACCAACGGCACCGGACCGCCTGCGCCTTGATGACCTCGGCGCAGTAGGGGCACAGCTTCTCGTCGGGCTTCAGCTCGGTCATCGGCTCATCCCACGAAGGTGAGCCCGGAGGTCAGCCAGTTGTCACCCTGGCGCACCATCTTCAGCTCGATCCGGTAGTAGCGGGTCTGCGGCTTGTCGGTGTTCTTGTTCCTCACCTCGGAGTTCGCGGCCACGTAGAGAGTCGCCCGGTCGTCCTCCAGCTCGCTGACACCGACCTGCAGCACCTTGCCGGTCGACACCGACTTGTTGATCCGGGCCAGGGACTCGAGGTTCTCGCGAGACGACTCGTACTGTCCCTTGAACGGCTCCGCCGTGCCGGCCAGCACCCGCTTCATGATCGGGTCCATGCTGCGGTAGTCCACGTGGAGGAAGTCGGTGGTCCACTCCCGGGCGGCCGCCTTGACCTGGTCGTACGCCAGCAGCTGGCGCTCGCCGGCCGACGGCTCGTGGGCGGGGGCGATCGCGTCGGGCACCGCGGCGGGTCCCTGGGCGACGATCGCGACGGCCCATCCGAGCAGGCCGAGCACGAGCACGGCGAGCACGGCGTTGAGCAAGCCCCAGCGGCGAGCCGGGGCGGGCGCGGGATCAGTCACCCGCCGTCACCGGCCCCACCAGCATCCACTGCCACGAGCTGTCGCCGAACACGTTCGCCCACCCTCCGGACCGCCCGATGACGACCGGACGGCCGTCGCCGGTGCGCGTGGCACCGGTGCCGGGATCGTACCCGGACACGCCGTAGGAACGGCCGTTCGCATTCGCCGTGCCGTACGACGGTGCGAAGTTGACGCCCCGCTGGTTGATCGGGTCGGAGCCTCGGTAGCCGGGTTGGGCCCGGGGGTCGGTGCACCGGGCCGGGTAGAACGGCTCGTCGGTGAGGTCGGTGGCCGGCCGCCACGGCCGCGGCCGGTAGCCCTGCATGCACGCCGGGACCGAGTTGTTCAGCTGCAGGTTGATGTGGCCGTAGCCGTCGCCCGGTGTCCCGGTGAACCCCGACGCGATCACCCGGGGGAAGACGACGAGCGTCTGCTCGAGGCCGGGAAGGTTGGCGGTGAGCACCTGGTTGACGGTGATCAGGTTGCCCAGGAACACCGGCAGGGCCGGCTCCAGGCCGGTGAGCAGCCGGTCCACCTCGCGCACCGCCCCCGGGCCACCCTGGAGGAGCGTGCGGACGTCCTGGTCGGAGGTGCGCAGTGTCTGCGTGATGTCGGCCAGGTCCTTCGCGAAGGCGCGGATGTCGCCCTCGTGGGCGGCCTGGGTGCGCAGCACCGTGCGCCCGGTGTCGAACAGGTCCAGGGTGGCCTGCTGGTTCTCGCGGGCGGCCGACACCAGGCGGCTGCCGGAGTCGACCATGTGCTGCAGCGGCCTGGCCGTGCCCTGGAACATCGTGCCGAGCTCGCCGATCACGGTGGTGAGGTCGTGCCGGTCGACGGAGTTCACCAGCCGGCTGAGGTCCGTCAGCAGCTGCTCCTCGGTCACCGGCATGCTGGCCGCGTCGCCGTGCAGGGTGTCTCCGTCCTGCAGGTAGGGGCCGCCGTCCCTGGTCGGCTGGATGTCGAGGTACTGCTCCCCGACCGCGGAGAGGTTGTGCACGAAGATGGGAGCGTCGTCGGGGATCCGGGTGCCGTCCTCGAGGGTCATCGACACCTTGACGCCGGACGCGATCACCTCCATGTCGGTGACCTTGCCGACCTTGAAGCCCCGGTAGGTGACCTCCGAGCCCTCGAAGAGACCACCGGAGCTCGGCAGGGTGGCATGCACGTGCAGGCCCCGGCCGAGCAGCCGGTCGACCACGCCCAGGTAGGAGCCCGCCACGTAGACGATCCCGATCGCGCTGAGCACCAGGAAAGCGGCCAGCCGGATCTTCACGCCCCGGGTCACAACAGACCTCCCAGGAGCCCGCCGAGGCCGCCTTCGCCCGAGCCGTCGGTGTCGCCGGAGCCACTCGACCCACTGCCGCCGGAGCCGGTGGGCTGCCGGTTGCGGGTGCGGTCACCGAACAGGTTGGTGATGCTGCCGAGTGGGTTCTGGCCGTCCAGCCCCGGCACCAGCGGACCGCCCCCGCCGCACAGGTAGTTGTCGGGGAACAACAGGCACAGCTGGCTGAGCACCTGGTCGTCCAGCGTCTTGCAGACAGGAGCCAGCGGGGTCGTGGAGCAGACCTCGATCAGGTCGGGCAGCTGGCTGCCCGGCGACTTCAGCACCTTGCCGAGGTCGAGCTCCATCTTGAACAACGCGTTGGCGTAGTCGCCCTTCGCGATGTCCCCCGCCTCCTTGGGGAACGGGAAGCTGGCCAGCAGCGACAGCCCACGGGGAAGGGCGTCGCCGGCGTCGTTCATCTGCTCGAGCACCGGCCGCAGGTGCCGCAGGGACGCGACGATGTTCTCCCGACTGCCCCGGATGACCCGGGTGCCGACGCGTCCGAGCCGGTCGAGCTGCTCGAGCATCTTGACCAGGGCCGCGTGCTGGTCGTTCAGCACCTCCAGCGCCGGCCCCATCGCATCGAGGGCACCCTCGAAGGTGCGCTTCTCCCGGTTCAGGGTCGCGGTCAGCCGGTCGATCGACTCCATCGCGGTGATGATGTTGGACTTCTGCTCGTCCAGCGTGCCGACCAGTGCGTCCAGCTGGCCGAGGACGTGCCGGATGTTGTCGGCGCGGCCGGTCATCATCTTGTTCAGCTCCACGCTGATGGTCTTGAGCTGACCCACGCCACCGCCGCTGAGCAGCATCGCCAGCGCACCGAGCACCTCCTCGACCTCGGGGTTCCGGCCCGTCGCGGAGAGGGGGATGGTGTCGCCGTCGGAGAGGCGCGCAGCGACCGCCGTACCGGGTGCGGGCTCGAGCAGCGCGACGTACTTCTCGCCGAGGAGGCTGGTCTGCCGCACCTCGGCCACGGCGTTCTCCGGCAGGTCGATGTCCTTGCGCACGCGGATCCGCACCTCGGCGTGCCAGCCCTTGCGCTCGACCTCCTCGACCTGGCCGACGACAACGTCGTCGACCATCACCGCCGTGCGGGGTACGACGTTGAGCGCGTCGTGGAACTCCACGGTGACCGCGTAGCCGTCCTCCTCGTCGACGGCGTTGCCGGGGAGCGGCAGGTCGTAGGCGCCGTCGAACTCGCACCCCGAGGCCAGCAGCACGGTCGCCAGGAGCGTGGCCACCAGCGTCATCAGCCGGGCGAACGGCCGCCGGGCGGTCATGAGCGGTTCCCCTTCCTCAGGGCGCCGAGCAGCTCGGCGAGGCTGCCCGGCGGCTTCGTGGTGTCCATGCGGGGCAGCGGCGCCTGGGACGGCGAGCCCGGGAAGCCCTGGTCGGGCAGCGACTGGACCAGCGGCTTGGCGATCTGCCGCAGCAGGGAGCACACCGTCTTGGCCTGCGGCCTGGGGAACTTGCCCGAGTTGACCACCATGTCGCACAGGATCGCGTCGATGTCGTAGAGCATCGGCGTGAACTGCACGCGCGAGCCGATCGAGCCGGTCTTGGTGTCGAAGGCGATGGCGAGGTTGCTCAGCCCGAGCCCGCCGAGCCGAGCGACCGTGTCGAGCGACTTCTTCTCCTTCGCCATCACCTCGAGGATCTCGTTGAGGTGCTCGACGTCGGACACGAGGGCCTCCCGGTTGTCCCGGACGAAGGTGCGCACCGTGCCGACAGCGCGGGAGATGGCCGCCAGCGCCCGCGCCAGCTCGCCGCGATCGTCGGCCAGCTGGGCGGAGACCGAGGTGAGGTCGTCCATGAACCGGCCCACGAACCGGTCGTTGGCGGCCAGGACACCGGTGAGCTGGGACAGGTTCTGCACCGACTCGAACAGCGGGCCGCTGTTGTCGCCGAAGGTCCGCACGGCAGCGGAGAGGTTCCGCAGCGTCCGGTTGCCCAGCGCGCCGTTGCCCTCGAGCGCCTTGCTGCCTGCCGCGAGCAGGGTGTCCAGGCTGCCGTCGCGGTTGGCGCCGTTCGGCCCGAGCGCCACGGTCAGGTCCGACAGGCTCCGGTAGATCTGGTCGAGCTCGACGGGGGTTCCGGTGTCCTCGAGCGGGATGTCCGCGCCGTCGGCGAGCGCCGGACCCCCGGTGTAGGCCGGCGCGACCTGCACGAACCGGTCCGCGACCAGGGTGGGCGTGACGATCGCCGCCTTGGCGTCGGCGGGGAGGCGGTACTCGCCGTCGTACTCGATGGCCACCTTGACGTCGTCGCCCTGCGGGACCACCGCGGTGACGGACCCGATCTTCACGCCCATCACCCGCACCTCCGTGCCGGGGTAGACCGAGACGGTCCGGGCGAAGTGCAGGGTGGCGGTCCGCTGTGGGGAGCCGCCGGTGAACACGAAGACGGCGGCGGTCAGCAGCAGGGCCACGACCGCTGCCAGGAACGGCCTCGCGGAGAGGGCGAGGTGCTTCATCGGGCTCATGGCGTGCTCACCTCGGCCCCGGGACGAACTCGCCGGTGGCGAGGCCACCGAAGTTGGGCACGTAGGCGTCGAACCACGGGCCGGTGCCGACGATGTTGATCAGGATGCTGGCGTAGGGCCCGAGGTTGTGGATCGACTTCTGGATCCGGTCCTTGCGGGCCTCGAGGAACGTCACGGCCGTCTTCAGCTCGGCCAGTGCGGGGCCGATCTGCTCCTGGTTGTCGGCGGCGACCCCGCGGAGCTCGACGCCGAGCCGGCGGGCGTTGACGAGCAGCGAGTGGATGGCGTCGCGACGGGCGATCAGCTCCCGGAAGACCAGGTCGCCCTGCTTCATCAGCGTCACCAGGTCGCCCTTGCGGTCGTTCAGCAGCCGGGTCACCCGGTCGGCACGCTCGAGCAGCGTCTCGATGCCGTCATCGCGGCTCGCGATCGCGCGGGAGATCCGGGAGAGGCCGGTGAAGCTGCTCCGGATCTCCGGGCTGGCAGCGTTCAACGTGTCACCCAGCGTGGTGAGGGCCGCGGAGAGCTGGTCGACGTCGATGTCCTGGGTTCGCGTGGTGAGCTCACCGAGAGTGCTGACGATGTCGTAGCCGGCGTCGGTGCGGCTGGCCGGGATGGTGCCCCCGGCCGTCATCGTCCCCGATCCCGCGGGCTGGATCTCGAGGTACTTCTCCCCCAGCAGGTTGAGCACCTCGACGGAGGCACGGCTGTCCGGGCCGAGCTCCGCACCGTGCACGTCGAAGTCGATGGTGACGTGGTCCCCGGTGATCCGGACGTCGTTGATGCGACCCACCCGAACACCGGCGATCTGCACCATGTTGCCCTCGTGCAGGCCACTCGCGTCGGCGAACTCGGCGGAGTACCCGGTGCCGCGGAACCCGGGGAACTTCTGGAGGTTGAAGGCGGCCGCCATCACCACGAGCAGGACGATGAGGCAGATGGTGCCGAGCCGAAGGACGGCATGGTCGGAGCGTCGGGCCATTACTCGTCACACCTCGCCGCCGTGCTATGGAAGGTGAGGTTGTTCAGCTTCTGCTGGATCTGCTTCAGGCCCGGGACCGAGTCGTTCCCACCGGGGAAGCCGAGGTCGGGCAGGATGATCTTGCCCTCGAAGTCGCAGAGGTAGTAGTTGTACCAGGACCCGTAGGTACCGGTCCGGGTCTGCCGTTCGAGCATGACGGGGAGCCGCTTGAAGACCTCGTCGAGCACCGCCTGGTTGCCCGGCTTGTTGAGCGTCCTCATCAGGGTGCGCAGCTGGGCGATGTCGTCCCGGAGCAGCGGCCGGCTCTCGGCGAGCAGCCCGGCCACCTGCGCCGAGAGGCCGGAGAGGTTCTGCAGCGAGTCGCCGATCGCGTCGCGGTCACGAGCGACGTTGGTCAGCCAGCTGCGCAGCTGGACCACGAGCTCGTTGAGCTGGGCGTGCCGGTTGTCCAGGGTGCCGAGCGTCGTGGACAGGTTGCCGATGACCTGTCCGATGAGCTCGTCGCGGTCGGCCAGCGCGTTGGTCAGCGAGGCGGTGTTGCCCAGCAGGCTCTGCACCGTCCCGCCCTCGCCCTGGAGGACCCGGACCAGGTTCATCGCCAGCTCGTTGACGTCGTCGGGGTTCAGTGCCTGGAAGAGCGGCTGGAAGCCGTTGAAGAGCTCGGTGAGGTTAAGCGCCGGACTCGTGCGGGACTCCGGGATCGTCTCGCCCGGCTGGAGCCGGGCGGCACCCTGCCGGCCCTGGGTGAGGGACAGGTAGCGGGTCCCCACGAGGTTGAGGAAGCGGATCTCCGCCCGGCTGGCAGTGGTCATCGGCACGTCGCTCTTGACCCGGAAGGTGACCAGGGCCCGGTCGCGGTCCTTGATCTCGACGTCCTTCACCTCGCCGACCGACACACCGGCGATCCGCACGTCGTCGCCCTTCTCGAGCATGCTCGCGGTGCTGAAGAGCGCCTTGTACTCGGTCTGGCCGCCGAACCCGAAGTTGCCCATGATCGCGGCCAGGGTGCCGGTGACCACGATCGAGATGAGGGTGAAGACTCCCAGCTTGGTCGCCGCGAGCGCGGTCTGCACGTTGCGTGCGTCGAGGGTCGCCATCAGCGCCTCACTCCCCCCGGTCCCGATAGCCGTCGTCCAGCTCGAGCGGCGGGGCGGGCACCTGCGGGTAGGGAAGCCCCAGGCACCACGGTCCGTGGCCGATCTCGCCGTACTCCGGCCGGTCCTGGGGCCCGTACGGCGGCCGCTGCTCCGCCGCGAAGCTCATCGTCTGCGCGACCCGGCCGCTGGCGAAGATCTGGTTGAGGTTGCCGGCATACCGCGCGGCGCCCTTCATCACGCAGGGGATCTCCGGGGAGTAGGTGTCGAGCAGACCCAGGAGCGGGACGGCCAGCTGGCTCTCCCGGATGATGGCGCTCTCGTTGTCCGCCAGCACCCGCCGGCCGGTGGTCGCCAGGGTGGTGACCCCCTCGATGAAGCCGCCCAGCTGGTCCTTCATCTGCGTGACGGTCTTCGCCGTGGTCGTCGCGTTGCGGAGCAGTCGGACCAGGTCGGGGGCGGCGAGGGAGTAGGTCCGGGACACCTTTGCGAGCAGCCGCAGGTCGTCGCGCAGCGTGTCGAGGTGCGGGTTCATCGCGGTCAGGTAGGCGTCGAGGTCCTCCAGCGTCCGGCCGATCTGCTCACCGCGACCGGACAACGCGGTCGCCAGCGCGTGCAGCGTGGTGTTCAGGTCCGCGGGACGGATCGCGCGCAGCAGCGGGAACAGGTTCGCCAGGATCGCGGACAGCTCCACGTTGGTGCGCACCCGCGACGACGGGATGACCACACCGTCCCGGAGGGTCTTCGCCGCCGGCTCGCGCGGGTCGACCAGGGCGATGTACTTCTGACCGAACAGCGTCGTGGGCAGGATCTCCACCCGGACGTTCTGCGGGATCCGGCGAGCCTCGTCGGGCTCGAGCGCCACGGTGATGGACGCCTGCTCGCCGTCCTGGTCGACCGCGTCCACCCGGCCCACGAGCACACCGTGGCGGCGCACGTCCCCGAACTTCGCCAGCTGCAGGCCGGCGCGCTCTGCCTTGATCGTGACGGTCGTGTAGTCGGTGAACGCCTTGTCGTAGATCGCGATCGACAGCGCCACGAGCAGGGCCATCGCGACCAGGAACGCGACCCCCGCGACCAGCAGGCGGGCGTGCTCACCCCGGGTGTCGTGGTGGATGTTGACCAGCATCAGCTCACCCCGTGATCCGCACCGTGGTGGTGGAGCCCCAGATCGCGAAGCTGAGGAAGAAGTCGGCCACCACGACGGTGACGATGGACGTGCGGATGGCGTTGCCGACCGCCGTACCGACGCCGGCGGGACCCCCGGAGGCGGTGTAGCCGTAGTAGCAGTGGATCAGGATGATCATCACCGCCAGGATGATCAGCTTCAGGAACGACCAAAGCATGTCCACCGGTGGCAGGAACTGGATGAAGTAGTGGTCGTAGGTGCCGGCGGACTGTCCGTAGATCATCGTCGTGATCAGCCGTGGCGAGAGGTACGACGCACACAGCGCGACGATGTAGAGGGGGATGACCGCGAGGAACGCTGCGATCATCCGGGTCGTCACGAGGAACGGCAGCGACGGCACCCCCATCACCTCGAGGGCGTCGATCTCCTCGCTGATCCGCATCGCGCCGAGCCTCGCGGTGTAGCCACAGCCCACCGTGGCCGCCAACGCGATGGACGAGACCAGCGGGGCGACCTCGCGGGTGTTGAAGTAGGCGGAGATGAACGCGGTGAACTTCGCGACGCCGATCTGGCTCAGCGAGGCGTAGCCCTGGATGCCCACCTCGGTGCCGGCGAAGAACGCCATGAACGCGATCACCCCGACCGTGCCGGCGATCACCGACAGGCCACCGACACCGAACGCCACCTCGGCCAGGATGCTGGCGATCTCGCGCTTGTAGCGACGGATCGCGCGGGGCGTCCAGGCCAGCGCCTTGGCGTAGAAGAGCAGCTGGTCGCCGCGCTGCTCCAGTCCCAGACGGCGCTCGCGGACGAAGGTCGAGCCGAGCTCGGTGAGGGCCGACACGACTCAGATCCCGTTCTGCGGCACGAGCTGGAAGTAGATCGCGGTGATGATCGAGTTCAGCGCGAACAGCAGCATGAAGGCGATGATCACCGACTCGTTCACCGCTCGTCCCACGCCGCTGGGCCCACCACCGGCGTTGAGCCCCTTGTAGGCCCCGACGATGGCCGCGAGGTAGCCGAACAGGATGGCCTTCACCATGCTGATGTAGAGGTCGGGCAGGCTGGCCAGGGCGGTGAAGGAGGACAGGAACGCCCCGGCGGAGCCGCCCTGCACGATCACCGTGAAGAAGTAGCCGCCGCCGATGCCGGCGGCGATCACGATCCCGTTGATCATCGCGGCCACGAAGACCGTCGCGAGCACGCGTGGCACGACGAGCCGCTCGATCGGGTCGATGCCGAGGACCTCCATGGCATCGATCTCCTCGCGGATCTTGCGGGCGCCCATGTCCGAGCAGATGGCCGACCCCGCGGCGCCGGCGATGATCAGCGCTGCCGCGATCGGCGCCGCCTCACGCACGACCGCCAGCACCGCCGAGGCGCCGGCGAAGGACTGGGCCCCCAGCTGACCGGTCAGGTTGCCCACCTGCAGGGAGATCACCGCACCGAACGGGATGGACACCAGGATCGTCGGCATCAGCGTGACGCTGGTGATGAACCAGGCCTGCTCCACGAACTCGCGGGCCTGGAACCTGGAGGTGAAGACCGCCTTGGTGACGTCGACGACCATCGCCGAGATCTCGCCGGGCCCGCGCACGACCGATGCAACGGAGATCGCCACGCCCTGCCTCCCTGGATCAAGCCCTTCTGGTCCGAGTCCGAAGGTCAAAACTAGAACACGTTCTCGCTCAGGGCAAGGATCGCCGCTGACCACTCCCCTCGTGAGGAAGAACGAGGCCCTTCTCGAATGGTCACGGGCCGCGACGTGCTGTGACGCGGCCCACGGAGCACTCTCTAGACTCCACGCCGTGGACGACATGGAGCGCCGGATCAGGGAGCACCCTTCCGCGATCCTGCTGGTCTGCCAGCTCGCTGCCGTCCTGCTCTACCCGTTCCTCAACGACGCGCCGGTCGGGCGCACCGTGCTGGGCGTGACGTCGATGCTGGTGGTCGGCCTGGCCCTGTGGGCGGTGCGGCGTACGCCGGCCCTCAACGTGGTGGCGTTCTCCCTCGGGCTGCCCGCGCTGGTACTGACGGTGCTGGAGACGGCGACCGGGCGCAACGACATTGTCCTGGTGCTCAGCGCGGTCTTCCACGCGCCGTTCTACTTCTACGTGGCGGTCGGACTGATCCGCTATCTCTTCCACGACACCCACGTGAGCGCCGACGAGTTCTTCGCGGTCGGCGCAGCGTTCACGGTCGTGGCCTGGGGATTCTGCTACGTGTTCATGGGCATCGAGGCCGCCCTGCCACACTCCTTCGCCGGCCTGGGGAGCTCGACGGACCCGCAGACGTGGTTCGACCTGTTGTTCCTGTCCTTCACCACGCTGACCAACACGGGGCTCTCCGACATCGTGCCCGTCGGCGGCCACGCCCGCTCGGCGGTCATGCTCGAACAATTCACCGGCGTGATGTACCTCGGCCTGCTGCTCGCGCGGATCATCGCGATGGCCAGCGACCGCAACCGAGACCGCTGAGGCGAGAGCCTCAGTCGAGGCAGAACTCGTTGCCCTCGGGGTCCGCCATCACGATGAAGCCCCTCCCGCCTGGGTCCTCGCCGGGCTCGAAGCGCCGCACCCGACCGGCTCCGAGCGCGACCAGCCGCTCGCACTCGGCCTCGAG
>DASSOK010000056.1:0-15981 GCA_035700665.1 Marmoricola sp.
CGCTGGTCGCCGAGGCGCAGGCGCGGCGGTCGGAGGTGCGGGGGATCGACTACGACATCCCCGACCCGTTCCGGCAGTCCGACGAGGCCCACGAGCTCGCCGCCCGGCTGATGCACGACGCGGTCGAGCGGATCGCGCGAGTGCTCCGCGCCGCGTAGGGCGTCCGTCGTGCGCCGGCTGTTGCTGCTCGTCGTCGCTGGTCTCGTCGTGCTGCTCGGCGCCGGCGCGGTCGTCGTACTCAGCTCCGCACCGGCCCACACACCGGCCGCGCCACCGGAGCCGCCGTCCTCGTCGCCCGCCTCGACGCCCGTGGCGCCCGCGCTGCCGCTGGCGGGCGTGACGATCGCCCTCGACCCGGGGCACCAGCTCGGCAACGCCCGGCACCCGGAGCAGGTCAACCGGGTGGTCGACGCCGGCGGGCTGCGGAAGGCGTGCAACACCACGGGGACCGAGACGGCCGCCGGGCTGCCCGAGGCGACGATCAACTTCCGGGTCGCCCGGGCGGTGGAGCGGCGGCTGGCGGCGCTCGGCGCGACGGTGCGGCTGACCCGGACGCGCAACTCGCTGGCGCGCTGGGGGCCGTGCGTCGACGTGCGCGGGCGGTTCGGCGGGCGGGTCGGGGCGGACCTGATGCTGAGCATCCACGCCGACGGTGCCGGGCCGCGACAGCGCGGCTTCCACCTGATCGTGCCGGCCCGGTCCTCGCGCACCGCCAACATCTCCGGCTCGTCGCTCCGGCTGGCCCGGTCGGTGCGGGCTGCGCTGGACGCTGCGGGGGCGCGGCGGTCGGACTACGTCGGTGGAGGTACGGCGCTGCGGGTCCGGCGCGACCTCGGCACCCTCAACCTCTCCTCCGTGCCGGTCGTGATGGTCGAGCTCGGCAACCTGCGCAACGCCGCCGACGCCCGGCTGCTGTCCGGCCGTCCGGGGCAGGAGCGGTACGCCGCCGCCCTGGTCCGGGGGATCCGGGGGTTCCTGCGGCGGTGAGGGCGGCTGGTCGGGGCGCGCACCGGACTGCGAATGTTGCTGGAGGTGCAGCGCTCGCGCGTCACTGTGGTCCCAGCAGTAACATTTGCAGTCGGTGGCCGGGATGCGGGCTGGTCGACTCGCGCCCCGCACTGCGAATGTTGCTGGACGTGCAGCGCTCGCGCGTCACCATCGTCACTTGCGCAACATTTGCAGGCCGTGGTCGCGGTTGCGCGTCCGGGGGCAGTCAGCGGTCGAAGATCGGCCCACGGTGCAGCTGGTGCTGGGCGGCCTGGGCGACCGGGCGGATCACCAGCTCGTCGACGTTGACGTGGCGGGGCAGCGAGGCGACCCAGCGGATCGCCTCGGCGACGTCCTCGGCGACCAGCGGGGAGTCTACGTCGGCGTACACCGCGTCCGCCCTTGCCGCGTCCCCGCCGAACCGGACCAGCGAGAACTCCTCCGTGTGCACCATCCCCGGGGCGATCTCGGTGACCCGCACCGGCTCGCCGTTGAGCTCCAGCCGCAGCGTCTGGGTGACCACCCGGGTGGCGTGCTTCGCGGCCGTGTAGCCGCCGCCGGTCGCGTAGGCGCCCCGTCCCGCCGTCGAGCCGACGTTGACGACCAGGCCGGCCGCGGTCGCCCGGATCGCGGGCAGCAGCGCCTTGGTGACCCGCACGAGGCCGAGGACGTTGACGTCGTACATCCGCTGCCAGTCGTCGAGGTCGGCGTCCGCGACCGGTGCGGCGCCGAAGGCACCCCCCGCGTTGTTGACCAGTACGGCGAGCCGCGGGCCGGCCACCTCGGCGAGGGCGGCGACCGACTCGTCGGAGGTGATGTCGCACGCGACCGCCGTACCCCCGATCTCCTCGGCCAGCGCCCGCACCCGGTCCTCGCGCCGGGCCGCGCAGACCACGTGGAACCCGTCCGCCGCCAGCGCCCGCGCGGTCGCGGCCCCGATGCCGCTGCTCGCCCCGGTGACGACGGCGACGCGGCGGTCCGGAGCGGTGGTCGGGGCGGTCTCGGGCAACGGTCCTCCGGGGGCGGGTGGTGGCGCGGTCGGGCGGGGTTCGCCATGATCCTGCCATGCACCTGCGTCTTGTCTCGGCCGTCCTCGCCCTGCTCGGTGGCGTCGTGCTACTGGTCGCCGGGGTGCTCGCGTTGGTCGCCGGCGGTGACTCCGCGGGGAGCGACTGGCACCAGACCGTGGCGGTGGTCGGCTACGCCTTGGCGCTGCTGTCGCTGGCGGTCCTGGGCTACAGCCTGGTGGCGACGGCGCCGATCTGGTTGGGCGTGATCGTCGCGGTGTGCACGCCGCTGCTCGTCGCCAGCGTGTGGCAGGCGCTCGCCCCCGAGCTGGCCGACCGGATGTCCGACGGCGAGGCGGTCGTCTGGCTCGTCGGCGGCGTGCTCGCGCTGGTGCTGGGCTACCTCGAGAACCGCAGCCGTCCGGCGGAGGACCTGTCGGACCGACAGCTTCGTTGACCCGGTTGTCGGGTACCTCCGGGAATGACCGGCCACGTCCCGTGGTTGTGCCCTCGGAGGTGCCGATGACAGCAGCAACCGGTGACGCCCGTGACCTCACCCGGGTGGCGATGATCAGCCTGCACACCTCCCCGCTCGACCAGCCGGGCACCGGTGACGCCGGCGGGATGAACGTCTACGTCACCGAGGTGGCCCGCCAGCTCGCCGCCCGCGGCATCGAGGTGGACATCTTCACCAGGGCGACGTCGTCGCGGCTGCCCACCGAGGTGCTGCTCGAACCGCGGGTGCGGGTGCGGCACATCGTCTCCGGGCCGTTCGAGGGGCTCGGCAAGCAGGAGCTGCCCGGCCAGCTGTGCGTCTTCGCGCGCGAGGTGCTCCGGGTGGAGGCCCAGCACGAGCTCGGCCACTACGACCTGGTGCACAGCCACTACTGGCTCTCCGGCCAGGTGGGCGCGCTCGCCCGCGACCGCTGGGGCGTCCCGCTGGTGCACTCGATGCACACCATGGCCAAGGTGAAGAACCAGCTGCTGGCCGAGGGCGACACCCCCGAGCCGGCCGCGCGGATCGTCGGCGAGGAGCAGGTCGTCGAGGCGGCCGACATGCTGATCGCCAACACCGACCACGAGGCCAAGGACCTGATCAACTGCTACGACGCCGACCCGGCCCGCGTCGAGGTGGTCAACCCGGGCGTCGACCTGTCGCTGTTCTCCCCGCGTCCCTCCGCGGAGTCCCGGGCGCGGCTGGGCCTCCCGGCGGACGCCGACGTGCTCCTCTTCGTCGGCCGGATCCAGCCGCTGAAGGCGCCCGACGTGCTGCTCCGCGCCGCCGCCTCGCTGCTGGCGCGCGACCCCTCGCGCCGGTCGCGCCTGGTCGTCGCGGTCGTGGGCGGGCCCTCCGGCAGCGGCCTCGAGCAGCCCACCGCGCTCTCCGACCTGGCCGACTCGCTCGGCATCGCCGACGTGGTCCGGTTCGTGCCGCCGGTGACGCGCGAGGAGCTGGTCGGCTGGTACTCCGCCGCGACGCTGGTCTGCGTGCCCTCCTACAACGAGTCCTTCGGACTGGTCGCCGTCGAGGCGCAGGCCTGCGGCACGCCGGTCGTCGCCGCCGAGGTCGGCGGGCTGACCACCGCGGTCGCCGACCAGCGGTCCGGCTTCCTCGTCTCCGGCCACGACCCGGCCGACTATGCCCGGGTCATCGAGCGGGTGCTCGACCAGCCGACCCTGCGGGAGTCGCTGTCCGCCGCGGCCCTGCGGCAGGCCGCGCTGTTCAGCTGGTCGCACACCGCGGACGCGACGCTGGGCGTCTACGGTGAGGCGGTCAGTCGGATGCGCACCGAGCTGCAGGAGGGGGTCGTCCGGTGAGCTCACCGAGCGAGGTGATCAGAGGCTTCCTGGCCGAGGGCGACTTCGACTTCACCGAGGGGCCCGACGGCGTCTTCGACGTCGTACTCCCCGGGGAGCGCAAGCTGCAGACCCCCTGCCGCCTCGAGGTCGGGCCGCACGCGCTCGCGGTGCACGCGTTCGTGTGCCGCAAGCCGGACGAGAACTTCGAGGGCGTCTATCGGTGGCTGCTCGAGCGGAACATGAAGATGTTCGCCGTCGCGTTCGCGCTCGACGCGCTGGGGGACATCTACCTGGACGCGCGACTGCCGCTGACGCTGGTGAGTGCCGAGGAGCTCGACCGGCTGCTCGGAGCGGTGCTGACCTATGCCGACGAGTCGTTCAACCCGATCCTCGAGCTCGGCTTCGCCTCCTCGATCCGCAAGGAGTGGGAGTGGCGCCTCTCCCGCGGCGAGTCCACCCGCAATCTCGAGGCGTTCCAGGCGCTGCGGCCGTCGGGGGAGTGAGGGGTCGCTGGGTGGCCGGCGTGGCCGGAGGCGCTTGTAACGCGCCGTTCGCGCCACTTGGTGCCCGCCCGGGCGGGCCCTAAGAGGCGCGAACCGGGCGTTACAAGCCCAGGGCGGCCAGCGTCTCGGCGCAGCCACCGTCGACCTTGACCGTGGCCAGCTCGTCGCCCCGGGTGGCGCCGCGGTTGACGATCACGATCGGGATGCCGCGGCGGTGGGCGGCCTTGACCCATCGGCGGCCGCTGAAGACGTGCAGCGAGGAGCCGAGTACGACGAGCGCCTCGGCGTCCTCGAGCAGGGCGGTGCACTCCTCGACGCGGTCAGAGGGGACGTTCTCGCCGAAGAACACCACGTCCGGCTTGAGCGCGCCGCCGCAGTCACACGTCGCGACGGCGAAGTCGCTGGTGTCCTCCAGCGCGACGTCGCCGTCGGGGAGGGTGGCCAGCGGGCGGTCGTCGTACCCGGGGTTGAGCGCGGCGAGCCGGCGCTGGACCTCCTCGCGCGGGGCGAGCCCCCCGCACGCCAGGCAGCAGACCCGGTCGAGCCGGCCGTGCAGATCGACGACGCGGCGGTGGCCGGCGCGGGTGTGCAGGCCGTCGACGTTCTGGGTGATCAGCGCGCCGACCCGGCCCCGGCGCTCGAGGTCGGCGAGGACCCGGTGGGTGGCGTTCGGCCGGGCGGCGGCCATCCGGGACCAGCCTAGGTAGGCGCGCGCCCAGTAGCGCTGCTGCTCGGCCGGCCCGCTGCGGAACTGCTGGATCGTCATCGGCTGGCGTCGTACCGAGCCCGGGCCGCGGTAGTCGGGGATGCCCGAGTCGGTGGAGACGCCGGCGCCGGTGAGCACCAGCCAGCGGCGGTCGCCGAGGACGTCGCGGATCGCCGGGGCGATCGGCCGGGTGGTCGGCGCGAGGGTCATCGGGCCCGTCCTCGGTTGTAACGCGGTGTCCACGACGCTGGGTGGCCGGTGTGCCGGGTGTGCAGCGACGATAACCCCGCGTTACAAGGGAGCGCCGCCCGCCTCCACGGCCCCGGGCGGCGTCGAGGCGGGGCGGGGGGCCCGACGGGTGAGCAGGACGCCGCCGATGCAGAGGGCGCCACCGACGAACGCCATCGCGGGCGGTACCTCGTCGAGCAGGGCCCAGGCGATCAGGCTGGTGATGAACGGGACCAGGAACGTGGTCATCGCGAACTTGCCGGCGTCGGCGTGGGAGAGCGCGTACGCCCAGGTCGTGAACGCCAGCGCCGACGGCACCACGCCGAGGTAGACGATCCAGCCCAGGTCGGCAGCCGAGGCGTCGGCCACCACGCCGACCAGCTCACCGCTCCACGGCAGGCACACCACGGTGCCGACCACGTAGAACCAGAACGTCATCTCCAGCGCGGTCATCCCGCTGCCGAGCAGGCGCTTCTGGCTGATCACGCCGACCGCGAAGGTGAGCGCCGCGACCAGCGTCAGCGCCACCCCGGCCAGGTCACCGTTGTCGCCGGTGGAGGAGGCCCGGCCGATGAGTACGACGCCCGCGAAGCCGACCCCGATGCCCAGGACGACCCACTGGGTCAGCCGCTCGCCGAGGAAGACGGTCGCCAGCAGGGCCACCAGGATCGGCCCGACCTGGATCAGCAGCGCCGCGGTGCCCGCGTCGATGCGCTGCTCCCCGGCGTTGAGGGTGAGGTTGTAGACGCCGATCCACGACGCCCCGCCGAGGGCGATCAGCGGCCACGCGCCCCGGGCGGGGAGCCGGATCCGGCCCTTGCTCACCACGACCATGCCGCCCAGCACGACGACCGCCACGAGGAGCCGGCCCAGGCTCAGCGAGCCGGCGGGCACGGTGCCGCCCAGGTGCCGGATCGCCACGAACGCCGAGGCCCAGGTCAGCAGCGTGAACGCGACGGCGGCCAGCGGCAGCCAGGGCCGGCTCGTGGTGGGGGCGGGCGCGGAGACGGTGGCGGTCACCCCGCGAATCTAGGCGGTCGCGGTCGCCCGCGACACGCGGTTTTCGGACGTCGTACGACGGAATGCTGCCAACCCGGTGCGGGGGTCACTCGGTCCAGCAGGCGACGACGGCCGCGGCGACGCCGTACGCCGCCTCGGTGCGCGTCATCCCGTCGGGCAGGTCGCTGGCCGGGACGCGGGAGGCGTCCACCCAGAGCGTCTTGTGGTCCTTGAGGAAGCCGACGTCCCCGGAGCCGGTCTCGAAGGCCGGGAAGCCCAGGCTCTGCAGACCCTTGATCGGCCGGGCGTCGAGCCTCGCCTGCAGCGCGTCGAACCAGGCGCGACCGGGGCCCGCCTCGGTGAGGTCCTTGACCTGCATCCTCAGGTCACCGCCGGGCAGCTCCCAGGTGCAGCGGTAGGTGCGGTCGGCCCAGCCGTCGAGCGGGACCGGCTTCTCGTCGAGGCCGAAGACGTTCTGCACGGTGGCGGCGATCTCGTCGCTGCAGATCATCGCGGCGGCGGCCGAGGGGCCGGAGGTGGCGGCCATGTCCATGCCGTGGTCCATCTCGCCCTCGCCGTGGCCGTCGGCGGAGCCGTGGTCCATCCCCGCCATGCCCTTCATCTCCGCGTCGCTCATCGTGCTGCCGTCCGGCATCACGTGGGTGCCGCCCTGGCTGCTCCCTGAGCCGGCCGGGGCCTGCTCCCCGCAGCCGCCGAGCAGCAGCCCGGCGCTGAGCAGCAGGGCGACGGCGGACAGCGGGCGGGACAGCGGGCGCAGGTTGCGCATGGGTCTCCTCGGGATCGGCTCGGGAGCGACGGTGATCGCCTGGGCAAGGAGTTCGGAGCCGGGATCGCACCGGATGGGGAAACCTCCGGTGATTTCCCTGATTTCTCCCCATCCGATCGGCCGGGGGCTGCGAACCACCCCCAACAAGCGGCTCAGGCGCCGGCCCCGTTCGGGCGGGCAGTCAGGCCGGAAGTCCGACAAGAGGAGAACAATGCACAAGGCAATCCGTGTTCTGGTTCCTCTCGCCGCAGCCGCCATGCCCTTGGCGCTTGCTCCGAGTGTCGCCTCCGCAGACGACGGGTCGACCTACCAGGCGACCCTGAACCCGTTGAACAACTCCAACGGCTCCGGGATGGCGACGATCACCCTGAACGGCAACACCGCCGACATCCAGATGAGCTGGAGCGGCCTGCCGGCCGAGTTCAACGGTGGTCCCTACCCGCACGTCCAGCACATCCACATCGGCGCCCAGGGCAGCTGCCCCACGCCCGATGCGGACAAGAACGGTGACGGCATCGTCGACACCGTCGAGGGCCAGCCCTTCTACGGCGAGATCGGCACCACCCTCTCGCTCAAGGGCGACACGTCCCCGGCCGCCGGCACCAACATCAAGACGGCGCCCGGTGGTGACAGCCTCGAGTACAACCGCACCATCGAGCTGTCCGACGCGACCGCCGCCTCGCTCCGTGAGGGCACCGGCGTGATCGTGGTCCACGGCCTCGACCCGTCGACGCTGAGCAAGAAGGCGCAGAACGCCAAGAGCAACCTGGTGCCCAGCCTGCCGCTGGCCGCCACGTCGCCCAACCTGTGCGGCGTGCTCTCGGCCATGCCGACCGGCGGCGTCGCCACCGGCACCGGCTCCACCGCCGGGCTGGAGAACCCGGGCCTGCTCGGCCTCGGTGCCGGCCTGCTCGGTGCGGGTGCCGCTGGCACCGTGCTGTACGGCGTCAAGCGTCGTCGCGCGACCGAGGTCGCCTGACGACTGATGGCATCACCATCACCCCTGTTCGGCCGCCGGAGCGGGCTCCTGCTCGCCCTGGCGGTCGGCGTCGCGGGGATCGTCGTACTCGTCCTGGCGCTGCGGTCCCAGGTCGAGGTGCCCGAGACCCGCTCGGCCGGCACCATCGACCCGCCGGCCTCCTCGAGCAGCGCCCCGTCGCCCTCGGCCGACCCGTCCGGCGAGCCCTCGCCGACGGAGCAGGCGGCACCGGCACCACTCGGCCCCTCCGAGCCCGTGTCGATCCAGATCCCGTCGCTGGACATCGACACCTCGGTCTTCCCGATCGGGCTCAACCCCGACGGCACCCTCGCGGTGCCGCAGCCCGGCCCTCGCGAGGACCTGGCCGCGTGGTTCGAGAACTCCCCCTCCCCGGGGCAGCCGGGCCCGTCGATCATCGAGGGGCACGTGGACACCGCCTCCGGCCCGTCGGTGTTCTTCCGGCTGGGCCAGATCCGGCCGGGCGCGGCCATCGAGGTCGAGCGCGCCGACGGCGTCCGGCTGCTGTTCCGGGTGGACGCGGTCCGGGACTTCAAGAAGGCGTCGTTCCCGACGAAGCTCGTCTACGGCGGCAAGGACCTCTCCGAGCCGACCCTGCGGGTGATCACCTGCAGCGACTTCGACGAGACGATCCGGCACCACGTGGGCAACACCGTGGTGTTCGCGCACCTGGTGAAGGTGCGGGGGCGTTGAGGGCGGGCGGTTTCACAGGTTCACCTGTGACACCAGCACTTCACCCCCGTTGCAACGACTGGGAAGTGGCGTCTTCACAGGTTCACCTGTGAAACCACCACCCCGTCAGCGCCCCTGGTTCGCCACCGCAGCGGCAGCCTCGGCAGCGGCGTCGGGGTCGAGGTAGCGCCCGCCCTTCTCGACCGGCTGGAGCTCGTCGTCGAGCTCGTAGAGCAGCGGCATCCCGGTGGGGATGTTCAGGCCGGCGATGTCCTCGTCGGAGATGCCGTCGAGGTGCTTGACCAGGGCCCGCAGGCTGTTGCCGTGGGCGGCGACGAGCACGGTCGCGCCGGACTGCAGGTCGGGCACGATCGAGGACTCCCAGTAGGGCAGGAACCGCGCCACCACGTCCTTGAGGCACTCGGTGCGGGGGAGGTCGTCGCCGAGGCCGTCGTACCGGACGTCGCCGGCCTGCGAGAACTCCGCGTCGTCGTCGAGGGGCGGCGGGGGCACGTCGAAGGAGCGGCGCCAGAGCATGAACTGCTCCTCGCCGTACTCCTCGCGGATCGCCGCCTTGTCCTTGCCCTGCAGCGCCCCGTAGTGCCGCTCGTTGAGCCGCCACGAGCGGCGCACCGGGATCCAGTGCCGGTCGCAGGTGTCCAGCGCGATGCAGGCGGTGTTGATCGCCCGGCGCAGCAGGGAGGTGTGCACCACGTCGGGCAGCAGGCCCGCCTCGGCCATCAGCTCGCCGCCGTGCACCGCCTCGGCGCGGCCCTTCTCGGTGAGCGGGACGTCGACCCAGCCGGTGAAGAGGTTCTTCTCGTTCCAGTCGCTCTGCCCGTGCCGGAGCAGGATCAGGGTGGCCACGGGCGGCCTTACTGGGTGGCCGAGGGAGAGCCGGAGGGCAGCGGCACCTCGCCGAAGTCGAACGCGTGCGGGACGACCGGCACGGTCATCTCCTTGCTGCCACCGTCGCGGAAGACCAGCTCCAGGGTGACGAACTCGCCGGCGGAGACCTTGGGGCCGGACACCGCGACCTGGCCCTCCTTGGAGAGGTCGACCAGCTGGTCGGTCGGCAGCTCGATCGGGGAGAACTGCGCGGTCAGGTCCTGGCCGGTCACCGAGACGAGCTGGTCGGGCTGGTCGGCGTTGTTGAGGAGCGTGACCGACAGGGTGCCGATGCCGTCGGTGTCGGAGACGATCGCCGCGTTCAGCGCGTCGACGCTGCCGGTCTGGTCGTTGACGCCGACAGCCGGCTGGTAGGGCTGGTCGGTCTGGGCGTCGAAGCCGTTCGTGCAGCCGGCGGCGGCCGGAGCGGCGAGCACCAGGGCGACGGCGGCGATCCGGCGGCGCAGGGGAGACTTCACGAGCGCGGGCTCCTCTCGGGGATGGTCGTCAGCCTGAGCCATCAGGCGGTCGTGAGCCTATCGCCTCACTGCCTCAGCCCGACGTCGAGTCCGGCGGCGACGAGCAGGTAGACCGCGACGACGGTGGCCACCACGGTGGCCCAGAAGAGGCGAGGTGCCCCGGTGCGGAGAGCGATCCGCAGAGGGAGGTTCCGCACGCCGGCCGCGTTGTCGTCGACCAGGTCCGGCAGCGTGGTCAGGAAGTGCACGCAGAGGCCGACCGCCGCCGCGGCCGCGGTGAACTGCCAGGTCGGGGGAGCCCCGTGCACGCCGCCGGCCCAGCCGCCGTACGCCAGGAACGCCGGCAGCAGCGCGAAGGTGAGCACCCAGCCGACCCACGAGAACGCCCCCCGGTGCAGCCAGCGGTTGTGCACCGCCCCGACCAGCACGGTGATCAGCAGCGCGGCCCCCGCGGCCCCGCCGTTCTGCAGCGACAGCGGGATCGCGACCAGGAGCAGCACCATCACCAGATAGGTGGCGTTCCCGCGCGGCACCTCGCCGGTGGCGATCGGCTTATCTTCGCGGCCCGCCCGCCGGTCGTACTCCTCGTCGCTGACGTCGTTGCCCAGGCCGAGGAGCAGCTGTACGACGAGCACGGCGCCGGCCGCCACGAGCACCTCCCGCCAGGGCCGGTCCGAGGCCCGGGCCAGCACGCCGATGACCACCGCGAAGGCGATCGCCTGCCTCGGGTGGCTGCACCGGAGCAGGCCCCTCAGCTGCCCGGTGCGGGTCGTCGTCCCCGTCGCGGGAACTGCATCGCTCATGGCCGAAAACTACCCTCCGGCCGCGGCCCCCGGCAGCAGACCGAGCCGGGCGAACCGGATCTTCCGGACGCCGTCGTCGGAGCGCCGCGGCACACCGACAAGCCGGTTGTCAAGCCCGGATTTGGCCTCTGACCTGCACAGACGCGTCCTCGACCGGTCCGGCGGCGTGTTAGACTGGTCACTCGAAAGGTGGTTCACAGACACATGACTTTCACCGTCGGCGAAACGGTTGTTTATCCCAATCACGGGGCTGCAGTCATCGAGGACATCGAGATGCGCACCATCAAGGGGGAGGAGAAGCAGTACCTCGTCCTGCGCATCGTGGCACAGCAGGACCTGGTGGTCCGGGTGCCCGCGTGCAACCTCGACCTGGTCGGCGTCCGCGACGTCGTGGACAAGGAGGGCCTGGACCGGGTCTTCGACGTCCTGCGCGCCGTCGTACCGGACGAGCCGACCAACTGGTCCCGTCGCTACAAGGCCAACCTGGAGAAGCTGCACTCCGGTGACGTCATGAAGGTCGCCGAGGTCGTCCGCGACCTCTGGCGCCGGGAGCGGGACCGCGGCCTGTCCGCGGGCGAGAAGCGGATGCTGGCCAAGGCGCGCCAGATCCTCGTCTCCGAGCTGGCCCTGGCCGAGCACACCAACGAGGACAAGGCCGAGACCATCCTCGACGAGGTCCTCGCCTCCTGACCCCTGACACCTCGGACGCCCCCGGTCGCTGACCGGGGGCGTCCGTCGTTCTCTACGCTGCAGGTGTGGATGAGGAGCAGGAGCCGCCGCTGGGCTGGGTGCCGGTCGAGGGCCGCGGGTCGCTGCCGTTCGCGCTGGTGCACGGGGAGTCGCTGGTCGCCACCGCGACCTGGGCCCTCGAGGAGGCCGGCGTGCAGCTGGTCGACCAGGGCACCGACCCCGAGCTGGTACGACGATCCGGCCGGCCGCTCGTGCTGCACGACCCGCTCTGCCCGATGACGCCGCCGGCGTTCCTCGTCGAGGCGATCGAGCTGTCCGTCCGGACCGGAGCCGTGGTGGTCGGCCACCGGCCGGTGACCGACACCGTCAAGCCGCTCTCCGGCGACCTCGACGGCGGGCTGCTCGGCGAGACCGTCGACCGGTCGGCGCTCGTCGGCGTGACCAGCCCCGTCGTCATCCCCGGTGCCGTCCTGGCTGAGCTCGACCGGCTGCGCACCGACGACTTCGCCGCGCTCGTCGACGACCTCGCCCGGCGGTTCGAGGTGCGGCTGCTGCAGGCGCCGTCGGCCGGGCGGCGGGTGCACGAGGAGGCCGACCTCCCGGTGCTCGAGGCGCTCACCCGCTGACTCGAGCGGGCCGGCGTCAGGACCGTCCGGCCAGCAGCGCCTCGGCGAGGGCGAGGTCCTCGGGGAAGGTCACCTTCACGTTCTCGGCCGAGCCGGGCACGCTGTGGGCGGCGAGGGCGGCGTACCGCTCCAGGCAGGCCGCGGTGTCCGTCCCGGTGAAGCCGTCCCGGTCCGCCTGCCGGTAGGCCTCGAGCAGCGTGACGGCGGCGAAGGCCTGCGGGGTCTGGACCGCGGCGAGGTCGCTGCGCGGCGTCGTACCGTCACTGCGGCTGAGGCTGCCGGCCGCGAGCGCCGGGACCGCCGAGCCGTGCGCGGCCGCCGCGTCGATGGTCCGCCGGAACAGCGCCGGGGTGGCCAGCGGGCGGGCGGCATCGTGGATCGCCACCACCTCGAGGTCGCCGGCCTCGATGTCCGGAGCGAGCGCCCGCAGTGCGGCGTACTCGGAGTCGTGCCGCTCCGCGCCGCCGTCGACCAGCCACAGGTCGTGGGCGCCGAGCACCGGGGTCAGCGCCGCGGCGACCTGGTCGCGGTCGCCGGGGCGGACCACCACGACGAGGCGGTGCACGCCGCCGACCTCCAGCGCCGTGCGCACGCTGTGCGCGAGCACCGGCAGCTCGCCCAGCGGGAGCAGCACCTTGTTGGTCGCCGAGCCGACGCGGGTGCCGGAGCCCGCGGCCAGGACGACGACCGCCGCCCGAGGCTCAGCCATCGGCCGAGGACCCTGCCGGGGCCAGGTGCGGGCGGACCAGGCGGATCAGGACGCCGGAGACCAGCTCCTCGCGCTCGAAGGGCAGCATGTGGCCGGCGTCGGGGACCACGGTCAGGATGGCGCCCTTGATGCTGTCCGCGATCCGGCGGGCGTGCTCCGGCGGGGTGAGCACGTCGCGGGTGCCGACCAGCACGTGCGTGGGGATGCCGTCGTACGCCGTCAACGCGTCGGTGCGCTCGTGCTTCATGAAGTCCTCGTAGTAGCCGACCACCGTGTCGGCCGAGGAGTTGATCAGCCCCTCGACGGTCTGGGCCGCGTCGACCAGGCGCATCGGCTTGCCGAACACGAAGGTGCGCACGATCCGGCGCTCGATGATCGGTGCGCGGCGGCGGGCGCGCTTGGACAGGGTCCGCGAACGCAGCGCCAGCATCCGCGGGATCTGTGCTCGCAGGAACGGCCCCATCTCGGGCAGGCCGAGGGTCACGGTGTCCATCCGGCCGGACGAGGTCGAGACGAACACCGCGCCGACCACCCGGTCGAGGAGGTCCGGGCGCTCCTGGGCCAGCCCCATCATCGTCATCCCGCCGATCGAGTGACCGGCGAGCACCAGCTTCCCGCGCGCGAACTCGTCGATCACCGCGCCCATGTCGCGCGCGAGCAGCTCGATCCGGCAGTCGCGCCGGCTGCCGCCCTCGGACTGGCCGTGGCCGCGGTGGTCCCAGGTGACGATCCGGATCCGGTGGCCGAACTCGCGCTGCAGGTCGCGCACCTGGTAGTGCCAGTCGGCGGAGTCCAGCGTCCAGCAGTGCGCGAGCACGACCGTCACCGGGACGTCTTCCGGGCCGAACACGTGCACCGCCAGCTTCAGGCCGTCGTCGGTCTGCAGGGTCTCGCTCATCACCCGGCAGTGTGCTGCATCAGCGGTACGACGCCCAGCGGCCGTCTCGGATGGCGTGCCGCGTGTCGGGCCGGGGTCGGGCTATCCGCGAGCCAGGAGAGCGGTGGCGATCGCGGCGATGCCCTCGCCGCGGCCGGTCAGGCCGAGGCCGTCGGTGGTCGTGGCGGTCAGGGTGACGGTGATGCCGTGCCGGTCGGCGAGCCGGGCCTGCGCCTCGTCGCGTCGGGAGCCCAGCCGGGGCCGGTTGCCGACGAGCTGGACCGCGACGTTGACCACCGACCAGCCTTCGTCGCGGACCCTCCGCAGCGTCTCGGCGAGCAGGTCGTCGCCCGCGGCACCGGCCCACTGCGGCTCGGCGGTCCCGAAGTTGCTGCCCAGGTCGCCCAGCCCGGCCGCGGAGAGCAGCGCGTCGCAGGCCGCGTGCAGCACCACGTCGCCGTCGCTGTGCCCCTCCGGGCCGACCGGTTCGTCGGGCCAGTGCAGCCCGGCGAGGTGCATCGGCCGGCCCTCGACGAGCCGGTGCACGTCGGTGCCGACGCCGATGCGCAGGTCAGGGGTCACGGGGCGATTGTGCCGCACCCCGTCGGCTCGGGCTGTCCCTCCGGCGTCCCCGGGGCGTCGGGCGGTTCCTCAGCCGATTCTTGGCCGGTTGCGCGACGATGGGCCGGTGAGCCACCCAGGGAACCGCGTCGCGACGGCGCCGCTGGCGCTGGCCGGCGTCGTCGCCGGCCTGTCCGGGCTGGCCACCAGCCAGGCGGTCGTGTGGGCCTTCGGGGGCGGCGAGTCGCCGCTCGTGGCGGTGGCCCTGGCGGTCCGGGACTACACCCCCGGCTCGCTCGCCGTCCAGCTCGTGGAGCTGGTGCGGCACCTCGACAAGCCGTTGCTCATCGCGGGCACCACCCTGATCTTCCTGGGGCTGTGCGCGCTGGCCGGTGTGGCGACGCGGCGCAGCAGCCTGCTCTCCGACGGCATCTTCTTCGCGCTGGCCGTCCTCGGCCTGCTGGCGCTGGCCCGCCTCGACGGCTCCGGCATCGACGCCGGCGTCGCCGTGGTCGTCGGGCTGGTCACCTGGATCGTCGTACTGCGGTTCCTCACCGCACCGGGCCTCGCGGCCGCCCGGGCGGCTTCCTCGGGTGCGGCGCCGGAGTCGCTTGTAACGCGGAGTTCGCGCCCCTTAGGGCCCGCCCGGGGAGGCACCAAGAGGCCAGAACCGGGCGTTACAAGCAGCGCCGACCCGCAGCCCGACCCGCAGCCCGACCCGCAGACCGACCCCGACCGACGCCAGCTGCTGGTCCGGACGGGCGGGGTGGTCCTCGCGGCGGGGGCGGTCGCGGCGCTCGGGCGGCTCGCCGGACGGGGGCGGGAGCAGGTCGAGCGGGCCCGGCGGCTGCTGCGCCTGCCCGTGGCGTCCGGGACCACGCCGGCCGGGGCCGACCTCGGGGTCGCGGGGGTGCCGCCGTGGCGCACTCCCAACGAGCGGTTCTACCGGATCGACACCGCCTTCTCCCCGCCCAGCATCTCGCCCAAGGACTGGTCGCTGCGGGTCCACGGCCTGGTCGACCGCGAGCTGGTGCTCAGCTACGCCGACCTTCTCGACCGGCAGCTCACCGAGGCCTGGGTGACGCTGTGCTGCGTGTCCAACGAGGTCGGCGGCGACCTGATCGGCAACGCCTACTGGTCGGGCGTGCTGATCCGCGACATCCTCGCGGAGGCCGGCGTGCAGCCGGGCGCGGACGCGGTCAAGCAGACCTCCGACGACGGCTGGACCTGCGGTACCCCGCTCTCGGCGCTGACCGACGACCGGAACGCGATGCTCGCGATCGCGATGAACGGCGAGCCGCTGCCGCTGCGGCACGGGTTCCCGGTGCGGATGGTGGTGCCCGGGCTCTACGGCTACGTCTCCGCGACCAAGTGGCTGGTCGACCTCGAGGTGAGCCGGTTCGACGCCTTCGACGCCTACTGGACCGAGCGCGGCTGGGGCGAGAAGGGGCCGGTCAAGACCGAGTCCCGGGTCGACGTGCCGCGCAACGGCTCCTCGACGAAGGCCGGCAGGCTCCGCGTCGGCGGCAGCGCGTGGGCCCAGCACACCGGCATCGAGCGCGTGGAGTTCCAGCTCGACGGCGGTGCGTGGCAGCTCGCCGAGCTCGGCCGGGTGCCCAGCGAGGACACCTGGGTGCAGTGGACGGGCACCGTCGACGTCGG
>DASSOK010000057.1:0-13385 GCA_035700665.1 Marmoricola sp.
GCGTCAGCGTGGCCGTGGCCGGAGCGAGTGGGTACGCCGGCGGGGAGCTGCTCCGCCTGCTCCTGGGGCACCCCGCGGTCGAGATCGGCGCACTGACCGGCGCGAGCAACGCGGGTTCGCCGCTGAGCGAGCTCCAGCCGCACCTGGTGCCGCTCGCCGACCGGGTGCTGGAGGCCACGTCGCCGGAGACGCTGGCCGGCCATGACGTGGTCTTCCTCGCGCTCCCGCACGGCCAGTCCGGCGGCTACGCCGAGCAGCTCGGGCCCGAGACGGTGGTGATCGACTGCGGTGCCGACTTCCGGCTCACCGACGCCGAGGACTGGGAGAAGTTCTACGGCTCCGAGCATGCCGGATCGTGGCCGTACGGGCTTCCGGAGCTGCCGGGCCAGCGCGAGCAGCTGGCCGGCATCCGGCGGATCGCTGTGCCGGGTTGCTACCCGACCGTCTCCACGCTCTCGCTGGCGCCCGCCGTGGCCGACGGCCTGGTCGAGCCCGACGACCTCGTCGTTGTGGCCGCCTCGGGGACGAGCGGTGCCGGCAAGGCGGCCAAGCCGCACCTCCTGGGCAGCGAGGTGATGGGCTCCGCGTCCGCCTACGGCGTCGGCGGCGTCCACCGGCACAGTCCCGAGATCGTGCAGAACCTGTCGGCGCTCACCGGCGAACGGGTGCGGGTCAGCTTCACTCCGGTCCTGGTGCCGATGCCCCGCGGCATCCTCGCCACCTGCAGCGGCCGGGCCAGGCCCGGTGTCACCGCTCACGACGTGCGCGCCGCCTACCGGAAGGCGTACGACGACGAGCCGTTCGTGCACCTGCTGGCCGAGGGGCAGTGGCCCAGCACGAAGGCGGTGACCGGCTCGAACGCCGTGCACCTCCAGGTCACCCTCGACGAGGCCGCCGGCCGGGTCGTCGCGGTCGGGGCCGTCGACAACCTGGCGAAGGGCACCGCCGGTGCGGCCGTCCAGTGCATGAACCTCGCGCTCGGCCTCGCCGAGACGACCGGCCTCTCCACCGTGGGGCTGGCGCCGTGAGCGAGGGACGCACGCTGCACCGCTACCCCGAGAAGCTGGTGGTGGCGAGCCTGGCTGCCGGCGCCGACGTCCCGGCGTGGGCGGAGTCCTCCTCCGTGTTCGCCGTGGTCGCCACTGCTGCCGAGACGACGGTCGTCTGTGCCGGCCGCAGCGTTCCGCGGAAGGTGCCCCAAGCCGGCCCGTTCACCGGCTTCGCCATCGAGGGTCCCCTCGACTTCGGGCTGACCGGCGTCCTGGCTGGGCTGCTGGCCCCGCTGGCCGAGGCGGGGATCAGCATCTTCAGCCTCTCCACGTTCTCCACCGACTGGATCCTGGTGCCGATGGACCGGGCGGACGACGCAGCCGAGGAGTGGCGGCGACGAGGCCATGTCGTCGTGTCCGCACCCGTCACCACTCCCGGAAAGAGCTGACATGTCCGTCACCCACCCCGCCGGCTTCACGGCCGCCGGGACCAGCGCCGGCCTCAAGGCCACCGGTGGTCCCGACCTCGCCCTGGTGGTCAACCAGGGCCCCACCCACGACTCCGCCAGCGTGTTCACCGCCAACCGCTGCAAGGCCAACCCGGTGCTCTGGAGCCAGGAGGTCGTGAGGGACGGCACCGTGCGCGCGGTCGTGCTCAACTCCGGAGGGGCCAATTGCTACACCGGCCCCGACGGCTTCCAGACCACGCACGCGGTGGCCGAGCAGGTGGCCGCGGGACTCGGGATCGGTGCGATCGACGTGGTGGTGTGCTCCACCGGCCTGATCGGGCTGGCGAACCCCCGCCAGAACCTGCTCGACGGCGTGGGCGCCGCCCTGGCCGGGCTCGGTGACGACGCGGCACACGGCGAGCAGGCAGCGCGCGCCATCATGACGACCGACAGCGTGCCCAAGCAGGTCGTGGTCGAGGGCGCCGGCTGGAGCATCGGCGGCATGGCCAAGGGCGCGGGCATGCTCGCACCCCAGCTCGCCACCATGCTCGTGGTGCTCACCACGGATGCCGTCGTACCCGCCGCCGACCTCGACCGCGCGCTCCGGGCAGCGACCCGGGTGAGCTTCGACCGGCTGGACTCCGACGGCTGCATGTCGACCAACGACACCGTCACCGTGATGGCCAGCGGGGCCAGCGGCATCACCCCGAGCCTCGACGACTTCACCGGCGCCCTGTCCCAGGCCTGCACCGACCTGGCGATGCAGCTGCTCAAGGACGCCGAGGGCGCCGACCACGAGATCGCCATCACGGTGCTCAACGCCGCGAGCGAGGCCGACGCCGTCGAGGTCGGCCGCTCCGTGGCGCGCAGCAACCTGTTCAAGGCGGCGGTCTTCGGCAACGACCCCAACTGGGGGCGGGTGCTGGCCAGCATCGGCACCACCGGCGCGGTGTTCGACCCCGCAGACCTCGACGTCGCCATGAACGGCGTCTGGGTGTGCCGGCGGTCCACGCCGGCCGAGGACCCGGCGAAGGTGGACCTGACCGGCCGGGAGGTCAGCGTCACCATCGACCTCAAGGCCGGGACGGAGCGGGCCACCGTCTGGACCAACGACCTCACCCACGCCTACGTCCACGAGAACAGCGCGTACTCCTCATGACCGACCCGACGACGCCCGCACCAGCCGGGCCGGACCCGAAGAAGGCCGCCACCCTGGCCGGCGCGCTCCCGTGGCTGATGAAGTACCACGGACAGGTGATCGTGGTGAAGTACGGCGGCAACGCGATGACCGACGACAGCCTGAAGCAGGCATTCGCCGAGGACATCGCGTTCCTGCGCTACGCCGGTTTCAAGCCGGTCGTCGTGCACGGGGGCGGCCCGCAGATCTCGAGCATGCTCGACCGGCTCGGGATCGAGTCGGAGTTCCGGGGCGGCCTGCGCGTGACCACGCCGGAGGCGATGGACGTGGTCCGGATGGTGCTCGTCGGTCAGGTGCAGCGCGAGCTCGTCGGGCTGGTCAACCAGCACGGGCACATCGCGGTGGGGCTCTCCGGTGAGGACGCCGGGCTGTTCACCGCGCGCGCCACCGGCACCATGGTCGACGGCGAGGAGGTGGACCTCGGCCTCGTCGGCGAGGTCGCCCGGGTCCGGCCCGAGGCGGTGCTGGACCTGGTCGAGGCGGGCCGGATCCCGGTCATCTCCAGCGTCGCCCCCGACGAGGCCGGCCAGGTCCACAACGTCAACGCCGACACGGCTGCTGCCGCGCTGGCCGTGGCACTGGGCGCGGAGAAGCTGCTCGTGCTCACCGACGTCGAGGGGCTCTACCGCGACTGGCCGGACAGCGACGACGTCATCCAGGAGATCAGCCCCGAAGCGCTCGCCGAGCTGATGCCCAGCCTGGCCAGCGGGATGGTGCCGAAGATGGGCGCCTGCCTGCGGGCCGTGCAGGGCGGGGTGCCACGGGCCACCGTCGTGGACGGACGCCAGCCCCACGCCGTACTGCTCGAGATCTTCACCGACGAGGGCGTCGGCACGCAGGTGCTGCCGGGCGTCGCCACCAGGATCCGGAAGGCCAGGCCGAGCGCATGACCCTGCAGGAGCGGTACGCCGCGTCGCTGATGAACACCTTCGGGCCGCCCCGGCTGGCGCTCGTGCGCGGCGACGGTGCGCACGTCTGGGACGAGGACGGCAGGGAGTACATCGACTTCTTCGGCGGCATCGCCGTCAACGCACTCGGCCACGGTCACCCCGCACTGGTGGACGCCGTCACGACCCAGCTGCGCACGCTCGGCCACGTGTCGAACTTCTTCACCACGCCGCCGCAGGTCGAGCTGGCCGAGCGGCTACTGGCGCTGTTGCCCCTCTCGCCCGGTGACGCCGGCCGGGTGTTCTTCTCCAACTCCGGCACGGAGGCCAACGAGGCGGCGCTCAAGGTGACCCGGCGGACCGGGCGCACGCGGCTCGTCGCGATGGAGGGCGCATTCCACGGCCGCACCCTGGGCGCGCTGGCGCTCACGGCGAAGGAGGCCTACCGGACTCCCTTCGAGCCGCTGCCCGGCGAGGTGGTCTGGGTGCCGTACGGCGACGCCGGGGCGTTGCGTGACGCGGTCGACGGGACCACGGCTGCCGTGGTGGTCGAGCCGATCCAGGGCGAGGCCGGCGTCGTGGTGCCGCCCGAGGGCTTCCTCGCGGCGGCGCGCGAGATCACCACGAAGCACGGTGCGCTGCTGTGGTTCGACGAGGTGCAGACGGGCGTGGGCCGGACCGGCGACTGGTTCGCGCACGCCGCCTCGGGCGTTCCGCCGGACCTGGTGACGCTGGCCAAGGGCCTGGGCGGAGGCATCCCCATCGGCGCCACCATCGCGCACGGGGAGTCGGCGACGCTGCTGCAGCCCGGCAACCACGGCACCACCTTCGGCGGCAACCCCGTCGCGTGCGCCGCTGCCCTGGCCGTGCTGGACGCCATCGAGCGGGAAGGACTCCTCGAGGCGGCCGTCGTGCGCGGTCGGCAGCTGACCGAGGTCCTGCTCGCCGAGCAGGAGGTCACCGACGTCGAGGGCCGGGGCCTGCTGCTCGGCGCCCAGCTCGCTGACGAGACGGCTGCGCAGGTGGTCACCCGGGCACAGGAGCGTGGCTTCCTGCTCAACAACACCGGCCCGGGGCGCCTCCGGTTCGCACCGCCGCTGACCATCGCAGAGGCCGACATCGCGGCGCTCGGCGAGGCCTGGGCCGACGTCGTGACCATCGAGGACACCCCATGACGCGGCACTTCCTGCGTGACGACGACCTGACGCCGGCCGAGCAGGCCGACGTTCTGGACCGCGCGCTCGCGCTCAAGGCCGCGCCGTACGACGACAAGGCGCTCGCCGGGCCGAAGACGGTGGCGATCATCTTCGACAAGCCGACCCTGCGGACCCAGGCGTCCTTCGCCTCCGGCATCGCCGAGCTCGGGGGCTTCCCGATGATCATCGACGGCAACCTCGCGCAGATCGGTGAGCGCGAGTCCATCCGCGACGTCGCGCGCGTGCTGGGCCGGCAGGCGGCGGTGATCGTCTGGCGCACCCACGACCAGTCGCGCCTGGAGGAGATGGCCGAGCACGCCGGCGTACCGGTGGTGAACGCGCTGACCGACCAGTTCCACCCGTGCCAGACCCTCGCCGACCTGCTCACCATCCGCGAGCACCGGGGCGCGCTCGCGGGGCAGACGCTGGCCTTCCTCGGTGACGCCGCCTGCAACATGGGGCACTCCTACCTGCTGGCCGGTGCGCTGGCCGGCATGCACGTGCGGGTCAGCGGCCCGGCCGGCTTCGGGCCCGACGACGACGTGCTGGACCGCGCCCGTGCCATCGCCGCCACCACCGGCGGTTCTGCCAAGGTCGTGGCCGACGCGCGGGACGCGGCGACCGGAGCCGACGTGATCGCCACGGACACGTGGGTGTCGATGGGCAAGGAGGACGAGCAGGAGCGCCGGTCCGAGGCGTTCGGCCCGTGGCAGGTGAACGCCGAGCTGCTCGCCCGAGCCGCCGACGACGCCCTCGTGCTGCACTGCCTGCCTGCCTATCGGGGCAAGGAGATCACCGCGGAGGTCCTGGAGGGCCCCCGGAGCGCCGTGTGGGACGAGGCCGAGAACCGGCGCCACGCGCAGAAGGCCGTGCTGGGGTGGGTGCTGGCATGACGCTGCACGAGCAGGGGCGCCACCAGCGACCCGACGAGGGACACGGGCCGATCCCGACCACGAAGAGCGCTCGCCAGCAGCGCATCGTCGAGCTGCTCGGGACGCAGGAGGTGCGCTCCCAGACCGAGCTGGCCGACCTGCTCGCGGAAGCCGGCCTCGTGGTGACGCAGGCGACGCTCTCCCGCGACCTGGTCGACCTCGACGCCGTCAAGGTGCGGACGCCGTCAGGCGCGCTCGTCTACGCCGTGCCAGCCGAGGGTGGCGACCGGACGCCGGTGGTCGCACGCGAGACCGCCGCGTCCGAGGCCCGCCTCGGGCGGCTGTGCAGCGAGCTGCTCGTCTCCGCCGACGCGACGGCGAACCTGGTGGTGCTGCGCACGCCGCCCGGCGCCGCGAACTTCCTCGCCTCGGCGCTGGACAAGGCCGAGCTGGGCGACGTCCTCGGGACCATCGCGGGCGACGACACGGTGCTGGTCATCTCGCGCGACCCCTCGGGTGGACAGCCGCTCGCCGAGCGGTTCCTGTCGCTGGCGAACCGAACGGAGCACGGCAATTGACCGAGAAGACCGAAGGCACCAACACCGGCAAGCTGTGGGGTGGCCGGTTCGACAGCGGGCCGAGCCCGGAGCTCGAGGCGCTCTCGCGGAGCACCCACTTCGACTGGCGACTGGTGCCCTACGACCTGGCCGGGTCAGCGGCCCATGCCCGGGCGCTGCACGCCGCCGGGCTGCTCGACGACGCCGACCATGCCGAGCTGCAGCGTGGCATCCGGGTGCTGGGGGAGCGGTTCTCGCAGGGGGGCCTGCGGCCGGAGGGCGCCGACGAGGACGTGCACGGAGCCCTCGAGCGGCTCCTGCTGGAGGAGGTGGGCGCAGAGATCGGCGGCAAGCTGCGGGCCGGTCGCAGCCGCAACGACCAGATCGCCACGCTGTTCAAGGTGTTCCTCCGCGACCACGCGCGCACCATCGCGCGGCAGGTGCTCTCGCTCGTCGAGGCGCTCGCCGCTCAGGCGGAGCAGCACCTCGGCGTGGTGATGCCCGGTCGCACGCATCTGCAGCACGCCCAGCCAGTGCTGCTCTCCCACCACCTGCTTGCGCACGCCTGGCCGCTGCTGCGTGACGTCGGGCGGCTGCGGGACTGGGACGCCCGTGTCTCGGCCGACTCGCCGTACGGCTCGGGGGCGCTCGCCGGCTCCAGCCTCGGCCTCGACCCGGAGCAGGTCGCGGCCGACCTCGGCTTCAGCGGGTCCACGGCGAACAGCATCGACGGCACGGCCGCGCGCGACTTCGTTGCGGAGTTCGCCTTCGTCACCGCGATGATCGGGGTCGACGTCAGCCGGCTCGCCGAGGAGGTGATCCTCTGGGCGACCCGGGAGTTCGGCTTCGTGACCCTCGACGACGCCTTCTCGACCGGCTCGAGCATCATGCCGCAGAAGAAGAACCCGGACATCTCCGAGCTGGCCCGCGGCAAGGCCGGTCGGCTCATCGGCAACCTGTCGGGCCTGCTGGCCACCCTCAAGGCGCTCCCGCTGGCCTACAACCGCGATCTGCAGGAGGACAAGGAGCCGGTCTTCGACTCGGTCGACACCCTCTTGGTGCTGCTGCCGGCGTTCGCCGGGCAGGTCGCCACGCTCCGCTTCGACACCGACCGGCTCGCCGAGCTGGCGCCGCAGGGATTCTCCCTGGCCACGGACATCGCCGAGTGGCTGGTGCGCGAGGGGACCCCGTTCCGGGTCGCCCACGAGCTCGCCGGCGCCTGCGTGCGCCGGTGCGAGCAGCTCGGCATCGAGCTCCACCAGCTCGGCGACGAGGAGCTCGCCGACATCGACTCCCGGCTCACGCCGGCCGTCCGCGACGTGCTCACCGTCGACGGCTCGGTCCGCTCCCGCAGCGGCCGCGGCGGCACGGCACCCGAGCGGGTGGCCGAGCAGCTCGCCGAGCTGCGCGCTGCCGTGGCGGCACAGCGCGACTGGCTCGGGTGACGGGCCGGCTGCAAGGCTGGCCGGCATGACCGAGCTGACCGACGCCCTCGCGGTCCCCGTGCTGCGGGCGGCACCGCGGTTGCTCGGAGCGGTGCTCCGGCACGGCGAGGTGGCGGTCCGGCTCACCGAGGTGGAGGCGTACGACGGTGCCAACGATCCCGGCTCGCACGCCTACCGCGGGACGACACCGCGCAACGAGGTGATGTTCGGTCCGCCCGGTCACCTCTACGTCTACTTCACCTACGGCATGCACCACTGCTGCAACGTGGTGACCGGGACGGTCGGGTCCGCATCCGCAGTGCTGCTCCGCGCGGGGGAGGTCGTCGACGGCGTCGAGCTGGCCCGCGATCGTCGTACTCCCGGACCCGACCGGGACCTCGCCCGCGGCCCGGCGCGGCTGTGCCAGGCGCTCGGCATCGACCGCGCCTGCAACGGCACCGACCTCACCACCGGTGAGCTGACCCTCCAGCTGGCGGACCAGCCCGTCGACCCGGCCATGGTCAGCACCGGGCCCCGGGTCGGCCTGCGCCAGGCGGCCGACCGGCCCTGGCGGTTCTGGATGACCGACGAGCCGACCGTCTCCCGCTACGTCGCGGCCGCACCGTTGCGGCGGCGCGACCGCGGTTAGATGGCCTCATGGAGCTCGACACCGCCACCCTGAACCAGATCATGCCGCTCGGCCGCCACCTGGGCCTCGAGCTCGTCTCGGCGTCACCGGAGCGCGCCGTGGTCACCATGGCGTGGGCGGAGCACCTGTGCACGGCCGGGGGAGTGCTGCACGGCGGCGCGCTGATGGCGCTCGCCGACTCAGTCGGCGGCACCGTGGCCTTCCTGAACCTCCCCGAGGGCGCGGCCACCTCCACGATCTCGTCCAGCTCGGTGTTCCTGCGCGGCGTCCGCGCCGGCACCGTGACGGCCACCGGCACCCTGGTCCACAAGGGCCGCAGCACCATCGTGGTCGAGACTGAGGTGACCGACGAGGAGGGTCGCGCGGTGGCGCGCACGACCCAGAGCCAGGCCGTCCTCGACCGGTGACAGCGCAGGTAGAACACGTTACAGTTCGGTCATGAGCCTGCCTGCCTCACTGACTCCTGCGCTGCTGCGCGAGCTCACCGGCATGATCGTCAGCACCGGTGGCGCCACGTTCGACCTCGTCGAGGTCTACACCGGCGACAAGTTCCTCGACCTGCCCCAGTCGACGCCGGCAGACGTCGAGTCCGCGTACGCCGAGGCGCGCCGCGCCCAGGCGGTCTGGGCCGAGTGGCCGCTGCGCCGCAGGCTCAAGGTGATGCGCCGGTTCCACCGCCTCGTGCTGGACGAGAGCCAGACCGTGGTCGACCTCATGCAGGCCGAGACCGGCAAGGCCCGCCGGATGGCCTTCGAGGAGGTCTGCGACGTCGCCATGACGACCAGCCACTACCTCAAGGCGGCGCCCCGCATCCTGGGGGACAAGAAGCACGGTGGGGTGGTGCCCGTCGTCTCCAGCTCGACCGAGGTCCGGGTGCCCAAGGGCGTCGTCGGACTGATCTCGCCGTGGAACTTCCCGTTCGCGACCAGCCTCTCGGACATGATGCCGGCCCTGATCGCCGGCAACGGCGTCGTCCTCAAGCCGGACAACAAGTCCACCCTCAACGTCGCCTTCGGGGTCAGCCTGCTCCACCGCGCCGGGCTGCCGAAGGGACTGGTGCAGATCGTGTGCGGCGAGGGGCCGGACATCGGCCCCGCGATCGTCGACGGCGCCGACTACGTGATGTTCACCGGGTCGACCGCGACCGGGCGGGTGATCGGCGCCCGGGCCGGCGAGAACCTGGTCGGCTGCACCCTGGAGCTGGGCGGCAAGAACCCACTGATCGTGCTCGAGGACGCCAACCTCGACGAGGTGATCCCCGGCGCCATCTTCGGCGCCTACCTCAACGCGGGCCAGGCCTGCATGCACATCGAGCGGATCTACGTCCCGGAGTCGCTCAAGGAGGAGTTCTCGCGCCGCTTCGTCGCGGCCGCGCAGGACGTCCAGCTGGGCGCCACCTACGACTACACCCCGCAGATGGGCTCGCTCGTCTCGGTGGCCCAGCGCGAACGGGTGGAGGCCCACGTCAACGACGCGGTCGACAAGGGCGCGACGCTGCTCACGGGCGGCAAGCCCCGACCCGACCTCGGACCGGCGTTCTTCGAGCCCACGGTGCTGACCGACGTGACCCCCGACATGGTGCACGCGACCCAGGAGACGTTCGGGCCGGTCACCACGATCTACGGCTACACCGACCTCGACGACGCGATCGACCGCGCCAACGACACCGACTACGGCCTCAACGCCAGCATCTGGGGCACCGACCTGGCTGCGGCCGAGAAGGTGGGGCGCCGCATCGAGGCGGGCAACATCAACGTGAACGACGCGCTCGCCTGCTCCTATGCGTCCAAGAAGTCCACGAGCGGCGGGTTCAAGAACTCCGGCGTCGGTTCGCGGCACGGTGACGCCGGACTGCTGAAGTACACCGACGTGCAGAACGTCGCCGTCCTCAAGAAGCAGGTGCTGTCCGCCCCGGCCGACGTGGACTACGACAAGTACGTCGACCAGACCGTCAAGGGGCTGAAGGTGATGCGCCGGCTCGGCATCCGCTGAGCGTCCGGCGCGCGGGCACCCGTTGTACGACGCCCGCGCCGATGCGGCAGGCTTGGCAGCAGCACCGCCGATCCGGAAAGGCCCATCGTGTCCATCGACCCCACCCTCCTCGAGGACCTGCAGTGGCGCGGCCTGGTCGCCCACTCCACGGATCTCGAGGCCCTGCGGCAAGCGCTGACGGCCAGGAGCGTGCGGTTCTACGTCGGCTTCGACCCGACGGCGCCCAGCCTGCACATGGGCAACCTGGTCCAGCTCGTCACGGCACGTCGGCTGCAGGAGGCGGGGCACACCCCGTTCATCCTGGTCGGTGGCGCCACCGGCATGATCGGTGACCCGAAGGACTCCGGGGAGCGCTCGCTCAACTCGCTCGACACGGTGAAGGAGTGGAGCGCCAAGGTCCGCCACCAGGTGGAGCGGTTCGTCTCGTTCGAGGGCGAGAACGCCGCCACGGTGGTCAACAACTACGACTGGACCGCACCGCTCTCCGTGATCGACTTCCTGCGCGACGTCGGCAAGCACTTCCCGGTCAACCGGATGCTGGCCCGCGAGACCGTCCGGCGCCGGCTCGAGTCCGGGATCAGCTACACCGAGTTCAGCTACGTCCTGCTGCAGTCCATGGACTTCCTGGAGCTGAACCGCCAGCACAACGTGACGCTGCAGTTCGGGGGATCCGACCAGTGGGGCAACCTGACCGGTGGCGTCGAGCTGGTCCGCCGCACCGAGGGCAAGCAGGTGCACGCGTTCGCGACCCCGCTGATCACCCGGGCGGACGGCACCAAGTACGGCAAGACCGAGGGCGGCGCCCTGTGGCTGGACCCGGAGCTGATGTCGCCCTACGCCTTCCACCAGTTCTGGCTCAACGTCGAGGACGAGAAGGTCGTCGAGCTGCTCAAGGTGTTCACCTTCCTGTCGCACGCGGAGATCGAGGACCTGGCCCGGCAGACGGCCGAGGAGCCCTACCTGCGGGCCGCCCAGAGGGCGCTCGCCGACGAGGTCACCACGCTCGTCCACGGCGCCGACGAGACCCAACACGCGAGGCAGGCCGCGGCGGCGCTGTTCGGGGGTGGTGACCTGCGGGACCTCGACACAGCCGCCCTCGCCGCTGCACTGCAGGAGGCCGGCGCGGCCCGCGCGACTGCCGGCACGGGCATCGTGGACCTGCTGGTGACGAGCGGACTGGTCGCGAGCAAGGGCGAGGCGCGCCGGGCCATCGGCGAGGGTGGCGCCTACCTCAACAACGAGCGGATCACCGACCCCGAGCTCGTCCCCGGTGCCGACGACCTCCTGGGAGGGGAGTGGCTGGTGCTGCGGCGCGGCAAGAAGAAGCTGGCCGGCGTGCGGGTGCGCGGATGAGCGCGGCTCCAGTCGGGACCTGACGTGCCCGCCGGCTGGCTGGACTCCCTGGAGGCGCAGGCCGGGGGAGTGCTGCCTGCCGCCGTGCACGCCTACGTCAGCCAGGGTGCCGGCGAGGGGCGGTCGGCGGCCGAAGCGGTCGCTGCGTGGCGGAGTGTCCGGTTCGAGCCGCACGTGCTGCGCGACGTCACCGAGGTCGACCTCGCGAGCTCGGCGTGCGGCGTCCCGCTGGCGGTGCCCTTCGGCGTCGCGCCCACCACCCTGCAGCGGGCGGCCCATCCGGACGGCGAGCTGGCGACGGCGGAGGCCGTCGCGGCTGCCGGCACGCTGATGGTCGTCTCGAGCAACGCCGGTCACCGGTTCAGCGACATCGCCTCGACGGGGGTGCGGTGGTGGTTGCAGGCCTACCTGCCCCAGCGGCGCGAGCGGGCTCGCCCGATGCTCGACGCGGCGGTGCTGGCCGGCGCGACCGCCGTGGTGCTGACGGTCGACACCCCCGTGGTCGGGACGAAGCACGGCGCCGCAGGCTCCGTGTGGGACACCGTCGACGCACGTTGGCTGCGCACCAACCTGGGCGCCGCCGCCGACGATCCCAAGGCAACGGACCTCGGACCGGCGGACATCGCCTGGCTGGGTGAGGTGACCGGACTGCCCGTGGTGGTGAAGGGGGTGTTGAGGGCCGACGACGCCGTGCGCTGCGTCGAGGCGGGCGCTGCCGCCGTGTGGGTGTCCAACCACGGCGGCCGTCAGCTCGACCGGGCCGCGGCCACGGCCCGGTGCCTGCCGCAGGTGGTCGCCGCCGTGCGGTCGGCCCAGTTCAGTGCGCAGTCCAGTGCGCCGTCCGGTGGGCCGTCCCGTGCGGAGGTGTACGTGGACGGCGGGTTGCGGAATGGTCTCGATCTCTTCGCGGCGCTCTCCCTGGGGGCGGACGTCGCCTTCCTCGGCCGCCAGCCGTTCTACGCCTTGGCGGTCGGTGGCGAGGCCGCGGTGCGCCGGATGCTCGAGGAGCTGCGGGACGAGCTCGCGGAGACCATGCGCCTTGCCGGCACGCCGGACCTGGCCTCGGTGGCCGACGTGGTGGCCGATCTGGTGGCGCCGGGGATGGCGCCGTGAACTGACGTCGGTACCCCCGCGCGAGCGCTCAATCACCCGTTGACCTGCATGAACGTCAGCTGTGACCGGCGCCACGCCTGACCGATTTGACGGCCACCGGGGCGGCGAATAATGTTCTGCTCTGTCGCCAGGGTGCGGCGGGACGCAAGGCCAGCAGGCCGGGCGGCCGGCCCCCGGCGGATCCCCCACGATCACCTCAGCCGAGGTGGCCTGAGTGCGCGCTCTGTCGGCCTCAGATCGACTCGGTCGCGGGTTGCTGTGCCGGGGAAACGGTCACCGAAACCGATTTGACTCGGTGCGGGCCGACCGGTAAGTTTGACCGAGTTGCCCCCGACCTGGCCGAGAGGCCTGGTAGCGGTGCGCGCTTGATCCTTGAGAACTCAACAGTGTGCCAAAAGTCGACGAATTAGTTTGATACCCGTCCGACTTTCCCACCCGGTTCGCCGGGCGAGAGTCGGCGGTTCCTTTGGTAAGAAACGATGATTCTGACAACTATGTCAGTGATTCGGTCTCTTGCCGGGAGAGAACATCTGAGAGATTTGGCAGCTGCCTCGGTGGCTGTCGCAAGATTTCAACGGAGAGTTTGATCCTGGCTCAGGACGAACGCTGGCGGCGTGCTTAACACATGCAAGTCGAGCGGTAAGGCTCCTTCGGGAGTACACGAGCGGCGAACGGGTGAGTAACACGTGAGCAATCTGCCCTTCAC
>DASSOK010000058.1:0-27701 GCA_035700665.1 Marmoricola sp.
TCCGACGCCCACGCCGCGACGGTCATCGGCGACACCGTCGGTGACCCGTTCAAGGACACCGCCGGTCCGGCGATCAACCCGCTGATCAAGGTGATGAACCTGGTCTCGCTGCTGATCGTGGCCGCCGTGGTAAACCTGACCTACGGCGACGGCGAGAACGACGCGGTCCGGATCATCATCGCGCTGCTGGCGTTCGCCGGCATCGTGGTCGCGGTCTACGTGTCCAAGCAGCGGTCGGTCGCGATCGGGGACGACGACGCCACGACGACGCCGCCGACCGGTGGCGGGCCGGTCGACCCGGTGGGTGCCGCCCAGCCGGTCCAGCCGGTCGACCCGCCGACCGAGCCGATGCAGCCGGTCACCCCACCGCAGTGACCCGCTGAGCTCACCGGACCGGGCAGTGCCTCGTCGCCTCGCGCGACGGACACTGCCCGGTTCGCGTCTGCGCATAGGGTCGGCGGGTGGACGAGGTGACGATCGGGCGGCTCCGCACGGCGCTGGAGCGCGCCGACTACCGGTACGACGCCGTGATGGCCCTGCTCGGCGACAGCGCGGAGGCGGCCCTGCAGCGCAACGAGACGACACCCGCTCTGCTCCGGACCGGCGGTGGCAGTCCGCTCGAGACGCTGGTCCGGCTCTGGCTGCTGCAGGCACCGGTGGCCCTCGAGTCGGCTGCGGCCGCCCTCGGGGACCTGGTCGACCTGCTCTGTGCCGCCGGCCTGCTGGAGCGGTCCGTCGGCGAGGTGGCGGCCAGGGTCGACGTACGTCCCTATGCCACCGACGACCCGGAGAGTCCCGACTTGCTGGTGCTCAGCGACCTGACGCCGGGCCTCGACGGTGGACCCAACTCGGTGTCCGCCGACCACGTGCTCGGGATCAGTGCGGCGTCCACGTCCCTGGCGCAGCTCACTGTCCGCACCCCATCCGCCAGCGCGCTGGACCTCGGCACGGGTTGCGGCGTGCAGGCGCTGCACCTCGCCCGGCACGTCACCAAGGTGGTGGCGACCGACGTGAACGAGCGGGCGCTCTGGGTCGCCCGGATCAACGCGGTGCTGAACGGCGTGGCCGACCGGGTGGACGTGCGGGCCGGCTCGCTGCTCGAGCCGGTCCGCGGCGAGCGGTTCGACGTCATCGCGACGAACCCGCCGTTCGTGATCTCGCCCGGCACGGGGGACCGACTGGTCTACCGGGACTCCGGGCTGCCCGGTGACCAGGTCGTCGAGCGGATCGTCCGCGCGATCCCGGACCACCTGTCGCCGGGCGGCACGGGACAGGTGCTGGCCAACTGGCTGATCAGCCGACGGCAGCCGTGGGAGGAGCGGCTCGGTGACTGGCTGGACGAGCGCTGTGACGCGTGGGTGGTGCAGCGGGAGGTGCTCGACCTGCCCGCCTACGTGGAGCTGTGGCTCAAGGACTCCGGTCACCACCCCGCCACGGGCGGCGACCCGCAGAAGTACCGGCGCCGCTACGACACCTGGCTGTCCTGGCTGGAGGAGCAGGGCGCCGAAGGCGTCGGCTTCGGCTGGGTCAACTTGCGGCTCCCCTCGTCGGGCTCGGGGACCGGGTCAGGCTCGGGGACCGGGTCAGGCTCGGGCTGGGCATCGCACCGGCTCGAGGAGTGGCCGTGGGAGGTGGCCCAGCCGATCGCACCGGAGGTGGGCGCGCACTTCGAGCGGGTCGCCGCGCTGCGCCGCCTCTCCGACGACGACCTGGCGGGCCGGCGCCTCACCCGACGGTCCGATGTCCAGCAGGAGACCTTCGGCGCGCCGGGAGCGGCCGACCCGGCGACCATCGTGCTGCGCCAGCAGACGGGCCTCCGTCGGGCCCGGCAGGCCGACACCGTGGTGGCTGCGCTCGTGGGCGCCTGCGACGGCGACCTGACGGTCGGCCAGATCCTCGCGGCCCTCGCGGACCTGCTCGACGCCCCGTCGGGCGACCGGCTCGGGACCGTCCGCGAGCTCGTCGAAGAGGGCTTCCTGCTGCCCTGACACGCGGAGGGACCGGACCGCTCCGGGTGCCGCCGGCCCGAAGGGCCGCGCGTGGGAGCGACTGGACAGGCGGCAAACGGCATTGACGTCTCGCGCTACCTTGTGTGCGGTTGCCCGTCGGCAACCCTCTCCGAAGCGAAGGAACGACCCCCAGCAGTGGCACACAAGCTCGTGATCGTCGAGTCCCCGGCCAAGGCCCGCACCATTGCGGGCTACCTCGGCCGCGACTACGTCGTGGAGTCCTCCATCGGCCACATCCGTGACCTGCCCCAGACCGCCGCCGACATCCCGGCGAAGGTCAAGGGCGAGCCGTGGGCACGCTTGGGCGTCAACGTGGACGACGGGTTCAAGCCCGTTTACGTGGTCTCCCGCGACAAGAAGCAGCACATCGCCAAGCTGAAGAAGTTGGTCAAGGAGGCCGACGAGCTGCTGCTCGCCACCGACGAGGACCGCGAGGGCGAGGCGATCGCCTGGCACCTGCTCGACGAGCTCAAGCCCGACAAGTCCCTGCCCGTACGACGCATGGTGTTCCACGAGATCACCCCGCAGGCGATCGCCGCAGCGGTTGACAACCCGCGGGACATCGACATGGACCTCGTCGAGGCGCAGGAGGCGCGCCGGATCCTCGACCGCCTCTACGGCTACGAGGTCAGCCCGGTGCTGTGGAAGAAGGTCATGTCCGGCCTCTCCGCAGGACGGGTGCAGTCGGTCGCCACCCGGCTGGTGGTCGACCGGGAGCGGGAGCGGATCGCGTTCCGGGCAGCGTCGTACTGGGACCTCGAGGGCACGTTCGATGCCGGTGAGGGCCAGGACCAGCGGATGTTCCCGGCGCGGCTGCACGCGATCGACGAGGTCCGGGTCGCACGGGGCTCGGACTTCGACGCCACGGGACGCCTCAAGGAAGGCAGCCAGGTGGTCCACCTGGAGCGGCCCCGCGCCGAGGCGCTCGTCGAGGCGCTGCACGACACGGAGTTCGCCGTACGGTCGGTGGACTCCAAGCCCTACTCCCGCAAGCCGTACGCGCCGTTCCGGACCACCACGCTGCAGCAGGAGGCCAGCCGCAAGCTGGGCTATGGCGCCGCGCGCACGATGTCGATCGCGCAGCGGCTCTACGAGAACGGCTACATCACCTACATGCGGACCGACTCCACGACCCTGTCGGAGACGGCGGTGACCGCGGCGCGGGACCAGGTCCGCGAGCTGTACGGCGGCGAGTACCTGCCTTCCGCGCCCCGCACCTACGCCAACAAGGTGAAGAACGCCCAGGAGGCCCACGAGGCGATCCGTCCGGCGGGCGACACCTTCAGGACGCCGGCGCAGACGGGGCTCTCCGGTGACGAGTTCCGGCTCTACGAGCTGATCTGGATGCGCACGATCGCCTCCCAGATGAAGGACGCCGAGGGCTTCTCCGTCAGCATCCGCCTGGGCGGCTCGGCGAGCACGGGCGAGGACGTGGTCTTCTCGGCCAGCGGTCGGGTGATCACCTTCCACGGGTTCCTCAAGGCCTATGTCGAGGGCAGCGACGACGCCTCCGCCGCCCGCGACGACCAGGAGAGCCGGCTGCCGAACCTGTCGGAGGGCGACACCGTCTCGGCGGCGAGCCTGCGGGCTGACGGGCACGAGACGAAGCCGCCGGCCCGCTACACCGAGGCCTCGCTCGTCCAGGAGCTGGAGAAGCGCGAGATCGGCCGCCCGTCGACGTACGCCTCGATCCTGGGAACCATCCTCAACCGCGGCTACGTCTACAAGAAGGGCACCGCGCTGGTGCCCGCCTGGCTGGCCTTCTCCGTCATCCGGCTGCTCGAGCGGCACTTCGAGCGGCTGGTGTCCTACGAGTTCACCGCCCGGATGGAGGACGTACTCGACGAGATCGCCGGCGGCCGGGCGGAGCTGGCGAACGAGCTGGCCGAGTTCTACTTCGGCAGTGCCGACGTCGAGGGCCTGAAGAAGCTGGTCACCGAGCTCGGCGACATCGACGCCAAGGAGCTGGCGACCTTCCCCGTCGCGGACCGGGACGGCACCCCCAGCGGCATCGACCTCCGGGTGGGCAAGTACGGGCCGTACGTCGAGGGCCCGCTGCCCGAGGGCGCCGACCCGGAGACGAAGCGGCCGACGGCGAACGTCCCCGAGGACCTGCCACCGGACGAGCTCACCGTCGAGAAGGCACGCGAGCTGCTCGAGAACCCTGCCGGCGAGGAACGCGACCTCGGCACCGATCCGGAGACGGGCGTGCGGATCGTGGCGAAGAACGGGCGCTACGGCCCCTACGTCACCGAGGTGCTCCCCGACCCCTCGTCAGGCTCGGGGACCGGGAAGCCGAAGAAGCAGAAGGCCCGGACCGGATCGCTGTTCAAGGACATGTCGCTCGACACCGTGACCCTCGCGCAGGCGCTGAAGCTGCTGTCGCTGCCGCGCGTGGTCGGGGCAGATCCGGAGAGCGGCGAGGAGATCACCGCGCAGAACGGTCGTTACGGCCCCTATCTCAAGAAGGGCACCGACTCCCGCTCCCTCGAGAGCGAGGACCAGATCTTCGACATCACCCTCGAGCAGGCGCTGGCGATCTACGCCCAGCCGAAGACGCGCGGCCGCCAGTCGGCGTCGGCACCGCTGAAGGAGCTCGGGAACGACCCGGTGTCGGGCCAGCCGGTGGTGGTGAAGTCGGGGCGGTTCGGCGACTACGTGACCGACGGCGAGTACAACGCCACGCTACGCAAGGACGACTCGGTCGAGGCGATCACCCTCGAGCGGGCTGCGGAGCTGCTCGCTGAGCGGCGCGCGAAGGGCCCGGCCAAGAAGGCCGCCAAGCGTGGTGCCCGGAAGTCGACCGGGAAGTCGACGAAGAAGAGCGCTGCGAAGAAGGCCGCGAAGAAGTCCTGACCGGCACGCTGTCTGCCCACCCGCATAGGGTGACCCCGTGACCGAGCAGACCTTCCCCGGTGTCTACGCCGAGTCGGGGCTGTTCGTCTGCTTCGAGGGTGGCGAGGGTGCGGGCAAGTCCACCCAGTCACGGCTCCTGCAGGAGTGTCTGGAGTCGGAGGGGTACGACGTGGTGCTGACCTTCGAGCCCGGTGACACCGGGGTTGGCCAGCAGATCCGCGGCATCGTGCTCGATCCGGCGACGGGGCACCTCGACGACCGCACCGAGGCACTGCTCTACGCGGCCGACAAGGCCGAGCACCTCGACAAGCTGGTCCGGCCCGCGCTGGAGAAGGGCGCCGTCGTGGTCACTGACCGCTACGTCGACTCGACCCTGGCCTACCAGGGCGCCGGCCGCGCCATCCCGGTCGACGAGCTCGAGCGTGTCGCGCGCTGGGCGACCGGCGACCTGCGCCCGCACCTGACCGTGCTGCTGGACCTCGAGCCCCAGGAGGGGCTGACCCGGTTCGCCGGCCGGGACCGCATCGAGGGCGAGCCGCTGGAGTTCCACCAGCGGGTCCGTGCCGCGTTCCTCGACCTCGCGGCGCGCGACCCGGAGCACTACCTCGTGCTGGATGCCCGGGCGGACGTCGACGAGATCGCCACCGCCGTGTGCGAGCGCGTGAAGGGGCTGCTGGCATGACCGGCCTTCGAGAGGGGCGGCGGGCGCCCTCCTCAGGGGGCGTCTGGGACGAGCTGGTCGGGCAGGCGCACGTCGTCGAGCGGCTGCAGCGAGCGGTGGCCGGTGACATGACGCACGCGTGGCTGTTCACGGGCCCGCCGGGATCGGGCCGCTCCAACGCCGCGATCGCGTTCGCCCGGGGGCTGCAGTGCGAGCAGGGTGGGTGCGGGACCTGCGCGTCGTGCCACGGGGTCGCCGTGGGCACGCATCCGGACGTCCGGGTCACCCGCACCGAGAAGCTCTCGATCGGTGTCGAAGAGGTCCGCGACCTGGTCCGCACCGCCGCGCTGGCCCCCGCGGGACGCGGCCGGCAGGTCATGGTGATCGAGGACGCCGACCGGCTCACCGAACAGGCCAACAACGCGCTGCTCAAGGCGATCGAGGAGCCGACCGACCGCACCGTGTGGCTGCTGTGCGCCCCCACCGTCGAGGACGTGCTGCCCACGATCAGGTCGCGGACGCGGCTCGTCGTACTGGCCACGCCGTCCGCGCCCGACGTGGCCGACTTCCTGGTCCGACGCGAGGGCGTCGAGCAGGAGACCGCCGCCTACGCCGCCCGCGCCAGCCAGGGCCACATCGGCCGGGCGCGGGCCCTCGCGAAGGACCCCGACACCCGTCGCCGCCGCAACGAGGTCGTCTCCATGCCCGCCAAGCTGAGCTCGCTGGGCGCCTGCATGGCGGCGGCCGCCAACCTCCACGACATTGCCAAGGAGGAGGCCGACGCGCTGACGGGAGCACACGACCAGCGGGAGCGCGAGGAGCTGGACCGGTCCTACGGCGTGGTGGAGCGCGGCCGGCGCCCCCGCGAGTACGCGCCGGCGCTGCGCGAGATGGAGAAGGCGCAGAAGACCCGGGCCAAGCGCCGCCACCTCGACGTGGTGGACCGGAGCCTGATGGACCTGGTGTCGGTCTACCGCGACGTCGTCGCGGTGCAGCTGGGCGCGCCCGGCGAGCTGGTCAACGAGGAGCTGCGCGGTGAGGTCGACCGGCTCGCGCGCACCTCGACCCCCGAGGCGAACATCCGCCGGATCGACGCGGTGTTCGAGGCGCGGGAGCAGATGCTGGAGTTCAACGTGCCGCCGTTGCTCGCGCTCGAGTCCCTGATGGTGGCGCTGCAGCTAGAGCCAGTTCCCCGAGCCTGACCCTGCTCCCCGAGCCTGACCCGGCTCCCCGAGCCTGACGAGGGGCGCCTGTGGACGACGCCGGGCGACCGTTGCGAGTCCTTCTCTAGGCTGGGCGCATGTCTGAGCCGAGCCCGCAGGGCAGCAACGCGACCGACGACAACGCGGGCCGCGGCCGCAGGATCCTCGTCGGCGTCGTCGTCGCCCTGCTGGTCCTGGCCATCGCCGGTGCCGGCTTCGCCGCGCTGAGGACTGACGACGGCGACCCGACGACCACGCCGGAGCCGTCTCCTTCGGCATCGTCAGCCAGCACGACGACGCCGAGCCCCTCGGGTGACATGTCGACCGATGCTGCCGACCCAGCGCTGAGGAAGTACTACGGCCAGGACCTCGACTGGTCCGGTTGCGGTGACAGCGAGTGCGCCACGCTGGAGGTGCCGCTCGACTACGACCACCCCGAGGGAAAGGCGATCAGGCTCGCGGTCCTGCGCGTCCCCGCCTCGGACGAGGACGAGCGGCTCGGCGCGATCGTGGTGAACCCGGGTGGCCCCGGTGGCTCGGGTGTGCAGTACGCCGCCGGAGGCGCCCTGCAGTTCGGCCAGGTGCTCACCCGCTACTACGACATCGTCGGCTTCGACCCGCGCGGTGTCGGCCAGAGCACGCCGCTGGAGTGCATCGGCACCCAGCAGCTCGACGACATCGTCGAGTTCGACCCGGATCCCGACACCACCGCCGAGCGTCAGCACCTCGACCGGATGCTGCACGACTTCGGCGCCGGCTGCCTGAAGAACAGCGGCGACCTCGCCCGGCACATGTCGACCGTCGAGGCGGCCAAGGACATCGACATCCTCCGCGCGGCGCTCGGGGAGAAGAAGCTCGACTACCTGGGTGCGTCGTACGGCACCTTCCTCGGCGCCACCTACGCCAACCTGTTCCCCGACCACGTCGACAAGATGGTGCTCGACGGCGCGCTGGACCCGGCGCTCTCCAACGAGGAGCTCTCGCTGCAGCAGGCACACGGGTTCGAGACCGCGCTGCGGGCCTATCTCCAGAACTGTGTCGACCAGGGCGGCTGCTACCTCGGCGACAGCGTGGACGAGGGCGCGAAGCGGATCCAGGACTTCTACGACCAGCTCGAGAGGCAGCCGCTGAGGACCAGCGATCCGGGCCGGCCGCTGACGGCCGGCCTGGGCATGGTGGGCACCTGGCTGCCGCTCTACGTCAAGAGCTTCTGGCCCCAGCTCACCGACGCGATGCGCAGCGCCATGCAGGACGGCAACGGCACCGGGTTGCTGAAGCTGGCCGACCTCTACCTGTCGCGGGGACCGAGCTCCTACACCGACAACTCGATGGAGGTGCTCTACGCGGTCAACTGCCTCGACCACAACGACTCCATCCCGAGCAGCCAGGTGCCCAGCCACTTCGCGGAGTTCGAGAAGGCCAGCCCGACGTTCGGCCGGGCGTTCGCGTTCGGGCTGTCGACGTGCTCGACCTGGCCGATCAAGACCGGCCACGCGACGCACGCGCTACACGCGAAGGGCGCACCGCCGATCCTGGTCATCGGTACGACGCGCGACCCCGCGACCCCGCTGGAGTGGGCGAAGTCGCTGGCGAAGGAGCTCGACTCGGGCGTCCTGATCGCCCGCGACGGCGACGGCCACACCGGTTTCAACATGGGCAACTCGTGCGTCGACGACGCGGTCGAGGACTACTTCACCAAGGGCACGGTCCCCAAGGACGGCCTGCGCTGCTGAGGCTCACGAGGGCAGTAGCCACGACCGCTGTTCGCCGTACGGCAGGAAGCCGGCTCTCCGCAGCACCGGGCCGGAGGTCGTGACGCGGCCCTTGACGAGGGCGAGCTTCGCTCCGTGCCGGACGCCCCAAGCGATGCGCGCGTGCAGGAGCGCCCGGTAGACACCGCGGTGGCGGGCGTGCTCCGCCACCCCGCCACCCCACAGCCGAAGCACGCCGTCGACGAGCGCGGCGCCGGCGATCCCGACGGCTTCCCCGTCGACGACTGCGATCACCTCGATCCCGCTGCCGGCGGTTTCCTCGGCGCTCAGCCGGGCCAGCTCCGCCGCCACCGTGGCGGCATCGTCCGGCGCAGGCGCCCCGCCGAACACGGCGATGTCGAGGCGCTCGGCCGCACGCAGGTCCTCCTCGGTCGCGATGGCGCGGACCTCGACCGTCGCAGGTGCCTCGAGCGCCGGTCCGCCGTCGGTGAGGCCGCGTGCCAGGACGGAGAGGGTCTCCACCACGGTCGCGCCCCGGCGGGCCAACGGGCCCTCCAGCGGGTCGCGGCTGGGCAGCCACCACAGGACGTTCCGCCGGCCCCATGCCCGGACCTGATCGAGGACCTCGTCGACCAGGTCGTCGAGTCGATCCCCCGGTTGCACGCGCAGGACCTGGGTCGGATTGAGGAAGTGGTCGGGGTAGCGGACCAGCAGGAACCGCTCGGTCTCGACGACGTCTGCATCCGGCGGGTACCAGGCCCAAGCGGCGGTCGCGGCAGCCACGGCGGCGGGATCTGGCGCTTGCATGCGCCGCAGCCTACGGATTGGTGACCATCGGGTCGCGGCCCCTATACTCGTCCGGCGTGCCCGGCTGGACGGCCGGGCAGTGTGCCGCCTTAGCTCAGTCGGTAGAGCGATTCACTCGTAATGAATAGGTCGTCGGTTCGATTCCGACAGGCGGCTCTCGCGCCGCGACCGCCCCCACCTGCGTCACCGCAGACCGGGGGCGGTTCTGCGTCCACTGGGGCCCGGGGCGAGTGGCGCGCCCCCGCGCTGCGATGCCATCCGCAGGCCAGCGTGCCGGCGCGGCCTGCGCTTCGCATCGGAGTTGTTGATGGTCTGGTCCCGGCCGGGACGGTGCGGCACAAGGGTGGCGCCGGCGACTGTGGACGACCAGCCAGCACGGCCGCCTCGGGGGAGGCCGTGCTGCCTGCGGCTGTCGTCACTCGGCGCAAATGCGAGCCCCTTCCCGCCGGCAGAGAGCCGCGCCGAGCAGAAGGGCCAGCAGACCGCCGAGCCCGAGGCCCAGCAGGGGACCCGAGGCGCCGGTGTTCGGGAGCACGGCTGCACCCGGAGCGGCCGCGGCCTGCGTGACCGACATCGCGGCGTCCGCGCCGCCGGACGTCTGCCCCTGCGGCGAGGTGGTCGGCGGCAGCGTCTGACCCGAGTTGTCACCGGGGTTCTCACCGGTGGTCGAGTCGTTGGTGGACGTGTTGCTGTTGTCGTTCCCGATGACCGTGACCTGGTTGCCGGAGCCGTCGACCGGTGCGTCGACGTCGACGATGGTCTGGTTGCCCGAACCTGCGCCGTCCTCTCCGTTGGTGACCGGTCCCTCGCCAGCGGTGTCACCGGTGTCGTCGCCGGTGGTCGAGGCGTCGGTGGACGTGTTGCTGTTGTCGTTCCCGATGACCGTGACCTGGTTGCCGGAGCCGTCGACCGGTGCGTCGACGTCGACGATGGTCTGGTTGCCGGAGATCAGGCCGTCCTCACCGGAGGTGACCGGCCCGGTCGTGGAGGTCTGACCGGTGGTGTCACCGGTCGTGGTGCCACCGGTCGAGTTGACGGTGTTGTCGTTCCCGATGACGGTGATCTGGTTGCCCGTCAGGTCGACGGGAACCTGGGCGTCGATGCCGGTTTGGTTGCCGGAGGCGATGCCGTCCTCACCGGAGGTGGTGGGGCCCGTCGGGGAACTGCCGGTTGCGGGCTGGCCGCTGGTCGAAGAGCCCTCGGAGGACACGGTGTTGTCGTCGCCGATCACCGTCACCTGGTTGCCCGACGCATTCACCGGTGCTTGCAGCCCTACCAAGGTCTGATTGCCCGAGATCAGGCCGTCCTGGCCGGTGGTCGTCGCCGAGTCGTCGCCGGTGGCACTGGTCGAGCTGGATGCGCCGGAGCACTCGTCAGTGTTGTCGTGACCGATCACCGTCACCTGGTTGCAGGACACGTTGATCGGGACCTGGACGTCGACGCCGGTCTGGTTGCCGGAGGCGATGCCGTCCTCACCCGAGGTGGTGGCTCCGGTCGAACCACTGCTTACGGCCGGCTCGCTGGTCGACGAGCTCCCGGTCGACTGCACGGTGTTGTCGTCGCCGACGGCGGTGACCTGGTTGCCCGACACGTTGACCGGCGCTTCGACCTCGACGCCCGTCTGGTTGCCGGACGCGATGCCGTCCTCGCCCGAGGTGGTCGGGCTGGTGGACGTTGACTCCGGTGCCGGCTCGGTCGTGGTCGCGCTCCCGGTCGACTGGACGGTGTTGTCGTGGCCGACCACGGTGACCTGGTTGCCGGAGAGGTCGATGGGGGCCTGGGCGCCCACGGCTGTCTGGTTGCCCGAGACGATGCCGTCCTGTCCGGTGGTGACGGGGCCGTCATCGGCGGATGCTGCCTCGGCAAGTCCGACGCCGAGCAGCAACACCCCTCCGGTGAGGCCCGCCGCGCACACCGCGCGGCGTATGAATGCATGCATGTGAGTTCTCCTTCGATGACTGAGGTGACCTGCGACTGCAGTCGCAGGGACGTGCGCTCGCTGCTTCGCGAGCAGGCGCGTCGTCAGTCAGGAGAGTTGTCGGGCGGGAACGCCGGGCCGCCCGGCAGGACGGCGCTTGTCCGGGCACGAACCCGCTGGAGGAGCGCCGGAACGACAAGGGGGAGGACGGCCAGGTAAGCCGCCCCAGAAGCGGATGGGGTCGTGGTGCTCCCAGGCGCGACGGGTGGTTCGGGGGCTGCCGGGGTGTCTCCGGCAGGCTGGTCGACCGGCTGGACGGCCGAGGTGGACGTCGTGCCGGTGGGGACCACCTGGGTGGCGTGACGGTGCTCGACGGGGCGATCCGGAGCCAGGTCGCGGTGCTGTGCGTGAGGTCGCACGGCGTGCGCCGCCGGCGCCGATTCGTGCGTGGGGGCGGGGGTTTCGGCCACCGGCGAGGGTTCGGGGCGGTCGTCGCTCGTCTGCGGGACAACCGCTGCCTGGACGGTGTCGGTCGCCTTCTCGAGGACCCCGGTCAGCCGGGTCGAGGTGGTGTCCACGGTGGAGTGGATGACGGTGGCGGTCACCTTGCCGACGGAGGGCAGGGGCGCGGGGAGCGACTCGGTGGTGGCCGTGGTCCGGTCCAGGGCGGTGTCCGCAGCATGGTCCACCGCGGTCGCCACGGGTGACAGGTGGACCGCGGGGACGGCGTGCTCGCCGTTGTCGGCGTGGGCGGCTCCTCCGGAGAAGAGCAGCCACCAGACGGTCGCGGCGCCGGCCAGGAGGAGAAGTCTGAGCACAGGGCGCAGGAGCTTCGCGATCGCGTGCTGCTCCATGGCTGGCTCCCCGTCGTGGCCTGTCAGCCCGGTTCGTACCCGCCGGTAGGAGACACAATCCTTCTCCTGGCCGTCTCACCGCGGCCCGCAGTTCAGGGCCCGCGACGCTCATGTCGAAGGCGTGGCAGGGTAACTGCCGAGATGATGGCCCGTCGGGCCGCGACGACGAGACGGAGCGACAGTGCTGGAGTCCTGGCCGGGAAGGCCCTATCCGCTGGGTGCGACGTTCGACGGGAGGGGCACCAACTTCGCGCTGTTCAGCGAGGTCGCCGACCGGGTCGAGCTGTGCCTCTTCGACGATCCTGACGGGGATGGCATCCTCTCCGAGGAGCGGATCGAGCTCACCGAGGTGGACGCCTTCGTCTGGCACTGCTACCTGCCACAGATCCAGCCGGGACAACGCTACGGCTACCGGGTGCACGGTCCCTGGGATCCCGCGCAGGGGCTGCGCTGCAACCCCAGCAAGCTGCTGCTGGACCCCTACGCCAAGGCCACCAGCGGCGACATCGACTGGGACGAGTCCCTCTTCGGCTACCACTTCGGTGACCCGGAGTCGCGCAACGACGAGGACTCCGCGGCCCACATGACCTACGGCGTGGTGATCAACCCGTTCTTCGACTGGGAGGGCGACCGCAGGCTGGAGCGGCCGTACGACGAGACCGTCATCTACGAGGCGCACGTCAAGGGGATGACCCAGCTGCACTCCGACGTGCCCGAGGAGCTGCGCGGCACCTACGCCGGCCTGGCGCACCCGGCCGTCGTCGAGCACCTGCAGCGCCTGGGGATCACCGCACTGGAGCTGATGCCGGTGCACCAGTTCGTCCAGGACAGCACGCTGCTCGAGAAGGGGCTGCGCAACTACTGGGGCTACAACACCCTGGCGTTCCTCGCGCCGCACGCGGACTACGCCGCCGCCGGGGAGCGTGGCCAGCAGGTGCAGGAGTTCAAGGCCATGGTCAAGGCGATGCACGAGGCCGGCATCGAGGTGATCCTGGACGTCGTCTACAACCACACCGCCGAGGGCAACCACCTCGGTCCCACGCTGAGCTTCCGCGGCATCGACAACCCGGCGTACTACCGGCTCGTCGAGGACGACCGGCAGTACTACATGGACTACACGGGCACGGGGAACTCGCTCAACGTCGGCCACCCGCACGCGCTGCAGCTGATCATGGACTCGCTGCGCTACTGGGTGACCGAGATGCACGTCGACGGGTTCCGGTTCGACCTGGCGTCGACGCTGGCGCGCGAGTTCTACGACGTCGACCGGCTGGCCACCTTCTTCGAGCTGGTGCAGCAGGACCCGGTGGTGAGCCAGGTGAAGCTGATCGCGGAGCCGTGGGACGTCGGCCCGGGTGGCTACCAGGTCGGCAACTTCCCGCCCCAGTGGAGCGAGTGGAACGGCGCCTACCGCGACACCGTGCGGGACTTCTGGCGCGGTGAACCGGACCTCGGCGGCTTCGCGACCCGGCTCGCCGGCTCCGCGGACCTCTACGAGCACTCCGGCCGGCGACCCGTCGCGAGCATCAACTTCGTCACCGCCCACGACGGCTTCACCCTGCGGGACCTGGTCTCCTACGACGAGAAGCACAACGAGGCGAACGGCGAGGACAACAACGACGGCGAGAGCCACAACCGCTCCTGGAACCACGGTGTCGAGGGGCCGACCGACGACCCGGACATCCTGGCGTCCCGGGCCCGGGAGCAGCGGAACTTCCTGGCGACGTTGCTGCTCAGCCAGGGCGTGCCGATGATCGCGCACGGCGACGAGCTCGGCCGCACCCAGCAGGGCAACAACAACACCTATGCCCAGGACTCCGAGCTCAGCTGGATGCACTGGGACCGGGCCGACGGTCCGTTGCTCGACTTCACCGCCGCGGTGTCGCGGCTGCGGGCGGAGCACCCCACCTTCCGTCGCAAGCGGTTCTTCGACGGCAAGACGGTGCGCACCCGCGACGGCGAGGAGGGCGACCGGCTCAACGACATCGTCTGGCTCGACCCCGAGGGGCAGCCGATGGAGGACGAGGCGTGGGAGCGCGGCGGCGCGTGCATCGGGATGTACCTCAACGGCCAGGGGATCGCCGGGAGGGACGCCCGTGGCCAGCGGATCACGGACGACCACTTCCTGCTGTACTTCAACGCCGGTGACCACGTCGAGGCGGTGCTGCCGCCGGAGGAGTACGCCGCTGGCTGGCAGGTCGTGCTCGACACGGGCGACCTCAGCGACCCGGACGCGACCTACGGACCCGGCGCGACCCTCCCGGTGCAGGGCCATGCGGTCGTCGTACTGCAGGAGGCCGGCGAGCCGGAGGCCGAGCCGGACCACTCCGTCGAGGCCTCAGTGGCTGCGCTCCGCGCCGAGCAGGCCGAGCAGCAGGGCGACGCCTGATGCCGGCGACACCGCGGATCCCTCGCAGCACGTACCGGTTGCAGGTCACCCCGCAGTTCGACCTGTTCGAGGCGGCCGGTCGGCTGGCCTACCTTCGCGACCTCGGCGTCGACTGGGTCTACCTCTCCCCTCTGCTTGCGTCCGAGCCGGGGAGCCAGCACGGCTACGACGTCGTCGCCTTCGACCGCGTCGACCCCGAGCGGGGCGGTGCCGAGGGGCTCGAGGCGCTCTCGAAGGAGGCGCACCGTCTCGGGATGGGTGTGCTCGTCGACATCGTGCCGAACCATGTCGGCGTGGCAACGCCGTCGGAGGACGCCTGGTGGTGGGACGTGCTCCGTCTGGGCCGGAAGTCCGAGCACGCCAGCGCCTTCGACGTCGACTGGGCGGCGGGCGACGGGCGGATCCGGATCCCGGTCGTCGGTGACGACGACCGGGCGGAGGGCGGTGGGCCGATCGCCCACCTGCGGGTCGTCGACACGCCCGAAGGCGGCGAGCTCCTCTACCACGACAACTCCTACCCGCTGGCTCCCGGCAGCTGGCAGGAGGGGGACGACCCGAACGAGGTCCACGACAGGCAGCACTACGAGCTGGTGAACTGGCACGTCGCCGACGACGGGCTCAACTACCGGCGCTTCTTCGCGGTCAACACCCTGGCCGCGGTGCGCGTCGAGGACCCGGAGGTCTTCGCGGAGTCCCACCGCGAGATCCGGCGCTGGTTCGAGGAAGGCCTCGTCGACGGGCTGCGCGTCGGCCACCCGGACGGGCTGCGCGACCCCAAGCGCTACCTCGACGACCTCGCTGCGCTGACTGGCGGCGCCTACGTCCTGGTGGAGAAGATCCTCGAGCCGGGCGAGGAGCTGCCCCGCGACTGGGCCTGCCACGGCACCACGGGGTACGACGCCCTGGCGCTGGTCGACCGGGTGCTGGTCGACCCCGCGGGACAGACGCAGCTCGACGAGCTCGAGACGCGGCTCCGCGGTGCACCGGTCGACTGGCCGGCGATGGTGCACGACAACAAGCGCGCCGTGGCCGACGGCATCCTGCACTCGGAGGTCCGACGGATCACCCGGGAGCTGCGCCGGGTGCTCGCCGGCCCCGGTTGTCCGACGTTCGACGACACGCAGGACGCGGTGGCCGAGCTGCTCGCCTGCTTCCCGGTCTACCGTTCCTACCTGCCGGATGGTCGTGAGCACCTCGATCTCGCCCTCGCCGAGTCGCGCCGGCGCAGGCCCGACCTGGCCGGCACCTTCGACGCGATCGAGCCGGTGCTGGCCGACCCATGGACCCAGCCGGCACGCCGGTTCCAGCAGACGAGCGGCATGGTGATGGCCAAGGGCGTGGAGGACTGCTCCTTCTACGGCTGGTCCCGGCTCACCTCCCTCAATGAAGTGGGTGCGGACCCGGCCGTCTTCGCCGTCGCGGCGGACGAGTTCCATGAAGCGATGCGGCGGCGGCAACGGCACTGGCCACACGCCATGACCACGCTCTCCACGCACGACACCAAGCGCGGCGAGGACACCCGCGCCCGGATCCACGTGCTGGCGGAGCTGCCGGAGCTCTGGACAGCAGGGCTCGATGAGCTGCTGGCACTGGCGCCGCTCCCTGACCCCGGGTTCGGCGCGCTGCTCTGGCAGGCGGTCCTGGGCGCCTGGCCGGCCTCGCGGGAGCGGTTGCACGGCTATGCCGAGAAGGCGATGCGGGAGGCGGGCGACCGCACCACCTGGACCGAGCCGGATGCTGCCTACGAGGACGCCGTCCACGCCGCCGTCGATGCTGCCTTCGACGTCCCGGCCGTTCGGGCGGTGATCGACCGGCTGCTCGACGTGGTGGTCGGGCCCGGCTGGTCGAACTCGCTGGCCGCGAAGCTGCTCTCCATCACGATCCCCGGCGTCCCGGACGTCTACCAGGGCAGCGAGCTCTGGGAGCAGTCGCTGGTCGACCCGGACAACCGCCGCTTCGTCGACTTCGACGAGCGGGCTGCCCTGCTGGGGCGCCTCGAGGCCGGTGCGCAACCCGTGTTGACCGACCGCCCTGACGACCCGGGCGTCGCCAAGCTGTCGGTGGTCCACCGGGCGCTCACCCTGCTGCGCGACCGGCCGGAGCTCTTCACCGGCTACCGGGGACTGGCGGCAACCGGCCCCGCGGCGGACCACGTGCTCGCCTTCGACCGGGGCGGCGCCGTCACCGTGGTGACCCGGCTGCCGCTGGGGCTGGAGCGCGTCGGCGGCTGGGCGGACACCACTCTCGAGCTGGCACCCGGGCGGTGGCGCGAGGTGCTGACCGACCGGGCGGTCACGCCGCAGCTGGCGGACATCCTCGAGCATCTCCCGGTCGCGCTGCTGGTGCGGGAGGAGTCATGACGCGCCGGGGACGGTTCGACGTGTGGGCGCCGCTGCCCGGTCGGGTCCGGCTCAGCGTCGGCGATGCCGTCGTGCCGATGGAGCGGGGTCCGGGAGACTGGTGGGCTCCGACGGCCGTGGTGCCCGAGGGCGAGGTCGACTACGGCTACCTCCTCGACGACGACGAGGTGCCGCTTCCCGACCCCCGCAGTCGCCGCCAGCCGGGCGGGGTGCACGAGCGGTCCCGCACCTTCGACCCTGCCGGCTTCGCGTGGACGGACAGCGGCTGGACCGGGCGGCAGCTGGCGGGCTCGGTGATCTACGAGCTGCACGTCGGCACGTTCACGACCGAAGGGACCCTCGACGCGGCCGTCGACCGTCTCGACCACCTGCGCGACATCGGCGTGGACTTCGTCGAGCTGATGCCGGTCAACGCGTTCAACGGCACGCACAACTGGGGGTACGACGGCGTGCTGTGGTTCGCCGTCTCCGAGTCGTACGGCGGCCCGTCGGCGTACCAGCGCTTCGTCGACGCCTGCCACGCAGCCGGACTCGGTGTCGTGCAGGACGTCGTCCACAACCATCTCGGCCCGTCGGGCAACTACCTGCCCCGGTTCGGCCCCTACCTCAAGCAGGGCCGCAACACCTGGGGCGACCTGGTCAACCTGGACGGCGCCGAATCCGCGGAGGTGCGCCGATACCTCCTCGACAACGCCGCGATGTGGCTCACCGACTTCCACGTCGACGCACTCCGGCTCGACGCCGTGCATGCGTTGCACGACGAGTCCGGCACGCACGTGCTCGAGGAGATGGCGATCGAGGTGGCCGCCCTCTCGGCGTTCCAGGGCCGGCCGCTCACCCTGATCGCCGAGAGCGACCTGAACGACCCACACCTGGTGACCCCGCGCGAGGCAGGCGGCTTCGGGCTCGATGGCCAGTGGAGCGACGACTACCACCACGCCGTGCACGTGGCGCTGACCGGTGAGACGAGCGGTTACTACGCCGACTTCGCGCCGCTCTCCGCGCTGGCGAAGGTCTGCGTGCGCGGCTTCTTCCACGACGGCACCTGGTCGTCCTTCCGCGGCCGGGACCACGGGGTGCCGGTGGACACCGACGCGATGCCGACGTGGCGGCTCGTCGTCTGCAACCAGAACCACGATCAGGTGGGCAACCGCGCTGCTGGGGACCGGCTCTCGGACCGCGCTCCCGGTCACCTGGACGACGACCAGCTCTGCTGCGCGGCGCTGCTCACGCTTGCCGGGCCCTTCACGCCGATGCTCTTCATGGGCGAGGAGTGGGCGGCGTCCAGCCCCTTCCAGTTCTTCACCAGCCACCCCGAGCCGGAGCTCGGCAAGGCGACGGCCGAGGGTCGGTTCGCGGAGTTCGAGCAGATGGGCTGGGACCCTGCCACGGTGCCCGACCCGCAGGACCCCGAGACCTTCCGCCGGTCCCGGCTGTTGTGGGAGGAGCGGCACTCCGGACGGCACTCCGTCGTCCTCGACACCTATCGGCGGCTGGCCGTGCTGCGCCGGACGGTGCCGGCCCTGACGGACCCTCGGTTCGGCAACGTCCGCTGCACGGTGGACGAGGAGCGGCGCACCTTCCTGCTCCGGCGACTCGACACGGCGCTCGCGGTGAACTTCGGCACCGGTCCGGCCGAGCTGCACGTCGGCGACGGGCAGGACCTGCTCTACGGCACTCCGTCGGGCCCGGCCCTCGACGGCCCGACCCTGCGGCTGCCGGGGCACGCCGGTGCGCTGCTGCGGAAGCGGCCGGCCTGATGGAAGGGCTGCGGCAGCGCGCCGGCCACGCCGTCGAGACGTTGACGCCCGGCTACTTCGCGCTCGTCATGGCCAGCGGGATCATCTCGGTCGGCATGCACCTGGAGGGCCTCGACGTGCTCGCGCACGTGCTGCTGGCGATCTGTGCGACCGCGTTCGTCGTACTGCTGGTGCTCAACACCTGGCGCGCGGCGCGTTACCGCGAGGCGATGGTGGCCGACTTCATGGCTCCCGAGCGCGCCTTCGGCTTCTTCACCGTGGTCGCGGGGACCAACGTCCTCGGCGTCCGGCTCGGCGTGCAGGGCTGGCACTGGGCGACCGGCGTCCTGCTGGCCTTCTCCGGCCTGGTCTGGCTCGTGCTCGGCTACGTCGTTCCGTGGACCGCTGTGCTGAGCCGGCGTGAGCGTCCGGTCGTGAAGGCGGCCAACGGCACCTGGTTCATCTGGGTGGTCGCCAGCCAGTCGGTCGCCGTCGCCGCCGCGTCCCTCGAGCCGGTCGCCGAGCCGGTCCGCCGGGAGCTGGCCCTGCTGGCGGTCGGGTCGTGGTCGGTCGGGGTCTTCCTCTACGTCGCCGCGGCGATCTTCGTCTCGCTCCGGATGATGACCTACGACCTGCGGCCCGAGGACCTCACCCCGCCGTACTGGGTGGCGATGGGCGCCGTGGCGATCACGGTGCTGGCCGGTGCCCGGATCGTCGAGATGGCGGACGCCCCGATGGTCGCAGTGACGCGCGACCTCGTCGCGGGCCTCGCCGTGGTGTTCTGGTCGTTCGCGACGTGGTTGATCCCGGTGCTGGTCGCCGCCGGCTGGTGGCGGCACTGGCGCTGGAAGGTGCCGCTGCGCTACGAGGCGACGCTGTGGAGCATCATCTTCCCGCTCGGCATGTATGCGGTCTCCGGCATCTACCTCGGTGAGGCCGACCGGCTCCCGGTCGTCGCCGGCATCGGCGCCGTGGAGCTCTGGGTCGCCTTCGCCGCGTTCGTCCTGGTCTTCGTCACCATGCTGCGCCACCTGTGGCGAACGGTGTTCCGCTCGGGGGCTGTCCCGCAAAACTAGAACACGTTACTGTTCGGCCATGATCCTGGACAGATTCGACCTCGCCGGCAAGGTCGCCGTCGTCACCGGCGCCGGCCGCGGCATCGGCGCCGGCACCGCCGTCGCGCTCGCCGAGGCGGGCGCCGACGTCGTCATCTCTGCGCGGCACGAGAAGCAGCTCCGCGCCGTCGCCGAGGAGATCGCGAAGACCGGCCGGCGGGCGCACGTCGTCCCTGCCGACCTGATGGACCTGGTGGCCGCCGCCGGGCTGGCCCAGGAGGCGTACGACGCCTTCGGCCGCCTCGACGTGGTGGTGAACAACGTCGGCGGCACCATCCCGAACTCCTTCATGGACACCGACGCCGCCTACCTGGAGGAGGCGTTCCACTTCAACGTCGCCACCGCCCACGCGCTCACCCGGGCCGCTGTCCCGCTGATGCTGCGCGAGCGCCCCGCGGGTGACGAGCCGGGCGGCTCGGTGGTGAACATCTCCTCGGTGATGGGCCGGGTCAGCGGTCGCGGCTACCTCGCCTACGGGACCGCGAAGGCCGCGCTGGCCCACTGGACCCGGCTCGCAGCGCTGGACCTGAGCCCGCGGATCCGGGTCAACGCGATCGCGGTCGGCTCGGTGCTGACCAGCGCGCTCGAGTTCGTCGCCAGCGACGAGAGGGTGATGGCCGAGATGACGGGGAAGACGCCGCTGGGCCGGATCGGCGACGTGGAGGACATCGCCGCTGCCGTGCTCTACCTCGCCAGTCCCGCGGGGGGCTTCGTGACCGGCAAGGTGCTCGAGGTGGACGGCGGCCTGCAGGTCCCCAACATGGACCTCGGGCTGCCCGACCTCGAGACCACCGGCCTGCAGGAGGTGCCCGAATGACCAGTGGGGTGACCAGCAACGCACCCGGCGGGGTCACCCGCCGCGTGGTGGCCTGGTCGACGGGCACCGTCGGCCGGCACGTCATCGCCGGGATCGACGCGCGCCCGGACCTCGAGCTGGTCGGCCTGTGGGTGTCTAATCCCGACAAGGTCGGTCGGGACGCCGGCGAGCTGGCCGGCCTCGACCGCGACCTCGGCGTGCTCGCCACCAATGACAAGGAGGCGCTCTTCGCCCTGCAGCCGGACGCGATCGTGCACACCGCGATGACCGACGACCGCACCTTCGAGGCGATGGAGGACCTCATCGAGTTCGCCGAGCACGGCATCAACGTGGTGTCCAGCGGGCCGGTGCTGCTGACCTTCCCCGACGGACTCGGACTCGACAACTACGTGGAGCGCATCGAGGCGGCCGGACGCAAGACCGGCGCCAGCGTGCACGTCAACGGCATCGACCCGGGCTTCGCCAACGACGTGCTCCCACTGGCGATGACGTCGTTGAGTCAGCGGATCGACCTGGTCCGGGTCAGCGAGATCGCCGACTACTCGACGTACTACCAGCCCGTGGTGATGCGCGACATCTTCGGCTTCGGCAAGCCGATGGACGAGGTCGCGATGCTGTGGCAGCCGGGCGTCCTCAGCACGGCATGGGGGCCGGTCGTCCGGCACATCGCCGCGGGGCTGGGGCTCGAGCTCGACCCGGTGCTGGTCGAGGAGGTCGAGCGGGTGCCGGCCGACCGGGACCTGAAAACCGTCAGCGTCGACGTCGAGAAGGGCACCATGGGCGCGGTGCGGTTCCAGGTCGTCGGCACGGTCGACGGTGAGCCCCGCGTCGTCCTCGAGCACGTCACCCGCCTCGCGCAGGACCAGATGCCGCAGTGGCCGACGCCCCCGGAGGGCGGCGGCTGCTACCGGGTCGAGATCGAGGGCGAGCCGATGATGCGGGTCGACTTCGTCCACCACGGCGAGGGCGGCGACCACAACGTGTCCGGCATGATCACGACCGCGATGCGGCTGGTCAACGCGGTCGAGGCCGTCTGCGCGGCGCCGGGCGGCCTGGTCCTCGCCAAGGACCTGCCGATGGTCACCGGCCGGGGGTTGGTAGCGTCCGCCGGGTGAGCGACGAGCGGGCGACGGCGCGGCAGGTCAGCTCCGACTCGGGAGAGCTCTGGACGGAGCCGGGCGCCTGGCAGGTGGCCGAGGGAGTACGACGGATCCCGCTGCCGCTGCCGATGGACGGACTGCGCGCCGTCAACGTCTACGTCGTCGAGGCCGGCGATGGGCTGGTGCTCGTCGACGGAGGTTGGGCCATCCCGGAGTCCCGTGACCTCTTCGAGGACTCGCTGCGCCAGGCCGGCTACCGGCTCTCCGACATCCGTCGCTTCCTGGTGACCCACCTGCACCGGGACCACTACACCCAGGCCTACGTGCTGGGCCAGGAGCTCGGCGTCCCCGTCAGCCTGGGCTCCGGCGACCGCGCCTCGATGGACCTCATCAACGTCGGCCGGCGGGGAGGCGCCGGGCTCGAAGACCCCAACGTGGTGCGCCTGCGTGCCGCCGGCGCCGAGCACCTCGCCGACCTGTGGCGCAACCTCACTCCCTCCAACGAGACGGCGCTGGAGACCTACGGGATGCCGGACATGTGGCTGGACCACGACGTGGCGCTCGACCTCGGCGGTCGCCAGGTCCAGGCGGTCGCGACCCCGGGACACACGCAGGGGCACTACGTCTTCGCCGACACCGCGGCGGGGCTGCTCTTCGCCGGTGACCACGTGCTGCCCACCATCACCCCCTCCATCGGCTTCGAGCCGGCCTGGGTCGAGCAGCCCCTGCGCGACTTCCTCGCCTCGCTCGCCAAGGTCCGTGCCCTTCCCGACCTGAGGCTCCTGCCTGCGCACGGGCCGGTGACCGTGAGCTCGCACGACCGGGTCGACGAGCTGGTCGCCCACCACGACGAGCGCCTCACGGCGTGCGCGAAGCTGGTGGCCGGTGGGGCCCGCACCGCGTGGGACGTCGCCGGCCAGCTGCCGTGGACCCGCCGGCACCGCACCCTCGCGGAGCTCGGCCCGTTCGACGCGGTGCTCGCCGCCTTCGAGACGCTGGCCCACCTCGAGCTGCTGGCGCTCCAGGGTGTGGTCGCGCGTGCCGAGGCCGACGGCGTGCGCAGCTTCGCACCGCTGCCCTGACGGACGTGCTTCGGCCTGCCGTCGGCCGGTGGGCTAGATTGGCGGTCCACGACAGGGGAGCGCCCACGCGGCGCTGAGAGTGCGGACCAGCCGCAGACCCTCGAACCTGCTCCGGCTAGCACCGGCGAAGGAAGTCGAAGGAGAGACAGTGCGTTCACGCATCCGACGGAGTTCCCGGCTCGTCACCGGTCTGGCCGCGAGCACGGCCACGCTGCTCGCGCTCACCGGCTGTGCTGCCCTGGGCGGCGAGCCCGACAGCAACGCCTCGAAGACCGTGGTGGTCGCCACGCACGACTCCTGGAACATGCCCGACGACCTGATCGCGCAGTTCGAGGAGCAGACCGGTCTCACCGTCAGGATCCAGCCGCAGGGCGACGCCGGCCAGCTGACCAACAAGCTCGTGCTCACCAAGGACGACCCGATCGCCGACATGGAGTACGGCGTCGACAACACCTTCGCCAGCCGGGCGGTCGACAACGGCGTGCTCCAGGACGCGGACGTGGACACCCCGCCCTCGGTGGACGCGCACCGTCTCGACGGCGCCGGTCACGACCAGCTCGTGCCGATCGACTACAGCGACGTGTGCGTCAACGTCGACGACACCTGGTTCGCCGAGCACCACCGCACGCCTCCCCGGACGCTGGCCGACCTCACCCGGCCCGCCTACCGGGGGCTGTTCGTCACGCCGGGCGCGTCCAGCTCCTCGCCGGGCATGGCCTTCCTGCTCGCCACCATCGCCCGGTACGGCGACCAGTGGCCGTCGTACTGGCGCAAGCTGATGGCCAACGAGACCCTGGTCACCTCCGGCTGGACCGACGCCTACGAGGTCGACTTCACCGGAGGGGGCGGCAAGCACGGCACCCGGCCGATCGTGCTCTCCTACTCGTCCTCGCCGCCGTTCACGATCCCCGAGGGCGCGACGAGGCCGACGACGAGCGCCCTCTTGGACACCTGCTTCCGACAGGTCGAGTACGCCGGGGTGCTGGCCGGCGCGGCGAACCCCGCCGGCGCCCGCAAGTTCATCGAGTTCATGACCCAGCGGCGCTTCCAGTCGGCGCTGCCGGACAACATGTACGTCTACCCGGTGCTCGACTCCGCCGAGGTGCCCGAGGACTGGTCGCGCTGGGCGCCGACCGCGCCGGACCCCTACCAGGTGCCTGCCGACGAGGTCGCCGCGAACCGGTCGCGCTGGCTGACCACCTGGCGCGACATCGTCACCGGCTGAGCAGCCCGTGCGATCGCCGGCCGGGGCCCTGCCATGACGACGGTGCGCGTCCGCTTCGCGACGCTGCTGCTGGCTGCGGTCCCCGTGGCCGTCGTGGGGGTGTTCTTCGTCTACCCGGTCGTCGGGTTGGTTGCGCGCGGGTTCTGGCCGGACGGTGCCTTCGCGCCGACCGAGGTGCTCGACGTCCTCGGCCGGTCCCGGGTGCACCGGGTGCTGTGGTTCACGCTCTGGTCCGCCGGCCTCGCGACGCTGCTGGCCGTCGTACTCGGCCTGCCGCTGGCGTTCGTGCTGCACCGGCTGCGGTTCCCGGGCCGGGGCTTCCTGAGGGCGCTGGTGCTGGTGCCCTTCGTCCTGCCGACGGTCGTGGTCGGGGTGGCGTTCCGGCAGCTCACCGCCCCGCGCGGCATCCTCGGCGGACTGCACCTCGACGGCAGCGCTGCTGCGATCGTCGCCGCGCTGGTCTTCTTCAACGTCAGCGTGGTGGTCCGCACGGTCGGCGCCTTCTGGGAGGCGCTCGACCCGCGCGCGGAGCAGGCGGCGGCGGCACTCGGCGCCTCCCCCCGGCAAGTATTCGGCACCGTCACGCTGCCGGCGCTGGTCCCCGGGATCGTCTCGGCGGCCTCGGTGGTGTTCCTCTTCTGTGCGACGGCGTTCGGCGTCGTGCTCACCATGGGCGGCCTGCGCTACGCCAACATCGAGACCGAGATCTACCTGCTCACCACCCAGGAGCTCGACCTCTCCGGGGCCGCCGCGCTCTCGATCCTGCAGCTGGTGGTGATCACCGTCCTGCTCGTCGTCGCGTCGCGGGTCCGCCGAGACCCCGCACCGCTGCAGCGGGCGCAGTCCGCCGCGCGGCCGCCCCGGCTCCGGGACCTGCCAGTGCTCGTCGCTGCGGGACTGGTGGTCGCCTTCCTGCTCCTGCCGATGGCCTCGATGGTGCTCGCGTCGCTGCAGCAGCCGGTGGGCTGGGGCCTGGCCAACTACCGCGCGCTGGCGACACCGGGAGACGACAACGCCCTGCTGGTCCCCGCGCTGGTGGGCCTGCGCAACTCGCTGGCCATCGCCGTCGTCGCCACCGCCCTCTCGCTCGGGCTGGGGGCCGTGGTCGCGGGGCTGGTCTCCCGCCGGCCGAGAACCGCCACCGGGCGGCGGGTCGCCGGTCTCTTCGACGGCCTGTTCATGCTCCCGCTCGGCGTCTCGGCGGTCACGCTGGGCTTCGGCTTCCTGATCACCCTCGACCACCCGCCGATCGACCTGCGCACCTCCCCCCTGCTGATCCCGGTCGCCCAGGCGATGGTCGCGCTCCCCCTCGTCGTGCGGATCGTCGCGCCGGTGCTCCGCTCGGTCGACCCGCGCCAGCGCGAGGCCGCCGCCTCCCTGGGCGCCGGGCCGCTGCGGGTACTCCTGGCGGTGGACCTCCCCGTGGCCTGGCGGCCGCTGCTCGCAGCGGCCGGCTTCGCGTTCGCGGTCTCTCTCGGGGAGTTCGGCGCGACCAGCTTCCTGGCCCGCTCCGACAACCCCACCCTCCCGGTGGTGATCTACCGCCTCATCAGCCATCCGGGCGCGCTCAACCTCGGGATGGCGATGGCGGCGTCGTGCCTGCTGGCGGCCACGACCGCAGCGGCGATCCTGCTCGTCGAGCGGTTGCGCATCGACTCGGTCGGCACCTTCTGACGTGCCCGGTGACGTGACTCGTGACGTGGCAGTGTGCTGGCATGGCTGACGAAGTGCACCGGCCCGGGGACGGCCTCGCCGTGTGTGGCCTGACGGTCCGGTTCGACGGCACCGCGGCGGTCGACGACGTCAGCCTCACGGTGCCCACCGGCGAGGTCCTCGCCGTGCTCGGCCCCTCCGGGTGCGGCAAGTCGACGTTGCTGCGCGCCGTCGCAGGGCTCGAGGTGCCCGCCTCTGGCCGGGTGCTGTACGACGGGCAGGACCTGTCGCGCGTCCCGACCCACCGGCGTGGCTTCGCGCTGATGTTCCAGGACGGCCAGCTCTTCGCGCACCAGACGGTGGCCCGCAACGTCGGCTACGCGCTGCGTCTGCGGCACGTCCCGCGTGGCCAGACCGATCGACGTGTCGACCAGCTGCTCGAGCTGGTCGGGCTCGCCGGCTACGCCGACCGCAAGCCAGGCACGCTCTCCGGCGGCGAGCGGCAGCGCGTGGCGCTGGCCCGCGCACTGGCGGTCGAGCCGCGCCTGCTGCTGCTCGACGAGCCGTTGAGTGCCCTGGACCGGGGCCTGCGCGAACGCCTCGCCGCCGAGCTGCGCGGGATCCTCGAGCGGGCCGGCACCTCGGCGGTGATGGTGACCCACGACCAGGAGGAGGCTTTCGCCGTCGCCGACCGCATGGCGGTGATGCGGGACGGCAGGATCGTCCAGACGGGCACGGTGTCCGAGGTGTGGGAGCACCCTCACGACGCGTGGACGGCGCGGTTCCTCGGCTACGCGACGGTGCTCAGTGGGGAGGCGGCGTTGCGGCTCCGGGCGCTGCTCGACCCGGGCGCCGGATGGACCGAGGTGGCGCTGCGCCGCTCGGCCCTTCGGGTCGAAGCGCAGGGCCCGCTCCAGGCGCTCGTCGTGGAGGCCAGGCAGACGCCGGAGCTGGTGCGACTCGAGCTCGAGGTCGAGGGGCTCGGCCGCCTGGCGGGTGTCGCGGAACCCGGTTCCGACGTCGTGGTGGGAGAGCGCCTGCGGCTGCGCGTGGACCCCGAGCGGATCGCGCCGGTGCCGTCGGCCTGACCGGAGCGGGATGGGCCGTCCCCTCTACACTGGCGCGGTGATCGTGCGACGTGCCTATGCCCTGATGGTGGCCGTCGCGGTGACGATGGGCGTGCTGGCGGTCATCTGCAGCCAGGCTCTCGACTACCCGTTGCGCGACCCCGACAGCAGCTTCATCGGCCCGTCGTGGGTGAAGATCCCGCTGCTCCTCGTCGGCGCCTTCCTGGCTGACCTGGTCCCCCGGACGCTGTTCCGCGCGCGGCTCAACCCCCAGCGCTTCAAGGACGAGGGCCGCAGGCTGATCCGGGAGCACTGGACGCGTGAGCGGATCACCCTGGTGGTGCTCGGGCTGATCTCCTTCTACATCACCTACGTGAGCTACCGGAACCTGAAGGGCATGCTCGTCTTCTTCCGGATGGGCTCGGAGGGCCGGCCGACGAAGTACGACTACGCCCTCCACGACTTCGACCACTGGCTGATGTTCGGCCACGACCCCGCCACGCTGCTGCACAACGTGCTCGGCACCGGCCTCTCGGCGCACCTGCTGTCGGCCGTCTACCTGTTCTTCCTGCCGATGGTCCCGATCGTGGTGGTGGCCTGGGCGGTCTGGTCGCGCAACATCAGCTTCGGCTACTGGTTCATCACCGCCAACTGCCTGGCCTGGGCACTTGGTACGGCGAGCTACTACCTGATCCCGACGATGGGGCCGAACTTCTTCTTCCCCTGGCTCTACACCGAGCTCCCGCACACCGGGGTCGCCGCGCTGCAGGATGCGCTCTGGCACGGCCGGGGCGTCGTACGTTTCGACCCGCTCACCGACAGCGTGCAGTCGGTGGCCGGGTTCGCGTCGCTCCACGTCGGCATCACGGTGACGGTCGCGCTGGTCGCCCAGTACACCTGGCGGACCCGGTGGCTGAAGATCGCGATGTGGGTCTACATCGGCCTGACGGCCATCTCGACGACGTACTTCGGCTGGCACTACATCGCTGACGACATCGGCGGCCTCGCGATCGCCCTGATCTCCGTCTACCTCGGTGCTGTCGCCACCGGCCAGAAGTTCTCCGACCGCGGCCGGCACAGCCATCCGACGACGTCCACCAAGGACGTTCCCGTCGAGCTGGAGCGGGACCGCTCC
>DASSOK010000059.1:0-3167 GCA_035700665.1 Marmoricola sp.
GGCAGGATCGTCCCCATGGCCGCCCCCACCTCCCAGCAGCACGTCGAGGAGCTCCTCGACCGCATCGACCGGGTCGACGTCGAGGTCAACGCGGTGTGCACCCTGCACCCCGGCGCGCTCGACCAGGCCGCCGCCCGCGACCGGGAGGCCGCCGAGGGCCGCGTGCGGGGGCCGCTGCACGGCGTGCCGGTGCTGGTGAAGGACAACGTCGACACCCACGACCTGCCGACGACGGCCGGCTCCCTCGCGCTCGCCGACGTGCCCCCGCCGGCCCGCGACGCGGCACTCGTGCAGCGGATGCGCGACGCCGGCCTGGTGGTCCTCGGGAAGACCAACCTCTCCGAGTGGGCCAACATCCGCGACGACCGGTCGACCTCCGGCTGGAGCGCCTACGGCGGGCTGACCCGCAACCCCTACGGTCTGAACCGGTCCGCGGGCGGCTCGAGCTCGGGCAGCGGTGCCGCCGTCGCCGCGGGCCTGGCCCCGCTCGCGGTGGGCACCGAGACCGACGGCTCGATCTCGTGCCCGGCCGCGTTCAACGGGTGCGTCGGGATCAAGCCCACGGTCGGCCTGGTGCCGACCGACGGGGTGGTGCCGATCTCCCACTCCCAGGACGCCCCCGGCCCGATGGCCCGCACGGTCCGCGAGGCGGCTGCGCTGCTCACGGTGCTCTCCGGCGGCGGCACCGACTACGCGGCGCACGCCGAGCCCGGACGGCTCGCGGGCAAGCGGATCGGGGTGCCGCGCGGCCCCTACTGGGGCTACTCGCCGCACGCCGACGCCGCCGCCGAGCGTGCCGTCGCGCTGCTGGCCGCCGAGGGCGCCACCATCGTCGACCACGCGGACCTGCCCGAGCAGCCGGCCTCGCTCGGCGCGGACGAGCTGTTGGTGCTGCTCGCGGAGCTGCGCTCGGGGCTCCCCCGCTACCTCGCCACCCGGTCGGGCGACGTCCCGGCGGACCTCGCCGCGGTCGTGGAGTTCAACCGCGCCCACGCCGACACCGAGCTGCGCTGGTTCGGCCAGTCGCTGTTCGAGCGGGCCCTGGCCGGCCCCGAGGACGGCACGGAGGAGTACGTCGCGGCGCGGGCCCGGTGCGTCGCGGGCTCACGCGAAGGCGGCATCGACCAGGTGCTGCGCGAGCACCGGCTCGATGCGCTGGTGACCCCGTCGTACCCGCCCGCCTCGCCGATCGACCTCGTCAACGAGGAGCACTTCGCCGGGGCCTGCACCGGTCCGACCGCGATGGCCGGCTACCCGCTGCTGACCGTGCCGACCGAGCTCGCCGCCGGCCTGCCCGTGGCGGTGTCGTTCTGGGGCACGGCCGGATCGGAGGCGACGCTCGTCGAGGTCGCCGCCGGCTACGAGGCGGCTCGCGACCGGAGCACCGGACCGCTCCCGGAGCCGACGTACCCGACCTTCGTCTGAGGGTGCGACGAGGGGTTCGGCCCGCCCTGGTTTTCGCAACGCCGGCGTGCGGTAATTGATCTCACAGGCACCACTGGTCGGTAACAAACTTGTCGCCGATAGAGTGCTTGGGTTGTCCACCAACCCTCTCCGGGGAAGGTCGGCACCGCATCCGAAGCACCGCGAGCTCGAGTTCGGAGGAATCCCCTTGGCCAGCTCTCCGGCAGGAACGATTTACCGGGGCCGTGAAGGTATGTGGTCGTGGGTCGCCCACCGCATCACCGGCGTCATGCTGTTCTTCTTCCTGTTCGCCCACGTGATCGACACCGCCATGGTGCGGGTGTCTCCCGAGGCGTACAACACCGCCGTGGAGACCTACAAGAACCCGATCGTCGGGATCATGGAGGTCGGCCTCGTCGCGGCCTTCCTGTTCCACGCGCTCAACGGGATCCGGCTCATCCTGGTCGACTTCTGGTCCAACGGCCCGCGCTTCCAGCGGCAGATGGTCTACGGCGTCATCGGCGTGTGGGTGGTGCTGATGATCCCGTTCACGATCCGTCACCTGTCGAACGTCTTCGGAGGCTGAGCCCGATGCCGCAGAGCGCTCCCGTCCTCTCCTCCCCGCGCGCCCGCGCCGCCAAGGGCTCCAACTTCGAGCTCAACTCCTGGCTGTTCATGCGTGGCTCGGGCGTCCTGCTGGCCGTGCTGGTCTTCGGCCACCTGTTCGTCAACCTGATGACCGGCGACGGCATCCACGCGATCGACTTCGCGTTCGTCGCCGGCAAGTGGGCCAGCCCGTTCTGGCAGGTCTGGGACCTGGCCATGCTGTGGCTCGCCGAGCTGCACGGCATGAACGGACTGCGCACGATCATCAACGACTACGCCACGAAGCCGAACACGCGCTTCATCCTCAAGACGCTGCTCTACTTCTCGGCGTTCGTCATCCTGGTGCTCGGCACGCTGGTGATCTTCACCTTCGACCCGTGCATCGACCCCTCGTCCACGCTCGACGTGTGCCGGATGCCCTGAGCGCCGAGAAGTCAGGCGCCCTGAGTCAGACGTCCCGAAGTCCAAAGGATCCCCATGGTTCAGCAGCACAAGTACGACGTGGTCATCGTCGGCGCCGGCGGGGCCGGCATGCGCGCGGCGCTCGAGTCCGGCCAGCGGACCCGCACCGCGGTCCTCACCAAGCTCTACCCGACCCGCTCCCACACCGGCGCGGCCCAGGGCGGCATGTGCGCCGCGCTGGCCAACGTCGAGGAGGACAACTGGGAGTGGCACACCTTCGACACGGTCAAGGGCGGCGACTACCTCGTCGACCAGGACGCCGCGGAGGTGATGGCCAAGGAGGCCATCGACGCGGTGCTCGACCTGGAGAAGATGGGTCTGCCCTTCAACCGCACCGAGGAGGGCCGGATCGACCAGCGCCGGTTCGGCGGGCACACCCGCAACCACGGTGAGGCCGCCGTACGCCGGTCCTGCTTCGCCGCGGACCGCACCGGCCACATGATCCTGCAGACGCTGTACCAGCAGTGCATCAAGCACGGCGTGGAGTTCTACAACGAGTTCTACGTGCTCGACATGGTCACCGAGGAGGACGCGGGCGGGGTGCGCGTCACCGGCGTGGTCGCCTACGAGCTCGCCACCGGCGAGATCCACGTGTTCAACGCCAAGGCGGTCATCTTCGCCACCGGCGGCTTCGGCAAGGTCTTCCGTACGACGTCCAACGCCCACACGCTCACCGGCGACGGCATGGGCATCGT
>DASSOK010000060.1:0-29724 GCA_035700665.1 Marmoricola sp.
CCGTTGGGGTCCTGGGGCACGGAGTTGCGGTTGGTCACCACGCCGGCGTCGAGCAGTGCGGACTCGGCCTGCCGGCCGGTGAGCCCGAAGCCGGAGACGTCGAGCAGGACGATGTGGTTGTCCGTGCCGCCGGTGACGAGCTTCGCGTCGCGCGTGAGGAAACCCTCGGCGAGCGCCTTCGCGTTGTCGGCGATGTCCTGCGCATAGGTCCGGAACTCCGGGCGCCGCGCCTCCGCCAGGGCGACTGCCTTGGCGGCCATCACGTGCGACAGCGGGCCGCCCAGCACCATCGGGCAGCCCCGGTCGACGTCGGCGGCGAACTCCTCCTGGGCGAGCACCAGCCCGCCGCGCGGGCCGCGCAGCGACTTGTGCGTCGTGGTGGTGGTGATGTGGGCGTGGGGCACGGGGTCCTCGTCGCCGGTGAACACCTTGCCCGCGACCAGGCCGGCGAAGTGCGCCATGTCGACCATCAGCACCGCACCGACCTCGTCGGCGATCTCCCGCATCTTCGCGAAGTTCACCCGGCGCGGGTAGGCCGAGTAGCCCGCCACCAGGACGAGCGGCTTGAACTCCCGGGCCTTGGCCGCCACCGCGTCGTAGTCGAGCAGGCCCGTCTCCGGGTCGGTGCCGTACTGCTGCTGGTGGAACATCTTGCCGCTGATGTTGGGCCGGAAGCCGTGGGTCAGGTGGCCGCCGGCGTCCAGGGCCATGCCGAGCAGGCGCTGGTTGCCGAACTCGTGGCGCAACGACTCCCAGTCGGCCTCGGAGAGCTCGTTGACGTTCCTGGCGCCGAGCCGCTCCAGGGTCGGCGACTCCACCCGGTGCGCCAGGATGGACCAGAACGCGACGAGGTTGGCGTCGATCCCGGAGTGCGGCTGCGCATAGGCGTACGGCGCGCCGAAGAGCTCTCGCGCGTGCTCGGCGGCGAGCGCCTCCACCGTATCGACGTTCTGGCAGGCGGCGTAGAAGCGGTGCCCGACGGTTCCCTCGGCGTACTTGTCGGAGAACCAGGTCCCCATCGTCAGCAGCGTCGCCGGCGAGGCGTAGTTCTCCGAGGCGATCAGCTTCAGGGAGGAGCGCTGGTCGGCCAGCTCCTGGCGTGTGGCCTCCGCCACACGGGGCTCCACCGCTGCGATCACCTCGAGCGCGGCGTCGTACGCCGTCGAGGCGGCCTTCGCCAGCGCGCCGGCGTTCGGTTCCACGCCTGATTCCGGGGAATTCGCAGTGCTCGCGTCGCTCATGGCAGCCAGCCTATTGCGGCCTCGCGGGGTCACGACAGCGACGCGACGTCGTACCAGAAGGTGGACATCTGTCTCAGCACATGAGATTCCGGTTTGTGGAACGACTGTCCGCAGGCTGAGACTTCCAACCATGATCTCCGCTGCCACCTCGACCTGGCTCGTGGCCCGACGCCACGTGGACCTCGGTCGCACGCGCAGCATGATGTGTCATCTCAAGCCCTGACTCCGGCCCGCACCAGCCGACGGCCGCCACCGTGCCGACAACGCAGTCGGACGCCGTGACGCCGGCCCCCAGCCCTCCAGGACAGCACTGATGACCACCACCCCGGTTCGCACTCCCGCCGGCGCCCGCCCCGAAGGACGGCTCGGCCGCTCCGGCCGCACCCGCCCGAAGAAGGGCGAGGGCCAGTGGGCGCTCGGCTACACCGAGCCGCTCAACGGCAACGAGCAGCAGAAGAAGGACGACAACCCGCTCAACGTGCGGGACCGCATCGTCAACATCTACTCGCGCTACGGCTTCGACTCCATCGACCCGGCCGACCTGCGTGGCCGGTTCCGCTGGTACGGCATCTACACCCAGCGGCGCCCCGGCCTCGACGGCGGCAAGACCGGCTCGCTGGCTCCGGAGGAGCTCGACGACAGGTTCTTCATGATGCGGGTGCGCAGCGACGGCGCCCTGCTCGACGCGGACGCGCTGCGCACGCTCGGCGGGATCTCCACCGAGTTCGCACGCGACACCGCCGACATCACCGACCGTTCGAACATCCAGTACCACTGGATCTCGATCGAGGACGTCCCGGAGATCTGGGAGCGGCTGGCCCGGGTCGGGCTGAGCACCGAGGAGGCGTGCGGCGACTCCCCGCGCGGCTTCCTCGGCTCCCCCGTCGCGGGCGTCGCGAAGGACGAGATCATCGACGGCACCCCCGCCCTGGCGGAGATCAACCGGCGGCGTGCGGGCAACCCTGAGTACGCCAATCTCCCCCGCAAGTTCAAGACCTCCGTCAGCGGTCACCCCAGCCTCGACGGCGCGCCGGAGATCAACGACGTCTCGTTCGTCGGTGTCGACCACCCCGAGCACGGCCCGGGCTTCGACCTCTGGGTCGGGGGCGGCCTGTCCACCAACCCGATGCTGGCCGCCAAGATGGGCGTCTGGATCCCCCTCGACGAGGTCGCCGACGCCTGGGAGGGCGTCATCTCGATCTTCCGCGACTACGGCTACCGCCGGCTGCGCAGCCGCGCCCGACTGAAGTTCCTGGTCGCCGACTGGGGCATCGAGCGGTTCCGCGAGGTCCTCGAGACGGAGTACCTGCACCGCAGGCTCCTCGACGGCCCCTCCCCCGAGGTGGGCGTCGGCAACGGCGACCACATCGGCGTCCACGAGCAGAAGGACGGCCGGTTCTACGTCGGCGCCACTCCCACGGTGGGTCGGGTCAGCGGGACCCTGCTGACCGGGCTGGGTGACCTGGTGGAGAAGTACGACGCGCAGGGTGTCCGGCTCACCGCCTACCAGAAGCTGGTGGTCCTCGGTGTCGACGGCGACCGGGTCGACGACCTCCTCGACGACCTCGAGGTGATCGGCCTCTCGGCACGGCCCAGCCACTGGCGCCGTTCCACCATGGCGTGCACCGGCATCGAGTTCTGCAAGCTCGCCATCGTGGACACCAAGAACCGCGCGAGCGCCCTGGTCGACGAGCTCGAGCGCCGCTTCCCGGACATCGACACCCCGATCACCGTCAACGTCAACGGGTGCCCGAACGCCTGCGCGCGCACCCAGGTCGCCGACATCGGCCTCAAGGGGCAGCTGGTCCTCGACGACGACGGCAACCAGGTCGAGGGCTTCCAGGTGCACCTCGGCGGCGGCATCGGCCTCACCCAGGGACTGGGCCGCAAGCTCCGGGCGCACAAGGTGACCAGCGCCGGGCTCGACGACTACGTGAGCAACGTCGTCCGGGCCTACCTCGACGACCGCAACGACGGCGAGGCGTTCGCCGCCTGGGTGGCCCGCGCCGACGAGACGCTGCTGCGCGGCGAGAAGGAACTGGAGCAGGTCGGATGAGCGGCCGTGCGGTCCCGTTCCACTGCCCCTACTGCGGCGACGAGGACCTGCGCCCGCACGAGGACGCGCACGGCGAGTGGGAGTGCCACTCCTGCCTGCGTGCCTTCCGGCTCGCGATGATCGGCCAGCTGCCTCGCCCCTCCGGCGTCGGAGGCCCGCGATGACAGCGGCCGCGACCCTGGCGGCCTTCCACCGTCGTGGTTCGCAGACCGAGGGCCGCAGCACCGACGAGCTGCGCGAGATCGTGTCCCACGTGGGCGCCGAGCTGGAGCTCGCACCCGCGGAGGACATCATCGAGTGGGCGGTCGCCACGTTCGGTGCCCGGTTCTGCATCACCTCCTCGATGGGCGACGCCGTGTTGGCGCACATCGCCTCCCGGGTGGCGCCCGGCATCGACGTCGTGTTCCTCGACACCGGTTACCACTTCGCGGAGACGATCGGCACCAGGGACGCCGTCGCGGCGACCCTGCCGGTCAACCTGCTCACCGTCAGCCCCTCGCAGACGGTCGCCGAGCAGGACGCGTCGTACGGCCCGGAGCTGTTCGCCCGCGACCCCGACCTGTGCTGCGCGTTGCGCAAGGTGCAGCCGCTGGCGCAGGCCCTGTCCGGGTACGACGCCTGGGCCACCGGGCTGCGCCGGTCGGAGACGCATAACCGGGTGATCGCCCCCGTCGTTGGATGGGACGAGAAGAAGCAGAAGGTCAAGGTCTCGCCACTGGCCCGGTGGAGCGACGACGAGGTCGAGAAGTACGTCCGTGACTTCGGTGTGCTCGTCAACCCCCTGCAGTACGACGGCTACCCGTCGATCGGCTGCTGGCCCTGCACCCGTCGCGTGGCATCGGGCGAGGACCCCCGGAGCGGGCGCTGGGCCGGGACCGGCAAGACGGAGTGCGGGATCCACCAGTAGCAACCACCAGACCGAACACCACCACAACGCAACGACAACGGCGTCGCGCGAAGGAACGACAAGAAGGGAGGCGGATCCATGACCGCCCCAGCCCTGGTCGCGGTTGCCCACGGCAGCCGGGACCCTCGTTCCAAGGCCACGATCGAGGCCTTGGTCGCCCAGACACGTGAGCTGCGCCCCGACCTGCGCATCGAGCTGGCGTTCCTCGAGCTCGCCCGACCGCGGTTCGAGACGACCGTGAACCGGCTGGTCCGGGCCGGGTACGACGAGATCGTCGTGGTGCCGCTGCTGCTGACCGACGCCCACCACGCGAAGGTCGACATCCCGCAGGTCGTCGCCGACGCCCAGGCACGGCACGAGAACCTGCAGATCCGCGCCACCCGGGTGCTCGGGCTGGAGCAGAGCTTCCTCGGTGTCCTCGACAAGCGGCTGCGCGAGGCGCTGCGCGTGGGCCGCGTCCGCGAGCTCGACGGGCTCGTCCTGGCTGCGGCCGGGTCCTCAGACCCGCTGGCGCTCCAGGCGGTGAACCGGCTGGCTCGCGTCTGGGGTGCCCACCACCACCTGCCGGTCAAGACGGCGTTCGCGTCCACCGCGCCACCGACCACCGGTGAGGCGGTGCGGGCGTTCCGCGCCGAGGGTCGCCGACACGTCGCCGTGGCGTCGATGTTCCTCGCCCCGGGCTTCCTGCCCGACCGCGCTGCCGAGCTGGCCCTCGAGGCGGGCGCCGTGGCGGTCTCCGAGCCGCTGGGGGCCGACCCCGAGCTCGCCCGGACGATCCTGGCCCGCTACGCCGTCGGCGCAGTCGAGCTCGTCCCGGTCTGAGCACCGATCCCTCCGGCGGACCGTCGCTCCGACGCGGGGTGGACCAGCTGCGTCGGCAGCGCTGACACTGCCAGACCTGCACCGGCGACCAGCGCAGCGACCCACTCCACCGCGCCGGCGCCGGTGACCGCCGAGACGACGGCGCCGACGCCCAGCGCTGCGGCGAGGAGCCCCGCCAGCGTGCCGGGGCGGTGGCGCGGTCGCAGCCGGCTGCGGCGCTCGGGGTCGGCCAGGGCCAGCACGGCCACCAGCAGGTCGGGGACCCGCGAGAGGCCGATGACCACGTAGGGCAGTGCCTGGCCCGTCACCCCGGCGCGCCAGCACACGGCCGCTGCGGTGCCGACGAGCATCAGGGCGACGACCTGGCGCGTCGCGTAGTCGGCGACGAGCTTCCGCGACGGCGGCGTCCAGACGTCCGCTGCGGCCGTCGGCGCGAACAGGGCCAGGACCACACCCGTCGCCCGGTCCCACGTCCTCGTCACCAGCGCCCGACCCATGAGCAACCCTCCCGGCACGTCGTGGCGCTCGTCCAGCGCCGACGAACATGCTCCGTGATCCCCCTCTCCCTGCGCAGGAGAATCCGCGAACTGCCCGCGCAGAGCTGCCGACTAGCGCACCAGCTGGTCGACGAGGCGGTGCAGCTCGGCGACGGGGTCACCCGTGAGGCCACCGTGCACCGGCCCGGGCTGTACGACGGTCGACCGCGGCGCCCGCAGGTAGCCGAAGCGGACGCCGAGGTCGCCGGAAGCCGCCGGCCCCAGGTCGTTCACCCCGCGGCAGACCGCGTCGACGTGGTCGAGGGTGCGTCGCACGGCGTCGAGGTCCAGGCCGCGGCACAGAGACGAGAGCCGGTGCTCGTCGAGGTGTCGCCCGCTGCCGAGGAACTCCGCCTTCTGGCAGTAGAGCACGACGCCGACGTTGAGGAACTCCTCGCGCTCGATGCGCGGGACGCAGCGCAGTACCACGTATTGGTAGGGCAACCCCGGGCTTGCTCCGGAGATCGTCACGCCGCCCCCCGGACCGGGAGCCACGGACGCTCACCCTCCACCCGTGCCAGCAGGAACTGCACGTACGCGGCGCGGACCTCCTCCGGGGCCGTCTGGGGCACGAAGGCGAGCCATTCGTCGGGCACCAGCGCGACCACCTCGCGGAGCAGTGGCGCGGTGACCTCGGCGGACATCGCCCCGTCGACCCCGGCCACCTGGTCGACGTACTGCGCGAACACGTGCTGGCCGACGTCCCAGGGCTGCACGGCGAAGCGCGCCGGGTCGGTGAGGCCGCCCTGCCAGGCGTGGTGGAAGTAGAGGCACGCGCCGTGGTCGATCAGCCAGACGTCCCCGTGCCAGACCAGCATGTTGGGGTTGCGCCAGGTGCGGTCGACGTTGGCCACGCAGGCGTCCAGCCAGAGCACCCTGGCGGCGAGCTCCGCGTCGACGTGGGTGCTCGAGTCGATGCCGAACGACCCCGGCAGGAAGTCCACCCCTAGGTTGAGGCCCAGGCTCGCGTTGAGCAGGTCCTGGACCTCCTCGTCGGCCTCGTAGCGCGCCATCGCCTCCTGCAGCTCGACCCCGACCAGGCGCGGCGTGCGGAACCCCAGACGCCGGGCGAGCTCGCCCACGATCACCTCGGCGACCAGCACCGGCAGTCCCTGCCCGGCGCCGCGGAACTTGCACACGTAGGTGCCCAGGTCGTCCGCCTCGACGATGCCCGGCAAGGAGCCCCCTTCACGCAGAGGCGCCACGTAGCGGGTCGCGGTCACGGTCGGCAGCATGCGCCCACCCTAGTGAGCCGACCCCTGCTCAACTGCCATAGACCGGCTCGGGCGCCGCGCCCTCCGCCACCAGCGCCCGCACCGCGTCGCCGACCTCCTCGGCCTGCCAGCGCCGACCCAGGTCCTTCCTGGGCCCGTGCGTCCAGCCCTGCTCGAGGCAGATCTGGCCGCCGTCGATCTCGAGGAGACGGCCGGTGATGTCGCAGTCCTCGGAGGCCAGCCACGCCACGACCGGCGAGTTGTCCTCCGGTTGCGCCATCGCGGAGGTGTCGAAGGCGCCCTCGGTCATGCGCGTCCGGGCGACCGGTGCGATGGCGTTCACGCCCACGCCGTACCTGCCGAGCTCCGCCGCCGCCACGAGCGTCATGCCGGCGATCCCGGCCTTGGCCGCGGAGTAGGTCGTCTGGCCGATCGAGCCCTGCAGCCCCGCCCCGGAGGAGGTGTTCACCACCCGGGCGACCCGCTGCCGGCCCTCCTTGGCCTCGGTGCGCCAGTAGGCGCCGGCGTGCCGCAACGGCGCGAAGTGGCCCTTGAGGTGCACGCGGATGACCGCGTCCCACTCCTCCTCGCTGGTGTTCACCAGCATCCGGTCCCGCACGAACCCGGCGTTGTTGACCAGGATGTCCAGCCCGCCAAAGGTGTCGATCGCCTGCTGCACCATGGCGGCCGCCTGCTCGAAGTCGGCGACGTCGGCGCCGTTGGCGACGGCCCGGCCGCCGAGCTGCTCGATCTCGGCCACGACGTCGTCCGCCGGCGTCTCGCCGGTCCCCTCCCCCGCCAGCGAGACGCCGTAGTCGTTGACCACGACGTGGGCGCCCTGGCGAGCGAGCTCCAGGGCGTGGGCTCGGCCGATGCCGCGTCCCGCTCCGGTGACGATCGCGACGCGGCCTTCGAGGATTCGACTCACTGCTGCTCCTTCGGTCAGACGTGCAGGAAGACGGGGGGCTCGCCGCCGCCGTGGCAGGCGACGGTGGCGCCGGAGACGTAGGAGGCGAGGTCGCTGGCCAGGAAGGCCGCGACGTTGCCGACCTCCTCGGGACGGGCCATCCGGCCCAGTGGGATCGTCGCCTCGATGGCGCCGACCCGGGCGTCGCCGCCGTAGTGGTCGTCGGTGTTCTCCGTGCGGCACAACCCGACGTCGATCGCGTTGACGCGCACCTTCGGGCCCCACTCGACGGCCAGCGACCGGGTCAGGGAGTCCACCCCGGCCTTCGCGGCGCCGTACGCCGCCGTCCCGGGCGAGGGCCGCAGCGCACTCACCGAGGAGATGTTGACGATGGCCCCACCGGCCTCCTGCTGCTGCATCACCCGGTTGGCCTGCTGGGCGACCTGGAGCGGCGCGGCCAGGTTGAGGCCGAGGATCTTGTCGTGGAAGCGGGGGGAGGCGTCGGCGGCGAGGACGTACGGCGACCCGCCGGCGTTGTTGACGAGGACGTCGAGCCGGCCGTGCTCCGAGGCGACCCGGCTGACCAGCTCCTCGACGGCCTCGGGGTCGCGGACGTCGCAGCGGGCGTGCGTGGTGCCGGGCGCCGGCTCGGCCACCTCGGACCGGGCGCAGGTGACCACGGTGGCACCGGCGGAGACGAACGCCGAGGCGATGCCGCGACCGATCCCCTGCGAGCCGCCCGTGACGAGGACGACCCGGCCGGTGAGGTCCAGGGAGAGCGCCATGCTGCTAGGCTACCAAGCAAACGTTAGGTAGGTAACCATGGGCATCTCCGCTGAGCTGCGCGACGACGGCATCCGGGTCGTCACGATGGACCAGCCGCCGGTCAACGCGCTGACGGTGCAGGGCTGGTTCGACCTCGCCGCCGCCCTCGACGAGGCGGGCGCCGACCCGGCCACGAAGGTGGTGGTGCTGCGCGCCGAGGGCAAGGGCTGGAACGCCGGCGTGGACATCAAGGAGATGCAGCACACCGCGGGCTTCGACGCCCTGGTCGGCGCCAACCGCGGCTGCTTCGCCGCCTTCAGGGCCGTCTACGAGTGCGCCGTGCCGGTCATCGGTGCGGTCCAGGGCTTCTGCGTCGGCGGCGGCGTCGGCCTGGCCGGCAACTGCGACATCATCGTCGCCAGCGACGACGCCTACTTCGGCGTCCCCGAGGTCAGGCAGGGCGCGCTGGGCGCCGCCACGCACATGGCCCGGCTGGTCCCCCAGCATCTGATGCGCACGCTGTACTTCACCGCGCGCACCATCGCCGCTGCCGACCTGGTCCAGCACGGCAGTGTCTACGAGGTGGTGCCCCGCGACGACCTGGACGACGCCGCACTGCGGCTGGCGGCCGAGATCGCGGAGAAGGACGCACGGGTGATCCGGGCCGCCAAGGAGGCGCTCAACGGCATCGACCCGGTGGACGTCAACAAGAGCTACCGCTTCGAGCAGGGGTTCACCTTCGAGCTCAACCTGCTGGGCGTGAGCGACGAGCTCCGCGACGAGTTCGCGGGGACCGACAAGGCCAAGAGGAGCAGGTGAGCCGGTTGCAGCGCCAGAGCAAGGAGATGACGGCCGAGCAGGTGGTCGACCGCATCGAGGACGGGATGACCGTCGGCATCGGCGGCTGGGGCTCGCGGCGCAAGCCGATGGCGCTGGTCCGGGCGCTGCTGCGCAGCGACGTCAAGGATCTCACCCTCGTCTCGTACGCCGGCCCGGACGCCGGCCTCCTGCTGCAGGCCGGCAAGGTGCGCGAGCTCGTCTACGCCTTCGCCACGCTCGACTCCATCCCGCTCGAGCCGCTGTTCTCGCGGGCCCGCCAGGACGCCACGGCGCGGTTCCGGGAGTGGGACGAGGGCATGTTCGCCACGGGCCTCCGCGCAGCCGCCCAGAGGCTCCCGTTCCTGCCGATGCGGGCGGGGCTCGGCTCGGCTGTCCTCGAGAACGACCCGACCCTGCGGACCGTCACCTCGCCCTACCCCGGGCCGGACGGCGTCGGGGAGCAGCTGGTCGCCGTCCCGGCGCTCGAGCTCGACGTGGCCCTGGTTCACCTCAACCGCGGCGACGCCTTCGGCAACGCCCAGTACCTCGGCCCCGACCCGTACTTCGACGACCTCTTCTGCATGGCGGCGAAGGAGGCCTACGTGTCCGTCGAGCAGGTCATCGACACTGCCGGCCTGACCGTCGATGCCCCGCTGCAGAGCGTGCTCCTCAACCGCACCATGGTCACCGGGGTCGTCGAGACGCCGAACGGCGCGCACTTCACCACGTGCTCGCCGACCTACGAGCGCGACGAGAAGTTCCAGAAGGCCTACGCCACCGCGGCGAAGGATCTCGCGACCTGGGCGGCGTTCGAGGAGCGGTTCCTGTCCGGGACCGAGGACGACTACCAGGCCGCGGTACGCGCCTTCCACGAGGAGGAAGCCCAGTGAGCGAGCCGACCAGGGCGACCCGCGCGGAGTACTGCGCCGTCGCGATCGCCGACTGCTTCGCCGACGACGGCGAGATCATGGGCAGCCCCATGGGACTGCTGCCGAGCCTCGGCGCGCGCCTCGCCAAGAACACCTCCAATCCCCTGCTGGTCCTCACCGACGGCGAGGCGCGGATCCTCAAGGGCACGCCCCCGCTCGGCCAGACCAGCGACGTCGTCGAGGGCTGGATGCCCTTCCGGTTGGTGCTCGAGGCGGTCGTTCCCTACGGCAAGCGCCACGTGATGATGGGCGCCACCCAGATCGACCGGGAGGGCAACCAGAACATCTCCGCCATCGGCGCGTGGGCCCGGCCGAAGCGGCAGCTGCTGGGCGTCCGCGGCGCTCCGGGCAACACGGTCAACAACCGGACGTCGTACTGGGTGCCGAAGCACTCCCCGCGGGTCTTCGTCGAGCAGGTGGACATCGTCTCCGGCGTCGGCCGCCGGAGGGCGGAGGCTGCCGGCCCGGCCGCCACGCGCTTCCACGACGTGCACCGGGTGGTCAGCAACCTCGGAGTCTTCGACTTCAACGGCCCCGACCACACCATGCAGCTCCTCTCCGTCCACCCCGGAACCACGGTCGAGGACGTCCAGTCGGCGAGCGGGTTCGCGATCCACGTGCCTGACGGCGGTGTCCCGGAGACCCGGCAGCCGACCTCCGGCGAGCTCATGCTGATCCGCGAGATGCTCGACCCCCAGGCCCTGCGCGACCGCGAGGTTCCGCCGGAGGCGACCGAGGGCGCGGCACAGTGATCGACCAGCTGCTGCGCACCCCGCTCACCGACCTCGCCGGCGTCCGGCACCCGGTCGTGCAGACCGGGATGGGCTGGGTCGCCGGACCACGGCTGGTCTCCGGTACGGCGAACGCCGGCGGCCTGGGCATCCTCGCCAGCGCCACCATGACGTTCGCCGAGCTCGAGCAGGCCATCCTCGAGGTGAAGGAGCGCACCGACCAGCCGTTCGGCGTCAATCTCCGCGCCGACGCGACCGACGCGCCCGACCGCTGCCGGCTGCTCATCGACCACGGCGTGAAGGTGGCCAGCTTCGCGCTCGCCCCGAAACCGGAGCTGATCGCCACCCTCAAGGAGCACGGCATCGTGGTCATCCCGAGCGTCGGCGCCGCGAAGCACGCCCGGAAGGTCGCCTCGTGGGGGGCCGACGCGGTGATGGTCCAGGGTGGCGAGGGTGGCGGCCACACCGGCAGCGTGCCCACCACGCTGCTGCTGCCCACCGTGCTGGAGGCGGTGCAGATCCCGGTCATCGCAGCGGGTGGCTTCTTCGACGGCCGCGGCCTGGCAGCGGCGCTCTCCTACGGCGCCGCAGGGGTCGGGATGGGCACCCGCTTCCTGCTCACCCGCGACTCGACGGTGCCGGACGCGGTCAAGCAGCGCTACCTGGCGGCCGGCCTCGACGACACCGTGGTGACCCGCAAGGTCGACGGGATGCCGCACCGGATGTTGCGCACCGACCTCGTCGAGGAGGTCGAGGGCACCGGGGGCGTCAGGCGACTCCTCCCGACCGCCCGGCGCACCCTGGAGTTCAAGCGGATGAGCGGGATGAGCTGGCGTCAGCTCGCCCTCGACGGCCGGGCGATGCGCAAGGCGCAGGGCCGGACCCTCGGGCAGATGGCGCTCGCGGCGAACACCCCGATGATGCTGAAGGCCGGCCTGGTCGAGGGAGACACCGGCGCCGGCGTGCTGGCCTCGGGCCAGGTGGTCGGCGTGATCGACGACCTGCCCAGCTGCGAGGAGCTCATCGACCGCGTGGTGACCCGAGCGGCGGCCGAGCTGCGCCGTACTGCCGGCTACCTGGCCTGACTCAGTCCAGCGCCGCCAGCAGCACCAGCACCAGCGTCGTGGCAGCGAGCACGCCGTGTCCGCCGACCACGGCCACCGGGAAGTGCCGCTCCGCAGGCCCCGAGGCGGACTCGCGGCCGCGGTACGTCGGGATCCAGCGGGCCAGCATCGTGAAGCCGAGCAGGGCCACCACCAGCAGGATGATGAAGGAGATCCACGCCAGCGAGTCCTCGTCGGTCGCGACGTAGATGATCCACAGCACCAGTCCCGTCGCGGCCAGCAGGAAGTGGCCGAAGATCAGCGGAGGCGGGAACCGGCTCCCCTCGACCTCCTTGTGGCCGCCCTTGGAGATCCAGGTTCCGAGCAGGTAGAAGCCGCCGAGGGCGGTGAGCACCCACAGGACCAGCGCCGCAATGTCCATCTCTTACTCCTTCGAAGTGGCTGCTTCTGATCGATATCCCTCTGCCTGGGTCGACTCGTCGACGACGCGCACACCGAAGCGGTATGCGAGCATCCCGCCCAGGAAGCCGGACACCCCAAGGGCCGCGAGGCTGAGCACCGACAGGACGAGCACGCCCGTCCCGACACTGTCCGCGCCGTCGTCGGCCGACCGGATCAGGAAGTTCACGACGTAGGCGGCCGTGATCGCCAGGTTGAGGCTCATGTGCACCAGGCCGGCGCGGAACGCCCGGGTGCCCCGCGGGATGGCGAGCAGGTCGAGGGCTCCGACCGTCGCCGCCGCCAGCGCTCCGAGCACCCCGATGGCGATCAGCCACTGCGAGCCCTGCACGAGGAAGCGGCCGTCCGAGACGATCAGCGAGCCGATGTCGAAGACCAGGCTGGCCACCCAGGCACCGATCGGCACCGTGACCAGGATCGGGTGGAACGGATGTCCGTAGGGTCCGGCGATGGCGGCGCTCACCGGGTGCTTGGCCTGGTGGAGCTCGTCCACGGTCGCCTCTCTTTCGTCCTCTCCCGTCTCCGATAGTGCCGAGAAGGAGTGCCGGCGTCAACCGCTGCCCTCCCGGGGGGTGCGCCACGACGCCGAATGGGCCCTCACCGCTGTCGCAGGCCGGCCCGACGACGCTCAGGGCCCGTTCCCTGGCGGGCCCGACCCTGGGGGCGAGGGATCAGAGACGCTCGATGATGGTCACGTTCGCCTGGCCGCCGCCCTCGCACATCGTCTGCAGGCCGAAGCGGCCGCCGGTGCGCTCCAGCTCGTGCAGCAGCGTGGTCATCAGCCGGGCACCGGTGGCGCCGATCGGGTGGCCGAGCGCGATGCCGCCACCGTTGGGGTTGACCTTCTCCATCGGGACGTCCAGCTCCCGCGCCCAGGCCAGTACGACGGAGGCGAACGCCTCGTTGCACTCGAAGACGTCGATGTCGTCCACCGACATCCCGGCCTTGTCCAGCGCGTGCCGCGTGGCGGTGATCGGGCCGGTCAGCATCCAGATCGGGTCGGCCCCCCGCACCGAGAGGTGGTGGATCCGCGCCCGCGGGGTCAGGCCGTGCTCCTCGACCGCCTGCCCGGAGGCCACCAGCAGCGCGGCCGAGCCGTCGCAGATCTGCGAGGCGACGGCGGCCGTGATCCGGCCGCCGGGCTGCAACGGCTCCAGGGCCGCCATCTTCTCCAGGGAGGTGTCCCGGGGGCACTGGTCGGTGTCGAAGGTGCTGCCGTCGGGCAGCGTCACCGGCGCGATCTCCCGCTCGAACCGGCCCTCGGCGATGGCCCGCGACGCCAGCGTGTGCGAGCGCAGCGCGAACTCCTCCATCTCCTCCCGGGAGATGTCCCACTTCTGCGCGATCATCTCGGCGGAGTTGAACTGGGACACCTCCACGTCGCCGTACCGCTTCGTCCAGCCGGGCGACTCGGCGAACGGGGTGGTGAAGCCGTACTGGTCGGCCACCAGCATCGCTGCGGAGATCGGGATGGCGGACATGTTCTGCAGCCCGCCGGCCACGACGAGGTCCTGGGTGCCCGACATCACGCCCTGGGCAGCGAAGTGCACGGCCTGCTGGGAGGACCCGCACTGCCGGTCGATGGTGACGCCCGGGACGTGGTCGGGCAGGCCGGCCACCAGCCATGCGGTCCGGGCGACGTCGCCGGCCTGGGGGCCGATGGTGTCGCAGCAGCCCATGATCACGTCGTCGACGGCGGCCGGGTCGACGCCGGTGCGCTCGACCAGCGCCGCGATGGCGTGCGCCCCGAGGTCGGCGGAGTGCATCGCCGCCAGCGCCCCGCCGCGCTTGCCGACGGGCGTGCGGACGGCATCGATGATGTAGGCCTCGGGCCGGTTGCTGCTCACGTGGCTATTCCTTCCAGCAGGATCGACAGGTACTGGTCGGCGACGTCCCCGGGCGAGAGCGCACCACCGGGCCGGTACCAGCGCACCGCCACCCAGACGGTGTCGCGCAGGAACCGGTAGACCAGCTCGACGTCGAGATCGGCCCGCAACTCGCCGCGCTCCACGCCCTCGCTCAACAGGCGGGTCCAGAGCTCGCGGAACTTCTGGTTCCGCTCGCCGAGGTAGGCGAACCGCTCGAACGACGTCAGGAACACCGCGTCGCTCTGGAAGATCGCCACCTCGTTGCGGTGGCTGCCGATGGCGTCGAAGGAGGCGCGCACCACCGCCTCGAGCTTCTCCCGGGGGGTCCGGTCGGAGGCCTCGATCTCGTCGTACTGGCGCCACAGCTCGGTCTGGAACGTGTCGAGCAGCTCGTCGACCATCGACTCCTTGGAGTCGAAGTGGTGGTAGAGACTGCCCGAGAGGATGCCGGCCGCGTCGGCGATGTCGCGCACGGTGGTGTTCTTGAAGCCCTTCTCGGCGAAGAGCTCCGCGGCGATGCCGAGCAGCTCCTCGCGGCGGCTCGCGGTCCCCGAGCCCGTCGAGGGGCTAGGCATGCTGGCTGCTCACGCTGATGACCTCACCGGTCAGGTAGGAGGAGTAGTCGCTGGCCAGGAACACCATCACGTTGGCCACCTCCCACGGCTCCGCGGCCCGGCCGAACGCCTCGCGCTGCTTGAGCTCGTGCAGCAGCTCGTCGGAAGTGACCTTCGCCAGGAACGGGTGCATCGCCAGCGACGGCGAGACCGCGTTGACCCGGATGCCGTGCGGGGCGACGTCGAGGGCCGCACATCGGGTCAGCGCCATCACGCCGGCCTTGGCCGCCGCATAGTGGGCCTGGCCCTCCTGCGCGCGCCAGCCGATGACCGAGGCGTTGTTGACGATGACTCCCCGCGTGGAGCTGACGATCATCCGGTTGGCCGCGGCCCGGACGCACCGGAAGGTGCCGGTCAAGGTGATGTCGAGGACCCGGCTCCACTGCTCGTCGGTCATCTCCGTGATCGGCACCGTGCCGCCGAGCCCGGCGTTGTTCACCATCACGTCCACCCCGCCGTGCCGCTCGGCCACGTCGAGCAGCGCGCCGACCTGGGCCTCGTCCGTGACGTCGCAGGGCAGCGAGCTGACGCGCCCGGCGCCGAACTCGGCCGAGAGCGTCTCGTGCGCCTCGGCGACCCGGCGCTCGTGGGTGTCGCTGAGCACCACGGCTCTCGCGCCCTCCTCGAGCGCCCGGCGTACCACGGACGCGCCGATGCCCGCTCCGGCGGCAGCGGTGACCACGACCACCTTGTCGCTCAGCAGACCGTGCCCGGGCACGTAGTCCGGCGTCGGCTGCTCGGGTCGGACGGCGGTCATGGACGTACCTCCCGGGGAAGGCCGAGCACCCGCTCGGCGAGGATGTTGCGCTGGATCTCGTCGGACCCGCCGTAGATGGTGTCGGCGCGGCTGAACAGGAACAGCCGCTGCCAGCGGTCGAGGTCGTAGTCCGGGCCGGTGGTCAGCGACTCCACGCCACGGACCTGCATGGCGAGCTCCCCGAGGCGGCGGTGCCAACCGGCCCAGAGCAGCTTGGCGATGCTGGCCGAACCGGCCGACTGCTGTCCGCCCTCCTGCTGGTTGAGGGTGCGTACGGCGTTCAGCCGGATCACCTCGAGCTCCGCATCCGCACGGGCAAGGCGGTCGCGCAGGACCGGGTCGTCGTAGCTGCCGTTGGCCCTGGCCACCCCCACGAGCGCGTCCAGCTCACGCCGGAAGCCGACCTGCTGGCCGAGCGTGGAGACCCCGCGCTCGAAGCCGAGCAGCGCCATCGCGACCCGCCAACCGTCGCCGGGCTCGCCGACCACCAGGTCCGCGGCCGTCCGCGCGCCGGTGAAGAACACCTCGTTGAACTCCGCGCCTCCGGTCAGCTGCTCGATGCCGCGGATCTCCACGCCGTCCTGCGCCGTGGGCACCAGCAGGAAGGACAGCCCCCGGTGCCGCTCCGAGCCGGGCTCGGTGCGGGCCAGGACGAAGATCCAGTCGGCGAACTGGGCCAGTGAGGTCCACACCTTCTGCCCGTCGACGATCCATTCCCCAGTGGTCCCCGAGCCTGACGAGGGGTCGAGGCGGGCGCGGGTCTGCACGTTGGCCAGGTCGGACCCGGCGTTCGGCTCGGAGTAGCCCTGGCACCACAGCTCCTCGACCGCCCTGATCGGCGGCAGGAAGCGCTCCTTCTGCTCCGGCGTGCCGAAGGCGATCAGGGTGGGCCCGAGCAGCTCCTCCCCGAGGTGGTTGACCCGCACCGGCGCGTTGGCGCGGGCGTACTCCTCGTGGAAGATGACCTGCTGCTGCAAGGACAGCCCGCGACCGCCGTACTCCGTCGGCCAGCCGATGCAGGTCCAGCCGTGCCGGGCCAGGTGCCGGTCCCACTCGAGCCGCTCGTCGTGGCCCTCGAGGTCGTTGCCGGTCCCGCCGAGCCCGCGCAGCTGCGCGAACTCCCCGGCGAGGTTGTCCTCCAGCCAGGCGCGCACCTCGCGGCGGAAGTCCTCGTCGCTCGCCCGGGCGGGGGCGGTGTCTGTGCGGTCCACGTCCGGTAGGCTACCCTACCAAGCACTTGTTTGGTAGGCGATGCCACTCGCTGCTCGACCCCCGGAGGCCCCATGGACGACGTGCTCCAGGCCCGCACCATCCCCGCCGTGCTGCGCCGCGCGGCGGCCCGGTACGCCGATGCACCGGCCTACGTCCAGGGCGACCGGAGGCTCAGCTTCGCGGAGCTGCACGAGGAGGTCCGCGCCACCGCCGCCGGCTACCTCGCGGCCGGGCTGGAGCCGGGCGGGCGGGTCGCCGTCTGGGCACCGAACAGCATCGACTGGGTGGTCGCGGCCCTGGCCACGACGTACGCCGGCGGCACGCTGGTGCCCGTCAACAGCCGCTACACCGGCCACGAGACCGCCGACATCGTCGACCGGACCGGCGCGACGGTCGTGGTCGTGGCCGACGGCTTCCTCGGCCGGACGCAGATCGCGGACCTCCGGGCTGCGAGCGAGCTGAGCTCGGTGGCACAGGTGGTCGACATCGCGGAGCTGGCGGCGCTGCGCGACCGCGGGGCGGGTGTCGCGTCGGCCGACGTGGAGGCACGCGCCGACGCCGTCGCCGCCGACGACGTGGCCGACATCCTGTTCACCTCGGGCACCACCGGACGCTCCAAGGGGGTGCTGAGCGCGCACCGCCAGACGGTCGGCGTGGCCGACGCCTGGGGGTCGCTCGGCGGCGTGGCGGCCGAGGACCGCTACCTGGTGGTGAACCCCTTCTTCCACTCCTTCGGCTACAAGGTCGGCATCGTCACCGGCCTGCTCACCGGGGCGGCGCTCTACCCGCTGGCCACCTTCGACCTCGACCAGACGATGCGGCTCATCCAGGACGAGCGGATCACCGTGCTGCCCGGAGCCCCGACGATCTACCAGTCGTTGCTGAACGCGCCTAACCGCGGCGACTTCGACCTGTCCTCGCTCCGGCTCGCGGTCACCGGTGCGGCCGTCGTCCCGGTGGTGCTCATCGAGCAGATGCGCTCGGCCGAGGGGCTCGGCATCGACCACGTCGTCACCGCCTTCGGGATGACCGAGGCGGTCGTGGTCACGATGTGTCGCGAGGGCGACCCGGCGGAGACCGTGGCGAGCACCTGCGGACGGGCGATCCCGGGCATGGAGGTCCGCATCGGGCCCTCGACGAGCTCGGGGACCGAGGGCGAGCTGCTCGTCCGCGGCGACTACGTGATGCTCGGCTACCTCGACGACCCCGGGGCCACGGCGGAGGCGATCGATGCCGACGGCTGGCTGCACACCGGTGACGTCGGCCGGCTGGACGAGCAGGGCAACCTCACCATCACCGACCGGCTCAAGGACATGTACATCTCCGGCGGCTTCAACGTCTATCCCGCGGAGGTCGAGCAGGCGCTCGCCCGGCTCGAGGGCGTCGCCGACGTGGCCGTCGTGGGCGTCCCCGACGAGCGGATGGGCGAGGTGGGCAAGGCGTACGTCGTCCGCGCCGGTGGCGCCTCCATCACCGCGGACGACGTCGTCGCGTTCGCCCGCGAGCGACTGGCCAACTTCAAGGTTCCGCGGGAGGTGGAGTTCCTCGACGGGCTACCCCGGAACCTCTCCGGCAAGGTGCTCAAGAACGCCCTTCGACGGGCTCAGGAACCGAAGGAGAGCTGAATGGACCTGGAGCTGAGCGAGTCGGAGCGGGCCTTCCGCGACGAGGTGCGGGAGTGGCTGGCGGCCAATGTGCCTACGGAGCCACTGCCCTCCATGGACACCGCGGAGGGCTTCGCGGCGCACCAGCAGTGGGAGCGCCGGCTCGCCGACGCGCGCCTGTCGGTGGTGTCCTGGCCGCGGGAGATGGGCGGTCGCGAGGCGTCGCTGGTCGAGTGGGTGATCTTCGAGGAGGAGTACTACCGCGCCGGGGCCCCGGGACGGGTGTCCCAGAACGGCATCTTCCTGCTGGCGCCGATCATCTTCGACCACGGCACCCCTGAGCAGCAGCAGCGCTTCCTGCCGACCATGGCGACCGGCGAGCAGGTGTGGGCGCAGGCCTGGTCCGAGCCGGAGGCGGGATCCGACCTGGCCTCGCTGCGCTCGACGGCGACCCGCGACGACGAGCGTGGCGGCTGGGTGCTCAACGGCCAGAAGACCTGGTCGTCCCGCGCCGCGTTCGCCCACTGGGGCTTCGGGCTGTTCCGCTCCGACGCCGAGGCGGAGCGGCACCGCGGGCTCACCTACTTCCTGTTCCCCCTCGACGCCGACGGCATCACGGTCCGGCCGATCGCCCAGCTCGACGGCGAGCCGGGGTTCGCGGAGCTGTTCTTCGACGACGTGTTCGTGCCCGACGCCGACGTCCTCGGTGCACCCGGTGATGGCTGGCGGGTGGCGATGAGCACCGCCGGCAACGAGCGCGGCCTCTCGCTGCGCTCGCCCGGACGGTTCTGCGCCACCGCAGACCGGCTGGTCGAGCTGTGGCGCGAGGCGCCGGCCGGGGAGGGGACGGACGACGTCGCCCTGCGGGTGGTCGACGGCTGGATCCGGGCGCAGGCCTACCGGCTCTACACCTGGGGAACCGTCACCCGTCTCGTCGATGGGGGTGACATGGGCGCCGCCGGGTCCGTGAACAAGGTGTTCTGGAGCGAGCTGGACGTCGCCCTGCACGAGACAGCGCTCGACGTGCTCGGACCCGATGCCGAGCTGGCCGGCACCCGCTGGATGGACGGCTACCTGTTCTCCCTCTCCGGGCCGATCTACGCCGGCACCAACGAGATCCAGCGCAACATCGTCGCCGAGCGCATCCTCGGCCTGCCGCGTGAGCCCAAGGGAGGAGCGCGATGAGGTTCGAGCTCACCGACGAGCAGGCCGGCTTCGCCCGGTCGCTGGCCGACCTCCTCGGCCGGTCCGACACGGTGGGAGCAGCGCGGGCGTGGACCGCCGGGGACAGCGGCCCGGGCCTGGCCATCTGGAGGCGACTGGCCGACCAGGGCGTCAACGCGCTCGTCGTACCGGAGGATGCCGGCGGCATGGGCGGCAACCTGGTGGACCTCTGCGTCGCCCACGAGGTGCTCGGCCACGAGCTCGCCGTGGGTCCGTGGATCGAGTCGAGCGCCTACCTGGCCACTGCGCTGACCGGCGCGGCCCGCGACGCCGTGGCGTCAGGAGCAGTCGCCACCGTGGCCGTGCCACCACGGGTGCCCCGTGCGCTGGACGCCGACGTCGCCGAGCAGGTCTTCGTGCTGGCCGACGGCGGCCTCGCACCCGCCGCAGTGGGTGACCTCCACGGCTCCGTGGACGGCACCCGGCGGCTCTTCGACGTGACGGCCGAAGAGGCAGGGGGCGCGTCCCACACCGATGCCGAGGCCGCCTTCGACGCGGCTGCACTCGCCTGCGCCGCCCAGCTGCTCGGAGCGGGCGAACGGATCCTCGAGGACTCGGTCGCCTACGTGAAGCAGCGCAAGCAGTTCGGGCGCGAGATCGGCTCCTACCAGGCGATCAAGCACCAGCTGGCCGACGTGCGGATCGCCCTGGACTTCGCCCGGCCACTGGTGTTCGGCGCCGCCCTGGCCGACGTACCGGTCTCTGCCGCCAAGATCTCCGCCGTCGAGGCCGCGCACCTGGCCGCCCGCACCGGCCTGCAGGTGCACGGCGCGATCGGCTACACGGCGGAGTTCGACCTCAGCCTGTGGCTCAACCGCGTCCGCGCCCTCGGGACGGCGTGGGGAACGCCGGCCTGGCACCGGGCCCGGGTGCTCGACGTGATCGCCCGGGGCGAGCGGTGACCGGCGTACGCTCCGAGGAGCAGCGCGAGCTGGCGGCGACGGTGCGCCAGCTGCTGGCGAAGCGGTCCGACAGCGCCGCGGTCCGCAGCGCGGCCGGGAGCGCCGAGGGCTACGACACCGGTCTCTGGGCGGCCCTGTGCGAGCAGATCGGCGTGGCCGCCCTGGCCATCCCGGAGGAGTACGACGGCTTCGGCGCCTCGCTCGTCGAGACCGCGGTGGTCCTCGAGGAGCTCGGGGAGAACCTCGCGCCCAACCCGCTGCTGGCCAGCACCCTGCACGCCGCCCAGCTGTTGCTGCACGGCACGGAGGCGGACAGGGCGGAGCTGCTCCCCCGGCTGGCGGCCGGTGAGGTGCGGCCCTTCCAGCTCGGCCGGGTGCTGCTGGAACCGGACCGGACCGGAGACGGGCGCACCGGCAGCATGGACCAGACCCTGCGGCTGCGCGTCGAGCGGGAGCCGGTCGAGGACCCCACGGACGTGCGGGACATCGCCACGGCCCTGGTGACCGCCCTGCAGGTCGGCACGATGCAGCGGGGGCTCGCCATGACGGTGGGCTACAGCAAGGAGCGGGTCCAGTTCGGCCGGCCGATCGGGTCCTTCCAGGCGCTCAAGCACCGGATGGCCGATCTGCTCGTGCTCGTCGAGGCGTCCCGCTCGGCGAGCTGGGGCGCGACGGCCGCAGCAGCGGCGTACCTCCAGGCGCCCACCGACGACAACGCCGCCCAGCTGGCTCGGCTCGCCCGTGCCGCCGGGAGCTACTGCACCGACGCGCTCGACACCGTGGCCGGGGAGGCCATCCAGCTGCACGGCGGTATCGCGATCACCTGGGAGCACGACGCGCACCTGCTCCTCAAGCGTGCCCACGCGCTCGGACAGCTCGTCGGCCCGGCACACCGCCTGCGCGCCGCGCTGGCGGAGGTCCCCGGCGACTGACGCGCCGTCAGGCGGCGCCGGTGCGGTCCTTGCGCGGCCGGCCGCGGCCCCGCTTGAACGCCACGACCTGTCCGTGGACGAGGATCTCGCCACCCCAGACGCCATAGGGCTCGCGGCGCTCGAGGGCCCCCGCGAGGCACAGCTCACGCACGGCGCAACGCCGGCACAGCTGTTGGGCAGCCGCCAGGGCCTGTGGCGACTCCGCGAAGTACAGCTCCGGTTGCTCCTGGCACGGCACGTCGGACAACTCTGCTCCCCTCTCTCAGTACCTCAGCGTGGTGGGCTGAGGTAGCCAGGGGCATCGGAACAATTACCTAGGTGCTGGTGGGCACCCGCTCAGCCACGGCTGCTGCGCACGGTGCGCCCGCGCACCACGCCGATGAAGGTCTCCAGGTCGGGATCCGCGCTCTCGATGAGCCACGCCAGCCCCACCGGCGAATCCGGGACCCCGGCGACCGGGACCGCCACCACGTCCTTGCGGTGGTGCAGGCGGGCCAGCGACAGCGGCAGGATCACCACGCCCGTGCCGGCGGCCACGGCCTCGACGGCCTCCTTCACGGCCAGTGGCGGAACGGCGTGCTGGTGCTCGTCGGCGAGCTCGGCGACGTCGATCTCGTCGAAGGCCGCAACCGGGTGCTCACGCGAGGCGACCACCACGGGCTGCTCACGGTAGAGCGGGATCAGGTGCATGCCGTCCCGGTCGACCTCGCCGCGGACCAGGCACATCGCCACGTCACCGTTGCGCAGGGACCGCTCCTGGTCCGCGACGGCCACCTGCACGAGCTCGAGCGGGCGGCGGGAGCGCTCCTGCCACAGCCGTCGCCACTTGTCCGGCATCACGCCGGGCACGAAGCCCACGCGGAACGGTTCGATCACCCGGCAAGGCTAGGGGGTCAGCCGCTCGTGCTGCTGGCCGTGCCGCGCCGGAAGTTCTGGCTGCGCGGCAGCGCGCTGACCCGCACCGACAGCAGCCGGCCGGAGTCCGCTGCGCGCACCGTGTACGACGATCCGTTGGCGTCCCTGATCGGCACCCCGTCACGCAGCCACTGGTAGGTGTAGCGGCCGACCTCGCCCGAGGGGCTCCAGGACCCCCGGTCGGCGACGAGCACGGTGCCGCTGCTGGCGCGCATCGCCGACGCGCCGTCGACGGACGGAGCATCGATGGCGCGCAGGCGCCGCAGCGGGACCAGCACGACCTTGTAGCGCAGCGGCGAGATCGCAGCGCCCCGGCGCAGGATGTTGGAGACGGTGACCGTGTAGGTGCGGTCCCTGCCGAAGCCACGGCGGATCGGCGACGCGAGGTCCCAGGAGATCACGCTCCTGTCCCGGAAGGTGGTCAGCCCGAGTCGCCCGCTCGGCCCGGACACCGTCACGCGGGCTCGCCGGAAGTCGTAGGCGGTGCGTGCGCTCGACAGCGACCATCGGCCCCGCGGCTCCATCGCCACGGGGAAGTAGCCCGCGGTCGGCCAGGCGGTGAACGGCCGGGAGCCCGTCTGCCACGACCACGAAGTCGTGTCGAGCAGGTACAGCGCGTTCACGCGCCGGGTCTGGCCGATTCCCATCCGGGCCTGACGTGGGTCCAGGATCCAGCGGCGGTGGCCGACCTCCCGGTTGCTGGTCCCCGGCTCCGCCATGTAGGCGGGCAGGGCGAGCCGGCCACTGTAGAGCAGGGCCAGGTTGGACCGCTCGGCCGCGTAGTCGCCGGAACTGGTCCAGCACGGCCACGAGCGGTCCGGGGTGTGGCTGAGCGTCCCGGCCGCCTCCATCATCAGCGCCGCCTGCTGCGCCCGGGCGGACAGGATGCTGGTGAACGAGACCGCCCGGAGGCCCGCCATCCGGCGATAGGTGTTGACCATGTCCAGGGCCGCGCTGCGCGCGCCGCTCGAGATGGTCCCGGGCCGGCAGCTCGACACGCGTCCGGTCCAGAAGGTCCCGACGCGCATCGAGGGCAGCACGTGGGCGTAGAACGCCCGGTTGGCGGCGGAGCGGTTGCTCTGCACGTAGAGCCGCGAGGAGTCACCGAAGGAGGTGCCCTGGGCGGTCGGCGTCGGGCCGACGAGAGTCGAAAAGGTCAGCACGCTACCCATCGACACGGTGAGGAGAGATGCGACACGCCGATTACGCACGATCTTTCTCCGATCTGGGAGGACGCGCGTGACCGTAGTGACTGCTGTTGCTGATGACCATCCCCGAGGCGTGCTATTGCAATTGGGCCTCCAAGTGCGCTATGTGTCGAATGAGGCCAATGTGACTGATGTGGTAATTACACCTTTGTGATTAGGCCGGCCGGGACGGGTTCGCTGACCCCCTCACGACCGGACCGCCCGGGCGTGCCGGAGCGTGGGGTGCGTCATACCGGGCAGCCGGCGAGGCGCGATAGGTTCCGGCCATGCGCACTGCCAAGGACTTCTTCCGGCCCCTCGCCGTCGGTGCACCGGCTCCCCTTCGGGAGATCCCGGCCCGGCCCTCCCGCGCGATCCACTTCTTCGACCCGGGCAACCCGAAGATGGCGGCGAAGGTGCCCGACATGGTCGGCAAGGCCGACGTGCTGCTGGGCAACCTCGAGGACGCTGTCAAGGCGGAGAACAAGGAGACTGCCCGCGCAGGACTGGTCAAGATCGGCCAGGAGGTGGACTTCGGGCCCACCCAGTTCTGGACCCGGATCAACGCCCTTGACTCGCCCTGGGTGCTCGACGACCTCACCACGCTGGTCCCCGAGATCGGCGACAAGCTGGACGTCATCATGGTGCCGAAGGTGCAGGGTCCCGAAGACATCCACTACGTCGACCGGATCCTGGCCCAGCTCGAGGCGAAGGCCGGCCTGGAGAAGCCGCTGCTCGTGCACGCGATCCTGGAGACGGCCCGGGGCGTGGCCAACATCGAGGAGATCTGCGGCGCCTCGCCCCGCATGCAGGGCCTCTCACTGGGCCCCGCCGACCTGGCAGCCGATCGGCGGATGAAGACCACCCGAGTGGGCGGTGGTCACCCTGGTTACCTCGTGCGCGAGGACGCCCCCAAGAACGACGCCGGCGAGGTCCAGTACGACGCCGCACGGCCGACGTACCAGCAGGACCTGTGGCACTACACCATCGCGCGGATGGTCGACGCCTGCGCGATGCACGGGATCTACCCCTACTGGGGACCCTTCGGTGACATCAAGGACACCGTGGCGTGCGAGGACCAGTTCCGCAACGCCTTCCTCCTCGGCTGCGTCGGCGCGTGGTCGCTGCACCCGGTGCAGATCGAGATCGCCAACCGCGTCTTCTCGCCCAGCGTCGAGGACGTCGCGCACGCCAAGCGGGTCATCGCCGCGATGGGCGACGGCACCGGGGCGGTGATGATCGACGGCAAGATGGAGGACGACGCCTCGGTCAAGCAGTGCCAGGTGATGGTGGCGCTGGCCGAGGAGCTCGCCGCCATCGACCCGGAGCTGAAGAAGCAGTACGACGCCATCGAGATCGAGGACTGAGGGACTCCGATGAGCGACTTCACTCCCCTGCGCTCGGTGCTCTACATGCCCAGCTCCAACGAGCGGGCGCTGGAGAAGGCCAGGTCGATCCCTTGCGACGGCCTCATCCTGGACCTCGAGGACGCCGTGGCGCCGGACGCCAAGCCGGCGGCCCGCGAGGCAGCGTGCGCTGCGGCGGCGAGCGGTGACTACGGCCGCCGTACGGTCACCATCCGGGTCAACGGGATCGGCACCGAGTGGCACGACGACGACCTCACAGCCGCGGCCCAGGCCGGCCCGGCGGCCGTCGTGGTGCCCAAGGTGAACAGCGCCGAGGAGGTCCAGCAGCTCGTCGGGGCGCTCGAGAAGGCCGGCGCGCCGGACCACACCACGCTCTGGGCGATGGTCGAGACCCCGGTGGCCATCCTCGACGCGCTCGCGATCGCCCGCGCCTCCGAGCGGCTCTCCGTGCTGGTGATGGGCACCAACGACCTGGTCAAGGAGCTCTACGCCGAGCACGTCCCCGGACGGGCGCCGATCCTGCCCTCGTTGCACACGGCGCTCCTCGCCGCGCGGGCCGCCGGCATCGCGATCGTGGACGGGGTCTACAACAACGTCAAGGACACCGAGGGCTTCCTGGCCGAGTGCCAGCAGGGCCGGGAGATGGGCTTCGACGGCAAGACCCTGATCCACCCCGGACAGGTCGAGGGCGCCAACGAGGCGTTCGCACCCTCCGCCCAGGCGGTCGAGGACGCGCGCGGCATCCTGCAGGCCTGGGAGGACGGCCGCGGTACCGGGGTGGTCACCTACAACGGCCGGATGATCGAGAACCTGCACGTCGAGTCGGCCCGGCGGACGCTGTCCATCCACGACGCCATCACCGCGCTCGAGGCGGACCGGGGCTGATCGCCCCGGTCGGCTCGCTGTCGCGAGCTGCCTGCGACACTGGCGCCATGGCGTCGAACCTCGGGTGCATCGGGCTCCAGCCGGAGTCCGAGGACGGCCTGCTCACCTTGCTGAACGCGGTCGAGGGCTCGATGCGACCGCTCGGCCGCACCGACCAGGGTGCCGAGGTGCTGCAGTGGACCGACGACTCCGGGGCGCGGCTGACGCTCACGGTCTCCGGTGACGACATCGTCGACCTGGTGCCGTCGTACGCCGGACCGACCGGTGTCTCGCTGGCCGGGGCAACCCGGCACGGCGACTTCGTCGCGGCCGACGTCCTCGACGGTGACGGCGAGCTGACGACCCGGCTCCTGTGCGAGCTCGAGCAGCGCGCGTTCCTGCCCGCCGACGGCGCCTCCGGAGCCGCCGCACTCACCGCCTTCGGCCTCGATGTCGCGGTGCACCCCTCCGAGGCGGCCTTCACCGCCTCCGACGACAGCCTGTTGACGCCGCGCGAGAGCGCCGGCGCGGCGGCGTCCGGCGCCGGTGCCGCCCGGCTCGCACCGGAGTCGTTCATCTCGCTCGGCCTCTTCGGCACCGCCGGGAGCCAGGGCGACGCCGAGCCCTACGCCCGCCTGTCCGGGCGTGTCACGAGCACGGAGACGAGGACGAACAGCCGGACGGGCCAGCGCTTCCACGCCGTCGGTGTGCAGAGCATCGGCATGCGGCTCACAGTGTGCCTGGCAGCCACCGACCACCCCACTCCCCCGACTTCGGGAAGCGTCGTGAGCGGCATCGTCTACCTGGCGGCGTCGATGCCTTCGCTCTGGCCATCGGCGCAGCGGGACCGCCCGACCACTCGACGGTGAAAGACTGACTACTGAACGGTGCAGGATTGACTACTCAACGGTGAACAACTGACTACTCAACGGGCGGGGGTGGGGTCCTCGCGGTTGGTGGGGCAGTCGGGGTTGGGGCAGTAGTCGACCACGGCCATCTCGCCGGGCTGGAGCTCGGCGCGGTCGCGGTTGGTCTCGTCGAAGTCGACGGTGGCGTGGGCCAGCTCGGTGCCGCACTCAGGGCACTCGGTGGGCCAGGGCTTCTCGTCGGTCGGCTGCTCCATGCCTGGACTGTATCCCGGGCCGGCATCCGGTCAGCCGACCTGCTCGAGGAGGTGCTGGAGGAACTCGCGCTCGAGGTGCTGGATCACGAAGTGCGGGTCGACGCCGAGCAGCCGCTCGTCAGGGAGTACGACGATCCGCCAGCCGTGCACCCGCAGGGCGAGCAGGTCGGCGTCCGAGAGCCGGCCGGCGATCACGGCGCCGAACCGACGGACGGGCAGCGCCAGCTCCAGCCAGAGGCCGGGAGCGACGACGACGTGCGGGATAGGCGTCGGCAGCTGGGCGTCGTACCAGCGCAGCCGAAGCACCGACTCCGCCCGGCACCCCGAGCGCCCGTCGGCCATCGCGACCAGCCGGCGCAGCTGCGGCACCCCGGGCTGTCCGGCCATCCGGGGCAGCTCGGCGAGGAGCTCCCGGTGCTGGACGAGCCCGAGCTGCAGGAAACGGTCCAGCGCCGCCAGCGCGGCCTCGGGAGCAAGCGTGCGGCCGAGGTCGAGGGCCGTACGCAGCGGAGTGGTCACCTTGAGGCCGCTGACCTCCTGGACGTCCCGGCCGGACGGGCCACCGCGACGACCCGACGAGACCAGGTCCAGCCGGGACGGCGCCTCCGGCTCGACGCCGTGCAGCCACCCGGCCGTGCGCCCGGTGGCCACCCGCCCGGCGACGACCAGCGACAGGGCGCGGGCCCGCAGGGCGGGCGAGTCCGGCGTGCTTGCGCCGACGTACACGCCGCGCACCACCCGTCGGACCACGCCGCCACGCAGCATCCGGGCCAGCGCTGCCCGGTCGACGCCCACCCGGGCGGCCATCGACCTGGTGAACGGCTCGCCCGGCGGGAGCAGCGCCACCAGCGGGGCGAGGGGCGGGTCGAGGGGCACGTCGCAGGAGTCCATGACCCGAGCCTGCCAAGATCCGGCTCCGGCCCGCTGACGTTGTCCACAGGCGAGCGGGCGTCAGGCCTCCGGCGCGCCCGAGTAGTTGCCGTAGCGGCCGCGGAAGAACAGCAGCGGGTCCGTCCCGCCGCCCGCCTCGGTGCCGTCCCCGAAGCCCAGCTCCCGGACCCGGCCGAGGACGACGTAGTGGTCGCCGGCCTCGACGACCTTCTCCACCGAGCAGTCGACGTAGCCGACGATCCCGCGCAGCACCGGCGCCCCGGTCGTGGCGGTGCCCCACTCCAGCCCGTCGAACTTGTCGACGCCCTTGGTGGCCATCCCGTTCGAGAGGTCGGCCTGGTCAGCGGCCAGGATGTTGACGCAGAAGAACCCCGCCTGGCGCATCAGCGGCCACGCCCGCGAGGTCTTCGCCGGCGAGAACATCACCAGCGGCGGCTCCAGCGACACAGACGAGAACGACTGGCAGGTCATCCCGACGGGCTGGCCGTCGGACACCGACGTCACCACGGTGACCCCGGAGCAGAACAGCCCCAGCACGTCGCGGAACCGGCGGGCACGCTCGGCTGCCTCGGGATCGTCGGGGATGCGGCTGTGCTCGCCCAGGCGCAGCTCGAAGTCGAGGGCGTTGCCGAAGAAGGACTTGATCAGCTCCGGGCTCGGCCAGGTCTCCCGGGCGTCCTCGCGGATGCCCTCGGGCACGTGCTCGACCTCGTGCCTCGACTCGTGGTGCGACATGGATCGAGTCATACCACTCGTCTAGTTCTGTCCGAAGTTGTGGCCCCAGTACGAGACGGCGGTGCTCTCGCGCGCCACCCAGCGGGCGTCGTCGACCTGGAGGCCCTCGCAGCCGAACTCCACGTCGAAGCCGCCCGGCGACTTCACGTAGAACGAGACCATCTCGTCGTTCATGTGCCGGCCGAGCGTCGCAGACAGCGGCGACTTGTGCTTGCGCACCCGCTCCAGCGCGCGGCCGACGTCGTCGAGCTCGGTCACCTCCAGCATCACGTGCACGCACTTGCTCGGATTGGGCATGGGAAGGAACGCCAGGCTGTGGTGCCGCGGGTTGACACCCAGGAAGCGCAGCCACACCTTGCTGCCCGGCTCCTTGCCGACGAACTCGCCCGGCATGCTCATCGAGTCGCGCAGCCGGAAGCCGAGCACCTCGGTGTAGAAGCGCAGCGCCTCCACGTCGTCGGCGACCGGCACGACGATGTGGCCCATGCCCTGGTCACCGGTCACGAACTGCGCGGCGTACGGCGTGACGACCGGGCGCGCCTCGTAGGTGATGCCGTGGAACAGCTCGAAGACGTTGTCCCACGGGTCGGCGAACCGGACCAGCTCCTGCACCCGCCGCTCGGCGAGCTCCTCGGCGGTGCCCTCCTCGAACGGGACGCCGGCCTTCTGCAGGTGCTCGCGGGCGTCCTGCAGGGCCTGGTGGTCGGCGAGCTCCCAGCCGGTGGCGGCCAGCTCGTCCCGGTCGGCGGGGAACACCACGAGCCGGGCCGAGACCTGGTCGATCCGGTAGTAGAGGTGCTCGGGGTTCGGTCCCCTGCCCTCTGCCAGGCCGAGGACCTTGCCGGCGAAGGTCCGCCACTGCTCGAGGTCCGTGCTGGCCACCCGGACGTAGCCCATGGACCGGATCTCGATCACGAGCGCTCCTCATGCCGGGCCAGGAAAGCGGTTGCCACCTGGCAGAACTCTTCAGCGGCCTCGATCTGCGCCCAGTGACCGCACCGCGGGAAGACGTGCAGGGACGCCTTGGGGATGGTCTTGAGCGCCACCATCGCGCCGTCGAGCGGGTTGACCCGGTCCTC
>DASSOK010000061.1:0-11923 GCA_035700665.1 Marmoricola sp.
TCCCTATCCGCCGCGCGCGCAGGAAACTTGAGAAAGGCTGTCCCTAGTACGAGAGGACCGGGATGGACGAACCTCTGGTGTGCCAGTTGTTCCGCCAGGAGCACGGCTGGTTTGCTACGTTCGGGAGTGATAACCGCTGAAGGCATCTAAGCGGGAAGCACGTTTCAAGATGAGGTTTCCCACCGGGTCAACCGGGTAAGGCCCCCAGTAGACGACTGGGTTGATAGGCCGGAGGTGTCCAGCAGTAATGCCTAGCCGACCGGTACTAATAGGCCGAGGGCTTGTCTTACACCAACACTTTTCTTCTTCGTGAAGTTGCTGCGAAGTTGCTACGCGTCCACTGTGCGGTTCCCGGGTTGCAACCGGGTTGTAACTCCATAGAGTTTCGGCGGCCATAGCGTCAGGGAAACACCCGGTCCCATTCCGAACCCGGAAGTTAAGCCTGACAGCGCCGTTGGTACTGCACCCGCGAGGTTGTGGGAGAGTAGGACGTCGCCGAACATATTCATTGGCTGGAGGCCACCCCGACGGGGTGGCCTCCAGTCGTTTCTACAGCCGGCGCGCAGGCTGGGCCTCGGTGCCTTCCGCGGAGCCAGCGTTCTCGGAGCGCGCGGCGTTGTCAGCAGCCCCAGCGTTCTCCGGGCTTGCGTCGTCGGGGCGCTCGGGGCTGTGCGAGATCGCCCGCGGACGCCGCCGCCGGTGCCGCAGCAGCACCCACCGGCCGCGCACGCCGCGCTGCGAGCCGGCGACCTCGGTGCCGTCGATCTCGGTGCCCGGCGTGCGAGCTGCCTCGACGGCGGCAGTCGAGATCGGGAGGAGGCCCTCGCCGCGGTAGGCCTGCGGGGCCATCTCCTCGGGCGTGAGGACGCCCACCGCTGCCAGCACCGAGGGCAGCAGCACCGAGGCGAGACTCGTGTAGCCGGCGGCCGAGGGGTGGAAGCGGTCGGGGCCGAAGAACAGCGCCGGCGAGGCCGCGAACTCCGGGCCCAGGATCGAGCCCAGCGAGACGGTGCGCCCGCCTGCCTCCACCACGCAGATGGTCTGGGCCGCGGCCAGGCGCCGACTCCAGGCGCGGGCCACCTGGCGCAGCGGGGGAGCGATCGGCTCGACCGTGCCCAGATCGGGGCAGGTGCCGACGACGACCTCGACGCCCGCGGCCCGCAGGCGGCGTACGCCTTGCTCGAGGAGTCGCACGGACTGGGACGGGCGGACGGTGTGCGTGACGTCGTTGGCGCCGATCAGGATCACCGCCACGTCGGGCTCCATCGGCAGCGCGGCGCTGATCTGGCCGTCCAGGTCACTGCTCTGCGCCCCTACGAACGCGAACGAGCGCAGGTACACGCGCCGGTCCGCTGCCTCGACCACGCCGGAGGCGAGCTGCACACCGGGCGTCTGATCGACGGTCTCGACTCCGTAGCCGGCGGCACTGGAGTCGCCCAGCAGGGCGATCGTGATCGCCGGCCCGGGGCGACCTCGTCCGTACCAGCCGCTGCAGTCGGGCGCCTCCCCCTCGGCGTTGCCGATCGCGCGTCGCGCCAGCAGCGCCTCGGCGCGCAGAACGCCGTACAACGAGCCCCCGAGCAGCGAGACGCCGCCGCCACCGAACGCGGCGGCGGCCGCGAGCTTGCGTGCCGCTGCTGCCTTCCCCACGCGTTCCAGGATACGGACGCGCCCTAGACTGCCCGTGTGCACTACGTGAACTCCCTCCTGGACCTGGTCGGCAACACCCCGCTGCTGCGGCTCAACCACGTGACCGACCTCGACGACCCCGACCGCGGTCCGCTCGTGCTCGCGAAGGTCGAGTACCTCAACCCCGGCGGGTCGGTGAAGGACCGGATCGCCCTGCGGATGGTGGAGGCGGCCGAGCGGGAGGGGCTGCTCGCTCCGGGGGGCACGATCGTCGAACCCACGTCGGGCAACACCGGAGTCGGGCTCGCGCTGGTCGCGCAGGCCAAGGGCTACCACTGCGTCTTCGTGTGCCCGGACAAGGTCAGCGAGGACAAGCGCAACGTGCTCAAGGCGTACGGCGCCGAGGTCGTGGTGTGCCCCACCGCGGTGGCTCCGGACCATCCCGACTCCTACTACAGCGTCTCCGACCGGCTGGTGAAGGAGATCGAGGGAGCCTGGAAGCCAGACCAGTACTCCAACCCCAATAACCCGCTCTCGCACTACGAGAGCACCGGCCCGGAGCTCTGGGAGCAGACCGGAGGGCGGATCACGCACTTCGTCGCCGGCGTCGGCACGGGAGGCACGATCAGCGGCACCGGCCGCTACCTCAAGGAGCGCAGCGACGGAGCGGTGCAGGTGGTGGGCGCCGATCCGCACGGCTCGGTCTACTCCGGCGGCACCGGGAGGCCCTACCTGGTCGAGGGTGTCGGCGAGGACTTCTGGCCTACGACCTACGACCGCACCGTCGCCGACCGGGTGATCGAGGTCAGCGACGGGGACTCCTTCGCGATGACGCGGCGTCTCGCCCGCGAGGAGGGCCTGCTCGTGGGCGGCTCCTCCGGCATGGCCGCCGACGCCGCGGTCCGACTGGCGCGCGAGCTGCAGCACGAGCCGGATGCGGACCGCTACGTGATCGTGGTGCTACTGCCCGATTCGGGCCGCGGCTACCTGACCAAGGTGTTCAACGACGACTGGCTGGGGCAGTACGGCTTCCTGCCGGCCACCGACGAGCAGACCGTGGGCCAGGTGCTGCGCGGCAAGAGCGGCGACCTGCCCGACCTCGTCCACACCCACCCCAACGAGACCATCGCGGAGGCGGTGCACATCCTGCAGGAGTACGGCGTCTCCCAGATGCCGGTGGTACGGGCCGAGCCACCGCTGATGGCCGCCGAGGTGGCCGGGTCGGTGTCGGAGCGGGTGCTGCTCGACGCGCTGTACGCCGGCCAGGCCCGGATGGCCGACCCGGTGGAGGAGCACATGAGCGACCCCCTGCCCACGATCGGCTCCAACGAGCCGGTCTCCGAGGCGGTCGCCGCGCTGGAGAGCGCCGATGCGCTTCTGGTCCAGGAGGACGGGCGTCCGGTCGGCGTGCTCACCCGCCAGGACCTGCTCTCGCACCTTGCTCGCAGCTGACCCGGCGCGGCCGACGGACCACCGCGGCCGACCCTCCGGACCATCCGCGGTGACAGGCCGCGATCGTCACAACTTCGCGCTTCTGGGTACAACCTGTTTAGGGTGAGGGGCTCAACCCGAGGATCAATCGACCGGAGGGTACGACCGCCACCGTGTGGGACTTCATCGTCGAACGACGCGCCGACATCGCCTACAACGCGTTCCAGCACGTCAACCTGGTGGTCCAGGCCGTGCTGGTCGCCTTCCTCATCGCCCTGGCGGTGGCCGTCCTCGTCACCCGGCTGCGCCGGCTCGAACCGGTGGCGACGGCGATCAGCGCGATCGGGCTGACCATCCCCTCGCTGGCGCTCGTCGGCCTGCTGCTGCCGATCGCCGGCATCGGCCCGTCGACGGCCTTCATCGCGGTCGCCTTCTACGCCACGATGCCGATCCTGCGCAACGCCGTGGTCGGACTGCGTGGCGTCGACGACACGCTGCTCGAGTCCGCGCGCGGCATGGGGATGAGTCCCGCCCGGACGATGCTGCGGGTCCAGCTGCCACTGGCCTGGCCCGTGATCCTGGCCGGGGTGCGGATCTCGACGCAGATGACCATGGGCATCGCGGCGATCGCGTCGTACGCCCTCGGTCCCGGGCTCGGCAGCTACATCTTCACCGGGCTTGCCCAGACCGGTGGTGCCAACGCCGTCAACCAAGCGCTGGTGGGCACCCTCGGCATCGTCATCCTGGCCCTCGTCCTCGACGCCCTGCTCCTGCTGATGGGGCGGCTGACCACCTCGAAGGGGATCCGTGTCTGACATGACCGCCAACGCGCCCAACGTCGCCCCCGACACCGCGTCCGACAGTGCGCCCAGTGGCGCCGAGATCGAGCTGGTCGAGGTGACCAAGCAGTACCCGGGCCAGAAGGCGCCCGCGGTCGACAGGCTCTCCTTGCACATCCCGGCCGGCGAGATCGTGATGTTCGTCGGGCCCTCCGGCTGCGGCAAGACCACGTCGCTGAAGATGATCAACCGGCTCATCGAGCCCACCTCCGGCACCATCTCCATCGGCGGCGAGGACGTCCGCTCGCGCAACGTCGACCAGCTGCGCCGGCACGTCGGCTACGTGATCCAGGGCGGCAGCCTCTTCCCCCATATGAGCGTCGCCGACAACATCGGCATCGTCCCGGGGCTGCTCGGGTGGGACCGCACCCGCATCAGCTCCCGGGTCGACGAACTGCTCGAGCTGGTCGGCCTCGACCCGGCCCGCTACCGCGACCGCTATCCCCGCGAGCTGTCCGGTGGACAGCAGCAGCGGGTCGGGGTGGCCCGGGGTCTGGCCGCCGACCCGCCGGTGATCTTGATGGACGAGCCGTTCGGTGCGGTCGACCCGATCACCCGGCAGCGGCTCCAGGACGAGCTGCTCAGCATCCAGGACGAGCTGCACAAGACGATCGTGTGCGTCACCCACGACATCGACGAGGCGGTCAAGCTCGGCGACCGGATCGTGATCCTCCAGGAGGGTGGCAAGGTCGCCCAGTACGACACTCCCGAGGCGGTGCTCGCCGCCCCGGCCAGCCCCTTCGTCGAGGACTTCGTCGGAGCCGGCTCCACGCTCAAGCAGCTGTCGCTGAACCGCGTCAGCGACGTCGAGCTCGCCTCGACATCCACCGCGACGGTGGGCGAGCCGGTCCGGGAGGTCGTCGAGCGGGCCCGTGGCAACGGCGACTCGTCGGTGGTGGTGCTCGACCAGCGCAACCGGCCGTGCGAGTGGTTGTGGCTGCGCGAGCTGAACGGCCACCAGACGGTGCCCGGGTTCAACCCCGAGGACATGGTCACGCTCGACCGGCGGGCGACGCTCAACGACGCCCTGGACACCATGCTCTCCTCCAGCCACGGAGCAGCGGTGGTCACCGGGCGGCGCGACGAGTACCTCGGCGTGATCAACTTCGACGCCGTTACCGACTTCATCCGCGCCGCCGAGGAGCAGCACGCCGCGTCAGCCGAGGGCGCCCCGGCCGGGGACCCGGCATGACCGAGCGCGCCGCGGAGCGACCGGCCGAGCGGAGCGCCGACGAGACCGCCACGACGGTCGCGGGTGAGAACCGCCCCCTGCTGCTGGCGATGCCGGCGCTGCTGCTGGTGGTGTTCGGGGCCTGGGTGATCTGGCGCTTCACCGCCGAGCTGGACTCGATCGAGCAGCGGCAGCTGGACTGGGTCGTGGTGGGGCGCCTGGCCTGGGAGCACGTGCTGCTCACCATCACCTCGACGTTCTTCGTGCTCGTCGTCGCGATTCCGTTGGGCGTGGCGATGACCCGGCCGCGGTTGCGCCGCTTCGCCCCGCTCGCGGTGGGTGTCGCCAACGGCGGCCAGGCAGCCCCGGCAGTCGGCCTGATCGTGCTCCTCGCGATGTGGCTCTCGTTCGGCTTCTGGACCGCCGTGCTCGCCCTGACCCTCTACGCGATCCTTCCGGTGCTCCGCAACACCATCGTGGGTCTCGACGGCGTCGACCCGACCCTGGTCGAGGCCGGTCGCGGAGTGGGGATGTCGGCGATGGCGGTGCTGTTCCGCATCGAGCTGCCGCTCGCCGTCCCCGTCATCCTCTCCGGCGTGCGCACCGCCCTGGTGCTGCTGGTCGGCACCGCCAGCCTGGCGACGTTCATCAACGCCGGCGGGCTGGGCGCGCTGATCGTCACCGGCATCAACCTGTTCCGCTACCCGGTGATGGTCAGCGGAGCCCTGCTCGTCGCGCTGCTCGCACTGCTCGTGGACTGGGCCGGCCGGGTCCTCGAGACCTATGTCCGACCGAAGGGAGTGTGACCGTGCGACGCGCACTCGCCGCGCTCGCGGCACTGCTCGGCCTCGCCGTCCTGTCCGGGTGCGGCCTCGGCACCGCGGGCGGTTACGCCCCCAGCGGCAGCCTTGCCGGGCCGGTCGCAGGCGTCGAGCTCGACGGAGCCGACCTCTCCGTCGGCTCGAAGAATTTCACCGAGCAGCTGCTGCTGGGCAAGATCGCGGTGATCCTGCTCAAGTCGGCCGGCGCCGACGTGAAGGACTTCACCAACATCCCCGGCAGCGCCAGCGCCCGCGCCGCCCAGCTCGAGGGCCAGGTCGACATGGAGTGGGAGTACACCGGCACCGCGTGGATCTCCTACCTCGGGCATGAGAACGGCATCCCCGACGAGCAGAAGCAGTACCAGGCGGTCAAGCAGGAGGACCTGCGCGAGAACGGCCTGGTGTGGCTGCCCCCGGCTCCGATGAACAACACCTACGGCTTCGCCACGCCGGTCGAGACGGCGAAGAAGCTCGGCGTCAGCACGCTGTCCGACATCGCCGAGTTGCCGGTCGAGCAGCGGACCTTCTGCGTGGAGAGCGAGTTCGCCAACCGCAACGACGGCTTCCAGCCGATGCTGAAGGCCTACGGCATGACCCTGGGCAAGGACGTGCCGCGCGACAACGTCAAGACGCTCAACACCGGTGCGATCTACGCTGCAACCGACCAGGGCGTGTGCAACTTCGGCGAGATCTTCACCACCGACGGCCGGATCAAGGCACTGGACCTGAAGGTCCTCGAGGACGACAAGAACTTCTTCCCCGCCTACAACGTGTGCCCGGTGATCCGCCAGGAGGTCCTCGAGCAGTACCCCGACCTTCGTGACCTGTTCAACCCGGTGGCCGCCAAGCTCACCGACGACACGCTCATCGAGCTCAACGCGCGCATCGACGTCGACGGTCAGCGCCCCGCCGAGGTGGCCTTCGACTGGCTGACCAGTGAGGGCTTCGTGAAGTGATCCCGGGCGCGGGCTTCTGGCCCGCCCTCGGCGCCGGAGCCGTCGCCGGCTACGGCATCGCGATCCCCGTTGGCGCGGTGGGCGCCTACCTGGTCGCCCTCTCCGCGCGGCGGGGGCTCGCGGTCGGTGCGGCGGCGGCGCTCGGTGTGGCGAGCGCGGACGGGATCTACGCGACACTGGCCGTTCTCGGCGGTGCCTGGATCTCCCGGGTGGTCGGCACGCTGGCGCCCGCGTTCTCCGTGGTGGCCGGGCTCGTGCTGCTCCTGCTCGCGGCGTGGACCGCGGTGGTGGCGGTCACGGAGTACCGCTCGTCGCGAACCGCGCGCTTTCGCGGCGTCCCGGCCGGACCAGGCCCCGCGCGGGCGTACGCCGTACTGCTGGGCGCCACCCTGCTCAACCCGACGACGGTCGTCTACTTCGCCGCGCTCGTGCTGGGGGCGGAGGGCTCGGTGTTCGAGGCGCCGTCCGAACGGGCCGGCTTCGTGCTGGGGGCGCTGCTCGCCTCGGCGAGCTGGCAGCTGTTGCTCGCGACCGGAGGGTCGCTGCTGGGCCGGCTGCTCACCGGCCGGCGCGGACGGTTGATCTCCACGCTGGTGTCCGCCGCGGTCATCGCGCTGCTCGCAGCGTGGACGCTGGCCGGGTGATCGAGCCTGTCGAGATCCCCCACTCCGGCGCACGGCTAGGGTGGCCGCCGTGGACGACCCCTCCTCCTTGACCTTCGTGCTGCTCGCGCTGGCGGCTTTCGGAGCCGGGGCCATCGACGCCGTGGTGGGCGGTGGGGGACTGGTGCAGCTGCCCGCGCTCGTCCTCGGGCTCCCGGGGGCCGCGCCGGTGCAGATCCTGGCCACGAACAAGATCGCCTCCATATGCGGGACGACGGTCAGCTCGCTGACCTACTACCGTCGCGTCCGACCGGACCTGCGCACCGCGTTCCCGCTGATGGCGGCGGCGTTCACCGGGTCGGTCGGCGGGGCCTTCGTCGCCTCGCACATCCCCAAAGCGGCGTTCACCCCGATCATCCTGGTGGTGCTGATCGTGGTCGGTGCCTACGTCGTGGCCAAACCGCGGATCGGTCGGGTCACCGACCTGCGCTTCGCCGGGCACCAGCACCTGGTGGCCGCGATGCTCGCCGGGCTGGTGGTCGGCTTCTACGACGGAGCGCTCGGGCCGGGCACCGGCTCGTTCCTGGTGTTCGCCCTGGTGGGACTGATCGGATACAACTTCCTGGAGGCGTCTGCGAAGGCGCGGATGGCGAACTGGGCGACTAACGTCGCGGCATTGGCGGTGTTCATCCCGCAGGGCGCCGTGATGTGGCGCGTGGGTCTGGTGATGGGCGCCTGCAACCTGCTCGGCGGCTACCTGGGGGCGAGGGTCGCGGTCGCGCGTGGTGCAGGCTTCGTCCGGGTGCTGTTCATCGTCGTGGTCGGCGCGTTCATCGTGAAGCTCGGGGCCGACGTGGTGGGCGAGCTGTGGTGACCACGTCGACGTACCTCACCGTGGCCCGCCCCGGTGACGCCGAGATCGAGGTGAAGCGTTCCCGCTTCCTCGGGCACGTCGAGCGCGTCGCGGACGAGGAACAGGCCCGCCAGGTGGTCGAGCGGATCCGCCGGGAGCGGTGGGACGCGCGGCACCACTGCTCCGCCTTCGTGCTGGGGCCGGACGCCGCGCTACAGCGCTCCAGCGACGACGGCGAGCCCTCGGGTACGGCGGGCGCCCCGATGCTGGAGGTGCTGCGCGGTCACGAGGTGAGCGACGTGGTCGCGGTGGTGACGCGCTACTTCGGCGGGACGCTGCTCGGCGCGGGAGGGCTGGTCCGGGCCTACTCGGACGCGGTGCGTGCCGCGCTCGAGGACGCCGGCACCCTGTCCCGCCGGCTCGAGGACCGCTTCGCGATCACTGTCGGGCATGCCGAGGCGGGCAGGCTGGAGAACGACCTGCGCGCGCACGGGGTGCACGTGCTCGGGTCCGACTACGCCGCGGAGGTCACGCTCCACGTGTCCTTGCCCGCTGGCCCGGACCGGCTGTCCGGCCTGCTGGCCGAGCTGACCGGGGGGAGCACGGCCGCCGTCCACCTCGGCAGCGGGTGGGTGGACGGCTGACCGCGCTGGCCGGCGAGCGCAGGGCCAGGGTCAGCGCGGGTGGGCCCGCAGGTGGGACGGCTGGCTGCGGTGCAACCGCTGCTGCAGGGCCGGGTTCTCCTGCCACAGGGCGGCGAGACCGGCTACGACGGCGACGATCTCGGCCACCGCGGCGATCACCTGCCAGGTGCCCCAGAAGACCTCCTGGACCCCGAACAGGCCGACGGTCGCGGAGATCACGAAGGCGCCGAGCGTGCTGGCACCGAAACCCGCCGCCACGAACAGCGGGATCCAGTGCCGCCAGGTCATCACCGCGATCGCGAGCACCACACCGGCGACGGCATTGAGCAGGAAGAGCGGCCCGACGACCGAGACGTCCCGGAACCCGTCGACCCACAAGTAGAGGTGGACCAGGCCGGAGACGAGCACCCCGGCCGCGGTCAGTGCACGAAGTGTCATGGGGGTGGTACGTGACACCGGCCCGGCGAGATTGGGCGCTCACGCTTGTTCGCCGAAGAACCTGCGACGCGCTGCTTCGTCCGGAACCAGCCCGTCCGGCCCCCGGGCCTCGAGCATGGCGAATCCGCCAAGCGTCGGGTCGGCGTCGCGGGCGGCGGCGTTGTGCTGCCGGCGCCGGTCGGCCTCCGGCCCCTCCTCAGCGTCCAGCAGGGCGCACCAGCGGTCGTAGGCGCGGAGCACGCGGAAGTAGGCGCGCCGTTGCCGTTCGAACTCGGTCGTCGCGCGCTGCCAGTCACGGTCGGCCAGGAGCAGCTCGCTCAAGGCACGCACGTCCCGGAAGAGCATGGAGGTCCCCAGCCCCTGCGTCGGGTCGAGGGAGCCGGCGGCGTCCCCGATCAACACAGTGTGCCCGCCGGCGATCCGGTCAGGCCACGCGCAGCTGTTGGAGAAGAAGCCCAGCGGCCCCGCCGGGCGGGCGTCGTCCAGGGTGCCCTCCGGAATGGAGCCGGCCGCAACGGTGATGAACGCGTCGGCCGCCCGGCCCACGCCCGCCTCCCGGACGCGGTCGGCAGTCAGCCGGAGATAGAGACGGCACGAGTCGGTGGTCGTGGCGAACCAGCCCACAGCGGACGCCGGCGTCGTGGCCCAACCGAACGTGTCGTCCCACCGCACGCCGGACACCAGCAGCCCGCCGAACCGGTGGTGCTCGGGGTCGGTGACGGTCTCCGCACCCAGCCACCGGCGCGCGCTCGACGTCTTGCCGTCGGCGCCTACCGCCAGCCTCGCGTCCAGCTCGGTCAGACGGCCGTCTACCAGGACCGACATGATGACGCAGTCACTGTCGCTCGGGCCGTCGCGCACGCCGGCTACCTTCGCCGGGCGGAGCACGGTGGCACCCTGCGCCTCGGCCCAGGTCAGGACCACCTCCTGCAGGTGCGGGTGCGAGAAGCCGACGGCGGGCAGGGCGTCGACGGCGATATCGGCCCAGCGCTGGGCGTCGACCCGGTGCCGGTCCTGATAGAAGTCCAGCACGGGCAGGGGTACGACCCCGGCGTCCACGAGCGGCTCTGCGAGCCCCGCCCGAAGCGCCTCGTGGTGGCCCCAGGGCCAGGTCAGCTCACCGCGAATCCGGTCCCGGAACCTGGACTCCTTCTCGACGACGACCACCCCCAGCCCCGATTTCGCCAGTACGCCGGCCAGGGCTGACCCGGCAAGGCCGCCGCCGGCGATCGCGACATCGAAGAGGTGAGTGGCCATGGTCTGGTCCAAGGGCAGGTCCGCCTGGCAGGTTCTCGGGGGCGAGACGCAGCGCGCGGCCCGTCCCCGACGCTACGCCCTGGCCGCCGACGACGGATGGCCCAGCCGGGTCAACCTGGGCATGGTCGCTACCGTGACGGCCATGGAGTGCGACGACTACCAGCGCGCCGCGATGCGCACCGCCCGCGACGAGAGCGCACCGGACGAGTTCATGCACCTGGTCCTGGGGCTGGTCGGCGAGGCCGGCGAGATCGCCGAGAAGGTCAAGAAACTGGTTCGCGACAAGAACGGCGACCTCGCCCGGCTCGACCGCGACGACATGGCCGCCGAGCTCGGAGACGTTCTCTGGTACACCGCGGTCCTGGCCAACTTCCTGGGACTCTCGCTCGACGACGTCGCCCGGCGGAACGTGGACAAGCTCGCGGACCGGCAGCGGCGTGCCGTCCTCGGCGGCTCGGGGGACAACCGCTGAGGTCGGTGGTGCGCCGACAGCGGGAGCCGTCGAGGGCCGTTCGGCGGGTACTGCCGAGGTGCGCTGTCAGGCGTCGGCGGGCCGATCGTTGCCGTGCGGCTCCAGGAAGTCCACCCGGATCCCGCGCGAGCGCGCATGGTCGATCTCGCGCCGGGTGCTCTCCCCGACGTAGCCGCCCACGTTGACGACGAGAACCGCGTCGGCCATCGCGACCTTCTGCAGGTGGATCCGGCCGAGCCGCGCGCGGTCCTCTTCGGTGAGTTGGGTGCACGGGTCCAGCGCGGCCGGTGCCAGCACCACGTGCCCGGCCAGCGTCAGCTCACCGTCGAGACGCTCGAACTCCTGGCGAAAGCGCATGGAGCCGCAGAGCGTGACGACGGTGAACTCATCGGGCGCCCTCCGCGGCTCGTCGCGATGCACCGGGGCAGCCGCTCTCACGCTCGCTTGGCAACCAGCTCGACGAGCGTGCCGTCGGGACCGCGGACGACAGCGTTGCGGTTGTCGTTGCCGGCGTCATGCGGACGCGTCACCGCGGCCGCACCGGCTGCCACAGCGGCGTCGAAGACGGCGTCGACGTCGTCGACCCAGAAGACCAGCGACATCGCGGGCCGTCCCGGCTCGGCGGCCAGCCCGTGCACGCGTTGTGCCGCTTCGGCGGTGCTGAGGGCAAGGACGAAGCCGCCCGCGGTCATCTCGACGTGCTCGGGCGTCCCCTCCCGTGGCGTTCGGAACGACTCCGAAAGGTTCAGCACCCCTTGATAGAAGCGCAGTGCCTCGTCGATGTCGTGAGTGAAGACGTTGACGAGGCCC
>DASSOK010000062.1:0-12975 GCA_035700665.1 Marmoricola sp.
CGGCGAGGCCCTGGTGGCCGTGATGGCCTCCGCGATCAACTACAACACCGTCTGGACCTCGATCTTCGAGCCGGTCTCGACCTTCGGCTTCCTCGAGCGCTACGGCCGGGTCTCGCCGCTGGGCAAGCGGCACGACCTGCCCTACCACGTGGTGGGCTCGGACCTGTCCGGCGTGGTGCTGAAGACCGGGATCGGCGTGCACAACTGGAAGCCCGGCGACCGGGTGGTCGCGCACTGCCTCTCCGTCGAGCTCGAGGCGCCCGACGGCCACGACGACACGATGCTGGACCCCGAGCAGCGCATCTGGGGCTTCGAGACCAACTTCGGCGGCCTTGCCGACGTCGCCCTGGTCAAGGCCAACCAGCTGATGCCCAAGCCCGAGCACCTGACCTGGGAGGAGGCCGCCTCCCCCGGCCTGGTCAACTGCACCGCCTACCGCCAGCTGGTCAGCAAGAACGGCGGCGACATGAAGCAGGGCGACAACGTCCTCATCTGGGGTGCCTCCGGCGGTCTCGGCGGCTTCGCGACGCAGTACGCCCTCAACGGCGGCGCCACCCCGATCTGCGTCGTCTCCAGCGAGGAGAAGGCCGACATCGTCCGCAGCATGGGCGCCGAGCTGGTGATCAACCGCCGCGAGGAGGACTACCACTTCTGGAACGAGGACGGCACCAGCCAGAACCCCAGGGAGTGGAAGCGCTTCGGGGCGAAGATCCGGGAGCTCACCGGCGGTGAGGACATCGACATCGTCTTCGAGCACCCCGGCCGCGAGACCTTCGGGGCGAGCGTGTACGTGACCCGCAAGGGCGGCACCATCACCACGTGCGCGTCCACCTCGGGCTACATGCACGAGTACGACAACCGGTACCTCTGGATGAACCTCAAGCGGATCATCTCCAGCCACTTCGCGAACTACCGCGAGTCGTGGGAGGCCAACCGGCTGATCGCCAAGGGCATGATCCACCCGACGCTCTCGCGCACCTACACCCTCGACGAGGTCGGCCAGGCCACCCTCGACGTGCACCAGAACCTGCACCAGGGCAAGGTCGGCGTGCTGTGCCTGGCTCCGGAGGAGGGCCAGGGCGTGCTGGACCAGGAGATGCGCGAGCAACATCTCGACGCGATCAACCGTTTCCGCGGTCTCTGAGTTCCGTCCCGGCTGCCATACTGGCGGCATCCGCTGCACGCATCTTCGGGAGCGAGGGAAAATGACGGAACGCCGTGGCCTGTCCATCTTCGACGAGGAACCCCAGGAGGCACCGGACGGCGCCGACGAGCCGACCCAGGTGATCCCCCGGGTGCAGGGCGAGCAGACTCCGTCGCCTGAGAAGCAGCCGCCGGCGCAGGCCCAGGAACCGTCCCGCAGCCAGTCGGGGCAGCAGCAGCCGGCTCGCCCGCCGGCCAGGCCCGGCGCCGCCCCCAGCACCCCGGTGAACCTCCCGGTCGTGCGGCGCGGTGGCTACGACAAGGAGGCCGTGGACCGGCACCTGCGCACCGTCGGCGCCGAGCGGGCCGGCCTCACCGCCAGCCTGACCGAGGCCCAGCAGAAGCTGCGGTCGCAGGAGGCGGAGATCGCCCGGCTCCGCGAGCAGCTGCAGGAGAACGAGCGGCCGTCGTACGCCGGGCTCGGCGGCAGGGCCAGTGAGATGCTGCGCCTGGCCGAGGAGCAGGCCGACGAGGTGATCGACACGGCGCGGGCACAGGCGGAGTCGATGCGCGAGCAGGCGCAGCGCGAGGCAGCGGCGATCCGCGCGCAGGCGGAGAGCGACGCCGAGGACATGCGCGTGGTCCAGCTCAAGGAGCTCGACGACCACCGCACCCGCACCATGGCCGAGATCGACGCCGCCCGGCGTCGGGCCCAGGCCGACGCCGAGGACCAGCTCGCGGCGGCTCGCAGCGAGGCCGAGCAGCTGCGCCTGGTCGCCGAGCAGGAAGTGACCGCCCAGCGGACCGGTGCCGCACGCGAGGTGGAGCAGCTCCGCGCCGCCGCGGACCGCGAGGTCCAGGAGGCCCGGCGCACCCTCGCCGTGGAGAAGGAGCGCCTGGCTCGCGAGGCAGCCGAGCACCACGACAGCTCGATGGCCGAGACCCAGCGGCTGGTCAGCGAGGCCGAGGCGCGGGCCAGCGCCGCCGAGGCGCGGTCCCGCGAGGCGATCGCGGCGGCCGACGCCCGCCGCGAGGCCGCCGAGGGCGAGGCCGACACCCTGCTGGCCAAGGCGCGCCGCGAGGCCGAGCAGATCGTGAGCTCGGCGAAGAAGCAGGCCGAGAGCCTGCGCAGCAGCGGCCACGCCGACGCCGAGCGCGAGCTGGCCGCCATCCGCGCCGAGGTCGATCGCGTCACCAAGCGCCGCGACGCGATCGTCGCCCAGCTCGGTGCGCTGCGCGACGTGGTGTCCGGCTTCGGCGCCGAGGAGGAGTAGGTTCGCCCGTGTGACCGACGACGCCGGCCCCACCGAGACGGACGAGATCGACAGCGACGGCGATGCCGAGGAAGCGCTCGACGAGGCGGCGGAGCAGAACGCCGCTGAGGCGGCAGCGGCCGACCGGGCGGAGGATCCCGACGACTCACCGTACGGCGAGCTGGGCGCGCCGCTGAAGCACTCGCCGTTCTACATCGGCCTCCTGGGCGGCCTGGGCGTGGCGGTGGCGGTGTGGTTCGGCGGGCTCATCCTCGACGTCGGCCCCACGTTGATCCTGGTCGTGGTCGCGATGTTCCTGGCCGTCGGGCTCAACCCGATGGTGGAGTTCCTGATCCGGCGCGGCCTGAGCAGGCCGCTGGCGGTGCTCTCGGTGATCGTGCTGGTCCTCGTCGCGCTGGCGCTGTTCGTGGTGGCCATCGCCCCGATCGTCAGTGACCAGGTGACCAGGATCACCGAGAACGCGCCCGGCTGGCTCGACGAGCTGGCCCACAACAAGCAGATCCAGGATCTCAACGAGCAGTACGACCTGATCGACAAGGTGAAGGACTACATCGCCTCCGGCGACCTCGCCAAGCAGGTCTTCGGCGGTGCGCTCAACGTCGGCCTGGCGGTGCTCTCGGGGCTGTTCAACGCCTTCGTGATCATCGTCCTGACGCTGTACTTCCTCGCCTCCCTGCCGACGATCAAGAAGGCGATGTACCAGTTGGCGCCCGCCTCCCGCCGTCCGCGGGTCAGCAAGCTGGGCGACCAGATCCTGCGCAACATCGGCGGCTACGTCTCCGGCGCCTTCATCGTCGCCATGTGCGCCGGCATCAGCTCGCTGGTGTTCCTCTGGATCGCCGGCCTCGGCGAGTACGCCGTGGCGCTGGCCATCGTGGTGGCGCTGCTGGACGTGATCCCGATGATCGGCGCCACGCTCGGCGCGATCATCGTCTGCGCCATCGGGTTCGCGACCGACCCGCAGGTGGGCATCGCCTGTGTGATCTTCTACGTCATCTACCAGCAGGTGGAGAACTACCTGATCTACCCGCGGGTGATGTCCCGCTCGGTGGACATCCCCGGGGCCGTCACCGTGATCGCCGCCCTGATCGGTGCGGGCCTGCTCGGTGTGGTGGGCGCCCTGCTGGCGATCCCGACGGCTGCCGCGATCCTGCTGCTCGTGCGTGAGGTCTTCGTCAAGCGCCAGGATGTCCGCTGACCGGAGCGGCGAGTCCCTGGATCGGCCCGGCGGCGGGAGCGGTGTCCCGCTCTCCCAGCTTCACCACGACGACCCCGGCCAGGATCAGCGCGCCGCCGAGGAACTGCACCGGCCGGGGCAGCTCACCGAGGAGCGCCCACGCGAAGAGCAGCGCGGCGAGCACCTCGGTGAGCGCCACGAAGGAGGCCAGTCGGGAGCCGAGCCGGCGCGACGCGGCGATGCCGGACCAGTAGGCGACGGCCGCGGTGACCACGCCGAGGAGGACCAGCGGCACCCACCAGGCCACGTGCAGCCCGCCGTACGACGCGGCCGCCGTGCCGAACCGCATCGGGACCAGGCCGAGCAAACCACTGAGCGCCAGCAGGGCGCCGCCGACGACCATACCTCCCCCGGCGAGGGCGACCGGGGGCAGCCCGTTGTCCTCGTCGGCGGAGAGCACGAAGTACGTCGCGGCGCCGAGCATGGCCAGCAGCGCCCAGCCGACGCCGAGGACGCTGAGCCGCGCCCCGGACACCACGTCGAGCACCAGGAGCAGCCCGGCAGCGCACACGATCGCCCCCAGCACGGTCAGCCGACCGGGTCGGTGCCCGTGCCGGGCCCAGAGCCAGAGGACCACCGCGACCGGGGCCGTGTACTCGATGAGCAGGGCGACGCCCACCTGCAGGTGCTCGATCGCGCTGAAGTAGGCGAGCTGGCAACCGGCCACGACCACGGCGCCGTAGGCCAGCAGCAGGCCGGCGTTGCGGCGGACCAGGCCCCACCGCCCCCGGAGCGCGAGCGCCGCCGGGACGGCGAGCACGAGGCCGCCCACCGCGATGCGGACCAGCACGACCGAGCCAGCGGTCCACCCGGCGCCCATCAGCCCCTTGCCGAGCGCGCCGGAGAGGCCGAACGACGCCGCCGACAGCACCGCGAAGCCCAAGCCGCCGAGCACCCGGTCCACCGTCGGCAGCGGCGCCGGCGTGGGCCGGATGTCATCGGCGAAAGTGGCCATGGCACATGACGGTACGGAGCAGAGCTGTAACATGTCAATGTGGTTTTCGCAGATGACACGGAGACAGCTCTGCTGTCGGCCGCCGCGCTCGTCCGCTCCGCCGGGCCACCCGACTCGTTGACCACGGTGGCCGACCTGGACGCGTTCTTCCGCGAGTTCGGCTACACGGGCCGGCACGAGCGCACCCGCGCCGAGCTCCAGGCCGTGCGGGCCCTGCGTCCCGCGCTCCGTGCGCTGCTGACGGCCGAGGAGGACGACGTCGTCGCGCAGGTGAACGCGCTCCTCGCCCGCCACCGCGCCACTCCGCGCGTCGTCCGCCACGACGACCTCGGCTGGCACGTCCACGCCGTCTCCGACGACGCCCCGCTGCCGACGCGGATAGGCGTGGAGACCGCGATGGCGATGGTCGACGTGGTGCGCGCCGGCGAGCTCTCCCGCCTCTCCGTGTGCGCCGACGAGGACTGTGACGGCGTCGTCCTGGACCTGTCGCGGAACCGCTCGAAGATGTTCTGCAGCACCGCGTGCAGCAACCGTGCGGCGGTCGCCGCCTATCGGCGTCGTCAGGCCTGACCGGCCTCCACGAAGCGGCGGAGCACCTCGACGAACACCTTCGGCTGCTCTGAGTGCACCCAGTGGCCGGCATCCTTGACGGTCACGCGCCGGTTGCGGGGGAACCAGCGGTCCATCGCCCCGGCGTACTCGTCGCGGACGTAGGGAGAGTTCGCCCCGCCGATCCAGAGCACCGGGCCGTCGTAGGGCGGGACGCCGGCCAGCTCGTCCTCCGGCCAGCCGCCCAGCGTCGTGAGCTCGGCACCGAGCAGGTCGAGGTTGAGCAGCCAGCGCCAGCCGTCGTCCTCACGGCGCAGGTTCTGCAGCAGGAAGCTGCGCACCGTCCGGTTGGGCACGGCCGGCGTGAGCGCCTCGTCGGCGTCGCTGCGGCGCTCCAGCGCCGACAGGTCGAGCTGCTGCATCGCGGCGATGTAGCCGGCGAACTCCTCGCTGGCCGGCTGCGCGACCGGCGAGATGTCCACCACGCAGAGCCGGGCGACCAGCTCGGGGTGGCGCAGGGCCAGGACCATCGCGGCCTTGCCGCCCATCGAGTGCCCGACGAGGGTCACGGGGTCGTCACGGTCCAGCAGCGCAGCCACCTGGTCGGCCATGGCCACGTAGCCGAATTCCTCGCTCCACGGCGAGCTGCCGTGGTGCGGCATGTCCACGAGTCGCACGCGGTGGTCGGCGGCCAGCGCCTTGCCGATCTGCGTCCAGTTGCGGCCCTGGCCGAAGAGGCCGTGGCAGAACACGATGGGCGACCCGTGGTCGCCCATCGACGTGGTGTGCAGGCGCTCAGAAATCGAACAAATCCCCGATGCCACCGAACATGTCACCGAGGCCCTCGCCGATCGAGCCGATGCCGTCGCCCAGCCCTTCGCCGATCGCCGCGATGCCCTCGCCGATGCCGTCGAAGCCGCCGCCGAAGAGGAGGCCCATGAACATCCAGTCCATCGGGCTGAAGGCACCGAAGTAGCCCGCGGCGTAGGGCTGGTAGGCGCGACCGCCCTGCCAGTAGGGCACCCGTCGCGAGCCGACCATCACCTTGCGGACGTCCGGCTCCGCGCCGGCCCGGACCCGCTCGGCGTCGAGCGCGCAGGCCGGCACCTCGCGCGGCACCCCGCCCGGAGGGGCGTAGGAGACGTCGGTCGTCGACATGCCGTGGCGAGGATCGAAGAAGCACGGCGGACGGCGGGTGGGCAGCGGCGCCCCCGAGACGCGTGCCCGGACGCACGCCATCGCGTAGCGGCCGTCCTCGAGGATCTCCGTCACGTGCTTGACGTCCTCCGGCTCGGCCATCGCGTCGGCGGCCGCCTTGGCTGACTCGTACGCGTCGAGCGCCCGCTGGTAGTCGGCGCGCGCACCGGCGTCGAGGTCGTGCAGGAGCAGGTCGGAGTCGAGCGTGCGCAGCTCCTCGCCCATGGAGGTGACGTCCTCGAAGGCGAGCTTCTTGACCGGCTCGAGCTCGGCCCGCTTGCGCTCCAGCTCCTTGCGCTTGCTGGCCTTCACGACCTGCCAGACCACGACGGCGCCGACGGCCATGACGAGGAGGAAGACGACACCATCCATGGCGCAAGGATAGGCGCCGGGTCGAAACCGATTGTCCGTCACGGGCGTGGGTACGTCGGCCCATGAGCACATCCGCGACCAACCCCGACACCGAGGACGTCGTCGCCCACTTCCCCCGCCTGGCGATCGTCACGGGCGCCGACTCCGGCATCGGCCAGGCCACCGCCAAGCTGCTCGCGACCGAGGGCTTCGACATCGGCATGACCCTGCACGAGGACGTCGCCCGGGCCGAGGACACCGTCCGCGAGATCACCGACCGTGGTCAGCGCTGCTTCGTCGAGCCGTTCGACGCCGCGCGGGACGACGCCGGCGAGGTCGTCGACAAGCTGGCCGAGCAGCTTGGCGGTCTCGGCGTGCTGGTCAACGACGCCGGGACCGGACACCGCAGCGTGGCCGTCGACACCGACCTCACCACCTGGCGGCAGGTGCTGGCGACCGACCTCGACGGCCCGTTCCTGTGCTGCCAGCACGCGGCCCGCCGGATGATCCAGGGCGGGCGGGGTGGCCGGATCATCAACATCACCAGCGTCCACGAGCACGTGCCCCGACTCGGCGCAGCCGCCTACTGCGCAGCTAAGGCGGGCCTCGGCATGCTCACCAAGGTGCTGGCCCTCGAGCTGGCGCAGCACGGGATCACGGTCAACGCGGTGGCGCCCGGCGAGATCGCCACCGAGATGACCGGCCAGGACGAGTCGCGGGCCTACGCCCACGACCGGCCCGGCAACCCGGTCGGACGTCCGGGTCACGTCAACGAGGTCGCCTCGGTCGTGGGCTTCCTGGCCTCTCCGCGCTCCACCTACGTCACCGGCGCGTCGTTCACCGTGGACGGCGGGCTGATGCTGATGGCCGCGCACGGGCACGACAAGGCCGACCCGAGCTGGCGCCAGGTCTAGGCTCCGCTGCCCCGATCGAGTCCGGCGTCACGCCACCGCGCGAGACCCGTCGGTCAGTGCGAGTAGTCGCGGAAGCCGCGCTTGGTCTTTCGGCCGAGGTAGCCGGCGGTGACCAGGTGCTCCAGCAACGGCGCCGGGGCGAAGCCCGGCTCGCGGAACTCAAGGTAGAGCTCCCTCTGGATCGCCAGGGAGACGTCGTTGCCGACCACGTCGAGCAGCTCGAAGGGACCCATCGGCAGCGCGCAGCCGTTCTTCATCGCGGTGTCGATGTCGTCAGCGGTCGCGTAGTGCGCCTCGAGCATCTTGATCGCGTCGTTGAGGTAGGGGAACAGCAGGGCGTTGACGATGAACCCGGCCCGGTCCCCGCAGGACACCGGGTGCTTGCCCACCGCGAGGCACAGTGCCCGGGTCGTCTCGGCCACGTCCTCGCCCGTGGTCACGGTCGAGACGACCTCGACCAGCTTCATGATCGGCGCGGGGTTGAAGAAGTGCATGCCGACGACGTCCTGGGGCCGCTGGGTCGCCTGCGCCATCTCGATCACGGGCAGCGACGACGTCGTGGTCGCCAGGACGGCGCCCGGCTTGCAGATCTCGTCGAGGTTCTCGAACAGGGTCCGCTTGACCTTCAGGTCCTCCGCGACCGCCTCGACGACGACGTCGACGGCGGCAAGGTCGTCCAGGTTGGTGGAACCCGTGAGCCGGCCGAGCACCTCCGCCTTCGCGTCCTCCTCGAGCTTGCCGCGCTGGATCGCCTTGTCGAGGGACTTCTCGATGGTCGCTCGGACGGCGTCGACCTTGCCCTCCGAGCGGCCGACGTAGAGGACGTCGTACCCCGCCTTGGCGAAGACCTCGACGATGCCGGTGGCCATGGTGCCCGTGCCCACGACCCCGACGAGCCTGACGTCGTGGCGGAGCTGCGGCTGGTCGTCGGCGGACGGGGTCCGGTCGTCCGGCACCACCTTCGAGCTGTCGACGTCCTCGTAGGTGTAGAACCCCTTGCCCGTCTTGCGGCCGAGGAGCCCCGCGGTCACCATCTGCTTGAGGATCGGCGTCGGGGCGTGCAGCCGGTCGCGACCCTGGTGGTACATCGTCTCGAGGATCTCGTAGGCGGTGTCCAGGCCGATCAGGTCGAGGAGCGCCAGCGGACCCATCGGGTAGCCGCAGCCCAGCCTCATCGCCGCGTCGATGTCCTCGCGCGAGGCGTAGTGCCCCTCGTACATCGAGGCGGCGTGGTTGAGGTAGCCGAAGAGCAGCGTGTTGGCGATGAAGCCGGCCTTGTCACCGCACACCACCGGAGTCTTGCCCACTCGCTGCACCAGCGCCGTCACCTGGTCGAGCACGTCCGGCTCGGTCACCACCGTGCGGACCACCTCGACCAGGTCCTGCACGGGAGCGGGGTTGAAGAAGTGGATGCCCACGACGCGGCCGGGGCGGCCGTTCGCGGTGCTGATCTCCGTCACCGACAACGACGACGTGTTGGTCGCCAGGATCGCCTCCGGCGACACGATGTCGTCGAGCTGGGCGAACAGCTCCTTCTTGGTCGACAGCTGCTCGGTGATCGCCTCCACCACGAGGTCCGCGTCGGCCAGGTCCTTCAGCGCGGTGCTGAACGTGATCCGGTCGAAGATCGCCCGCTGCTCCTCCTCGGTGAGCTTGCCGCGCGCCACGGCGCGACCCGTGGAGTGCTCGAGGTGCTGGCGGCCCCGCTCGAGGGACTCGTCGTTGCGCTCCACGCCGACGACGGTGAAGCCGTTGCGCGCGAAGACCTCGACGATGCCGGCGCCCATCGTGCCCAGGCCGACCACACCGATGGTGCGGAACTCGTGTCCTCCCGACCCTGGTGACGACTCAGGGGCGCTGTCTGCGTTGGTCATGCATCGCATGATCGCACGCAGGCGACGCCCCCGCCCTCCCGGCTCGGTGCCCGGGCGACCTCAGCTGTAGTCGTGGAACCCCTTGCCGGTCTTGCGCCCAAGGCGGCCCTCGGCGACGACCTGCTGGAGCAGCGGGGCCGGTGCGAGGCCGGGCTGCTTGAACTCCTCGAACAGCTCCTGCTGGATCGCCAGCGAGACGTCGTTGCCCACCACGTCGAGCAGCTGGAAGGGCCCCATCGGGTACGACGCCTGCTCCCGGATCGCCGCGTCGATCGTCTCCAGGGGGAGACCGGTGGTCTCGTGCAGGGTGACTGCGTCGTTGAGGTAGGGGAACAGCAGCGCGTTGACGATGAAGCCGGCGCGGTCGCCGCAGGAGACGGCCACCTTGCCGATCCGCGCGCAGAGCGCCCGCACGGTCTCGTCGACGCCCGGCGAGGTGAGCTCGGTGGTGACCACCTCGACCAGCTTCATCACAGGGGCGGGGTTGAAGAAGTGCATTCCGATCACCGCCTCGGGGCGCGAGGTGGCGCCGGCGCAGTCGGTGACAGGCAGGGACGACGTCGTGGTGGCCAGGATCGCGCCCGTCCCGCCGTTCCCGCCGTGGCAGATCCGGTCGAGGTCGGCGAAGAGCTCCGTCTTCAGGGCCAGGTCCTCCGCGATCGCCTCGACCACCAGGTCGACGTCGGCTAGGTCCTCCCGCGACGTCGTACCCGTGAGCCGGCCGAGCACCTGTTCCTTCGCCGCCTCGTCGAGCCGTCCCTTGGCGATCGCCTTGTCGAGCGACGTGGCGATGCCGGCTCGCACGCCGGCGACCTTGTCCTCGCTGCGCCCGACGTAGCGGACGTCGTACCCGGCCTTGGCGAAGACCTCCACGATGCCGGAGGCCATCGTGCCGGTGCCCACGACGCCGACGAGCCTGATGTCGTGGTGGAGCTGCGGCTCGTCGTCGGCCGAGGGGGTCTCCTCGTCCTGCACCACCGCCCCCTCGGCCCAGGTGTAGAAGCCCCGTCCGGCGGCCGCGCCGGTCCGGCCGTCGGCGACCAGCGACTCGAGCAGGTCCGCCGGCCGGTGCAGGTCGTCGCCCGTCTCCGCGTGACGCGACGCCAGCGCATCGCGGACCCGGTCGAGGCCGAGTGTGTCCAGGACGGTGAGCGGGCCGGCCGGGTAGCCGCAGCCGAACCGCATCGCGTTGTCGATGTCCGCGCGGGTGGCGTAGCGGGCCTCGTACATCCGGACCGCGTGGTTGAGGTAGGGGAAGACCAGCGTCTCGAGGACGTCCGGAGTGGCCGGCGTGGCTGCGGAGTCAGTCATGCCGGAGATCGTGACAGTCCTGTTACCGGCCGGTAACGGTGTCCCGCCTGACGGACAGTGACCTGCACCACCGACGGTCAGCCGACAAGCCGGACCACCTCGTCGGCGCACCCCCACGAGACCGTCACCCCGGCGCCGCCCTGGCCGTAGCAGTGCACGGTGTCCCCGCTCCGCTCGACGCGCACCTCGGGCCGGACCGGGCGCAGGCCGACCCGGTGGCGGACGACCCGGGCCTGCTGCAGCTCCGGCACCAGCCGCCGGGCACGCGCCAGGATCGTGCCGGCGACCGCCATGGACGGCGTCCGGCTCCACTCCCCCTCCACGGCGGTGCCGCCCACCACGACGTGCCGGGTGCGGGGCACGACGTACGTCGGGGCGTGCGCGTCGCCGTCGTCCAGCCACCACTGCTCCAGGCCGAACTGCTCCACGAGCACGACCTGGCCACGCACAGGTACGACGGTGGGGTCGGCGGCGAGCAGCCGTGCGCCCAACGCCGAGCAGTTGACGACCACCGCGCCGTCGTCCGGCTCGGGCAGGGCGGAGAGGTTCATCCGGGTCACCGTGCCGCCCAGCGCCGAGACCCGGCCGAGCAGCCACCGCAGGTAGACCGGCATGTCCACGACCGGGGCCACGAAGCTCCAGGCGTCGTCGTACCCGGACGGCGGCTGCCGCCGCTCGAGCGACGGGACGGCACCCGCCCACCACGGGTCCGGCGACTGCCGGGACAGCGCCTCGGTCCCGGAGAGCATCCGGACACCGGTCTCCGGGTCCCCCGCGAGCCGTCCGAACTCGGCGTAGGCACGCGCCGCCCACCCGGTCACCCGCTCCTGCGGCAGAGCGCGGTAGGGGTACCAGAGCGCGGCCGCCACGGCGGACGTGGTCTCCAACGGCAGGTCGCGGGCGAGGACGTCGACCCGGTGGCCGGCCTCCAGAAGGCGCACGGCGCAGCTGAGCCCCGTCACTCCGGCGCCCACGACGAGAACCCGCGCTCCGCCTGCCACGGCTCCAGTGTGCCGTGACCGTAGGGTGTGCTGTCATGAGCCTGCGCGCCGGAGTGAACCGAGTCCTCACCAAGACCACGGGCTACCGCCTCGTCCGGGCGGCACCGCCCGCACCCGCGCCGGCTCGGCGGTCGATGCCGGCCGACTACGACCAGAACGCCCGCGAGATCTGGGAGCTCGTCCGCGACCGGACCATGACCGGGCACCCGAAGGTGCACTTCCTGACGGAGGCGGTCCGCTACGTCGTCCGCTGCGGCGTGCCCGGCGCGATGCTGGAGTGCGGGGTCTGGCGCGGCGGCTCGATGTTGACCGTCGCGCACATGCTGCTGCGGCTCGGCGTCACGGACCGGGACCTCTACCTGTTCGACACCTTCACCGGCATGACCGAGCCCACCGAACGCGACCAGCACGTCTTCGCCGGCAGGTCTGCCGAGGCGATGCTTGCTGCGCGGACCGGTGCGCCCATCTGGCAGCCGGCGACACTGGAGGACGTGCAGGCCGGCTTCACCGGCATGGACTACCCCGCCGAGCGGTTGCACTTCGTGCCCGGCAAGGTCGAGGACACCATCCCCGAGGCGGCGCCGGACCAGATCGCCATCCTCCGGCTGGACACCGACTGGTACGAGTCGACCAAGCACGAGTTCACCCACCTCTACCACCGGCTCGCCCCGGGCGGGGTGCTGATCATCGACGACTACGGCAGCTGGCAGGGGTCCAAGGACGCCACGGACGAGTTCCTCGACGAGACCGGCGAGCCGCTGCTGCTCGTCCGCGTCGGCCGTGGGCGCGTCGCCGTGAAGCCCGGCCTCAAGAGCACCGTCTGAGGACTCCATGAGACTCGTCGTCGCACGCTGCCAGGTCGACTACGCCGGCCGGCTGAGCGCCCATCTCCCGATGGCGGACCGGGTGCTGATGATCAAGGCGGACGGCTCCGTGCTGATCCACTCCGACGGCGGGTCCTACAAGCCGCTGAACTGGATGAGCCCTCCGTGCACCCTCAGGGAGGCGGAGGTCGAGGCCCACGAGGGCAGCGACGGGGTCCTCGAGTGGACGGTGACGAACCCGAAGACCGACGACACCCTGCGGATCCTGATCGCCGAGATCCACCACGACTCCCAGCACGACCTCGGCATCGATCCAGGCCTGCAGAAGGACGGCGTGGAGAAGCA
>DASSOK010000063.1:0-12360 GCA_035700665.1 Marmoricola sp.
TGAGCATGCTGCGCGCCCACGCCGCCGCCTCGGGCAGCGACGACTCCTGCGGCGGCAGCACGCAACCGTCGATCTGCTGCACCAGCGACGCGGCCAGGTTCTCCGCCGGCATCAGGCCCAGGATCGGCCGGCCGGCGCACAAATAGGACAGCGTCTTGGACGGCACCGAGAAGGCGCCGGCGTCCTGCTCCAGCAGCACCACCAGCACGTCACCGGAGCCGAGCACCTCCGGCAGCCGCTCATAGGGCTGGAACGGCAGCAGCAGGAGCGGTACGGCGAGCCGCGCGGCCTCCTCGCGGAGCACGGCCTCGGCCGGGCCCTCGCTGACCACGACCAGCTGCACCGGCTGGCCGGCCTCGCGGACCTTCGCGGCGAGCTGGACCAGCAGCGCCGGGTTGTGCTTGAGGCCGAGGGTGCCGGAGTAGAGCAGCGTCTTCGTCTCCGCGACGCCGTGCTCGCGGGCCCAGGCGTTGTCGCGCTCGACCGGCTGGATCTCCTCCAGCGGCGCCCAGTTCGGGATCATGGTGACCTTGCCGGCGGTGCCCCACTCGCGGTGCACGTCGACGAAGGAGTCCGCGATCACCACCACTGCACGGGCCCGCATCGCCGACCACCGCTCGACGACAGCGCTGGCCCGGGCGACCAGGACGAAGGCGCGGGAGAGCTGCTTGCCGGCGAAGGACCGCATCGCCACGGCCTGGACGTCCTGCTGCCAGAGGACCCACGGGACCCGGAGCAGCGCGAGGCCGACCATCGCGACGCCGATCATCGGGATCGGCACGTTGGAGATCAGGACGACATCAGGCCGCTCGCGCCTCACCTGGGCGAGGAGCTGGAAGCCGAACCGGACCTCCTGGACCAGCCGGCGGGCAAAGCTCAGCTTCTCGACGCGCTCGCCGACCCCGATCGCCTCGATCCGCAGCGTCTCCCCGGGATGTGGCGTCAGGTCGCCCTTGCCGGACTGGTGGGCGCTGCAGTGGGAGTGCAGCACGTCGTGGCCCCGGCGCGCCAGCTCGCGGCTGAGCTCGACCTGGAACGGGTGCCCGCTGTAGTCGTGGACGAGGATCTTCATGGCCGTGGCGCTCGCGGCTCAGCCGAGAGAGCGCTTCACCTCGTCGTACACCCAGGCGTAGGTCTTGGCGAGGCCGTCGGCGAGGCTGATCGAGGGTGCCCAGCCGTAGGTGTCGGTGATCATGGTGTTGTCGCTGTTGCGGCCGCGGACGCCCTGGGGTGCGTCGAGGACGTAGTTGCGCTCGCAGCGGATGCCGGCGATCTCCTCGACGATGTCGACCAGCCCGTTGATGGAGACCAGCTCGTCGGAGCCGAGGTTGACCGGCTCGGCGGAGTCGCCGTGCAGGATCATCTGGCTGCCCCGGACGCAGTCGTCGATGTACATGAACGACCGGGTCTGGTGGCCGTCGCCCCAGATCTCGATCTCGTGGTCGCCGGTGATCTCGGCGGTGGCGATCTTGCGGCACACCGCCGCGGGAGCCTTCTCCCGCCCGCCGGTCCAGGTGCCGTGGGGGCCGTAGACGTTGTGGTAGCGCGCCACCCGGGTGGTCAGGCCGAAGTCCTCAGAGAAGTGCCGGCACATCCGCTCGGTGAACAGCTTCTCCCAGCCGTAGCCGTCCTCGGGCATCGCCGGGTAGGCGTCGGACTCCTTCAGAGCGGTGATGTGGACATCGGTCTGCTTGTCCGCGGCATAGACGCACGCCGAGGAGGAGTAGAAGTACCGCTCCACCTCGTGCTCGCGCGCCGCCTGCAGCATGTGCGTGGAAGTGAGCACCGTCAGCATGCACAGCGCCTTGTTGTTCTCGATGAAGCCCATGCCGCCCATGTCCGCGGCCAGCATGTAGACCTGCCGGGCGCCGGCGGTCTGCGCCATCGCGTTCTCCAGCAGGGACAGATCGGCGACCACGTTCTCCGCATCCCCGTGCACCTGGTACCACTCGGTCGTCGGCTTGACGTCCACCGACCGCACGCTCAGCCCCTGCGCCAGCAGGTCGGCCACCAGGTGCCCACCGATGAAACCACCACCACCGGCAACCAGCACGTCGACGTCGCTCATCCTCCACCGCCTCCTCGGTCCACCCGATCCCGTTCGACACAGCAAGAACGATCCGGTCGGCCAAACGTCACGACGCGAAGGGTTTGCGGGCTCCGGCAGCGGTTACCGGCGTCGGTTGAGCCCGGCGTAGACCGTCTCGATCCGGGCCAGCCAGGCGCGCTCGGTGTAGTGCTCCTCGAAGACCGCCCGGCAGCGGGCCCCCAGCTCCGGCCGCGCCTCGACGTCGGCCAGTGCGGCGGCCCAGTCGCCCGCCACCACCACGCCGGTGCCCTGCTCGGCCACCAGCCGGCCGACGACCGACTCCGGCGAGGCCAGCACGGGCGTCCCGGCGGCCAGGGCCTCGAGGTAGACCGTCGGCAGTCCCTCCGGCCACAGGCTCGGGAACACCAGCCCATGCGCGCCGGCGAGCAGCCGGAGCACCTCGTCGTGCCCGACCATCCCGAGCAGGTCGATCTCCGGCCGGTCCAGCGCTGCCCGCCGCACCGGCTGCTCGAGTGGACCGGCGCCGACGACCAGCAGCCGGTGTCCGGCCGGCCAGCGTTCGACCAGCGGCAGGATGCCCTTCTCCTCCGCCAGCCGGCCGACGTAGAGCCAGTGGTTCCGCTGCGCGGGCGCTCCGTCCGGGGCAGCCGGGTCCGGCACGAAGTTCGGGACCGTGACCAGCTTGTCCCTCGGCACTCCCACCGCCGCGTAGCGCTCGGCCATGTCGTCGTTGAGCACCACCAGCCGCGTTGCCGACCTCAGCAGCGGGTCGTCGGCGAACCGGGTGCCCAGGGCGACGGGCACGGTCGCGAGCCGGCTGTCCCTGTAACAGGCGTGCTGCACGGCCGGCCGCGCGTTCCCTGCGTCGGGGCACTCGGCGCAGTCGTGCCCGTCGCGGAACAGCGTCGCGGCCGGGCAGATCGGCCGGTAGTTGTGCAGCGTGGCGACCAGCCGGTCGTCGTACTGCCCCGTCCAGCGGCGGCCGAAGTTGGGGAACAGGTTGTGCACGTGCACCACGTCGGGCGCGAACCGGTCCAGGTCCGGGGCGGGACCGCGGCCGGTCGCCGCGCGCCAGGCGGCCCCGACGACGTAGCCACGGGACTGCTCCGCCTCGTCCTGCCGGATCGCGAAGACCTCGACGTCGTGGCCGGCCCGGCGCAGGGCCGCGACCTGCAGGTCGACCACCACGTTCTCCCCGCTGGGCACGCGCGAGGAGTAGTAGCCGTGGACGACGGCGACCCTCATCGCGCCTCGCGGGTGGGCCCGTCGGGTACCGCGGTGCGCGCCCACTCCAGGACCTGGCTGGCGAGCTCCTGGCCGACCGCCCGGTGCAGGGCCGGCGTGTAGTGGATGCCGTCGGGAGCGGCGGCCTCGACGTCCCCGCCGGCCACGCGCTCGACGATCGGCATGATCTCGACGAACCGGATCTCGGCCTCGCCCAGCCGGGCGATCGCCTCGCGGTTGGCGCGGTTCATCGCGGCGATCCGGCGGTTCATGCCCGGGAACCAGTGCTCCTTCGACGGCGCCAGCGGCAGGATCTCCATCACCAGCACCAGCGGGCTGGCGAGCTGCCGCAGGGCGACGGCGTGGTCGACGATGTCGCGGGAGGTACGACGGATGCGCGGCGCCCACACCGCGTCGGGGAGGCGGGCGTCGAACCAGGCCTGCACCGTGCAGGCGCCCTTCCACACCGCGCGCAGCACCTTGCGGCGGTAGAACCGGGCCCACGGCCGCGAGACCCGCGGCTTGTTCACGTAGCGCTCGAACCAGTGCGGGATGAAGAGATGGATCGTCTCGTAGTGGCCGTAGATCATCACCACCGCGTCCGGCGACCACGCGATCGCCTCGTCGGTCCACCGGCGCAGGCCGTCGATGGTGCGGTCGCCGAGCACCGCGGTGTTGCGCACCTCGGCCGGCCGACCCGCGGCGTGCAGCTCGTCCTCGATCACCCGGGGGAACGCGAAGTCGGAGCGGGGTCCGCCCATGAAGCTCGTCCACAGAGCCGTGGAGGCGCCCTTGACAAGTATCCTCAGGGGCAGCGCGCGCGGGTCGGTCATGGCGTCCTCGGGATCGTCGGCCTCGGGCGAGGTCGGCCGCGGTGGGTCGACGAAACCCTAGCCAAGCCCGAGCCGTCGTGCGGCCGGACCCGAGTAGAACCCCTGGAGGTGGCGGTGCCCCTGCTCCTCGAGCGGCTGCTGGCCAAGCTGGCCGCCGTGCCGGCGTTCGTGGCGCTGCTCGTGGCCGCGCGGCGCAGCACGCCCACGGAGCTGTGGATCGGCGACTCCCACGCGATGTCGTTCAACCAACGGGTCGGGCTCGGGATGTTCATGCGCGGGCCGGAGGGGCAGCTGGTCTTCCGGATCGGCACCCGGCTGATGTACTCGATCGCCCGCAAGGACTTCCCGCCCCGGCTCGCGCGGCTGGCGCGGCTCCTCCGGTCGGTCGGGCACCGGGGCAGCGTGGTGCCGTTCTTCATCACCGGCGAGATCGACGTGCGCTGCCACCTGACCGAGCACGACGGGGACTACGGCTTCGTGGCGGCCTACGTGCAGCGGTGTCGCGACGCGATGGCTGCGCTGGGCTCGCGGCGCGGAGTGATCGTCGTACCTCCCCCGCCGTCGGCGACCTGCCCCGACATCGAGCAGTTCCCGATCAAGGGCGACATCGGCGAGCGGATCGCCGCCTTCGAGGGCCTGCGCTCGGCGCTGCAGTCGGTCGTCGCGCAGCATGACGAGCTGGTGCTGCTCGACGCGACGCCCGACCTGGCCGACCCCACCGGCGCGCTGCGCCCCGAGCTCACCGACGACGGCTGCCACACCAACCTCGCGGGCGTCGCGCTGGTCCGCCGCCGGGTGCACGGCCTGCCGCTGCAACCCCCACGGTCCCCGGGCCGCGTGAGCGCCTAGGCTCCATGACCATGAAGCGCGCGTTCATCACCGGCATCACCGGCCAGGACGGCTCCTACCTCGCCGAGCTGCTGCTGGGCAAGGGGTACGATGTCCACGGGCTGGTCCGCCGTTCCTCGATGCTGAACCGCACGCGCATCGACCACCTGCACGAGGACGAGCGGCTGCACCTGCACTACGGCGACCTCACCGACGGGGTGTCGCTGGTCAACCTGGTCCGGTCGATCGAGCCGCACGAGGTCTACAACCTGGGCGCGATGAGCCACGTGAAGGTGTCCTTCGAGATGCCCGACTACACGACGTCGACCAACGCCGTGGGCACGCTGCGCCTGCTCGAGGCGATCCGCGCCGCGGAGCTGGACTGCCGCTTCTACCAGGCGTCCACCTCGGAGATGTTCGGCTCGACGCCGCCGCCGCAGAACGAGGAGTCGAAGTTCCACCCCCGGTCGCCGTACGGCGCCTCGAAGCTGCAGGCGCACTGGGTGACGGTGAACTACCGCGAGGCCTACGGGCTGTTCGCCGTCTCGGGGATCCTGTTCAACCACGAGTCCCCCCGGCGTGGGGAGAACTTCGTGACCCGCAAGATCACCAAGGCCGTCGCCGCCATCAAGGCCGGTGTGGTGGACCACGTCGAGCTCGGCAACCTCGAGGCGGTCCGCGACTGGGGCTACGCGCCGGAGTACGTCGAGGGGATGTGGCGGATGCTCCAGGCCGACGCCCCCGACGACTACGTCCTCGCCACCGGCGAGGGCCACACCGTGCGGGAGTTCTGCGAGACCGCCTTCGCCCACGCGGGCCTGGACTGGCAGGAGTACGTGAAGTACAACGAGGCTTTCGAGCGCCCCTCCGAGGTCGACGCCCTCATCGGTGACGCTTCCAAGGCGAAGCGGGTGCTGGGGTGGGAGGCGCAGACGAAGGCGCTCGACCTGGCCCGGCTGATGGTGGACTCCGACCTCGAGGAGATCGACCGCTTCCTCCGGCGCTGAGGTCAGGCGGTGAGGCCCCCGTCGACGACGAGGACCTGCCCGGTGAGGTAGTCGTTGACCGGATCGGTGAGGAACTGCACCACCCGGGCGATGTCGGCCGGCTCCCCGAGCCGCCCGGCCGGTGTACGACGGACGATCTGCCCCAGCTGGGCCTCGTCGAGGCCGTGCGACATCTCGGTGCGCAGGTAGCCGGGCGCGACGGAGTTCACCACGATGCCTCGCGAGCCCAGCTCCCGCGCGAGCGCCCGCGTCATCCCGTCCAGGGCGGCCTTCGTGGCGCTGTAGACGGCGAGGCCCCGGTAGCCGGACAGCCCCACGATCGAGGAGATGTTGACGATGTGGCCGCGCTGGCGGGCCAGCATCCGGCGGGACACCAGCCGGGTGATGTGCAGCGTCCCCTTGATGTTGAGGTCGATGACGGCGTCGATGTCCTCGTCGGTGGCCATGCCGAGGATCCCGTCGCGGGCGATGCCGGCGTTGTTGACGAGCACCTCGATGCTGCCGAACCTCTCGAGCACCTGGGCGACGAACGCGGACGTCTGCTCGCGGTCGGAGAGGTCGACCGCCGCGAAGAGGAACCGGTCGGCCGTCGCGGGGTCGGACTCCCACTTCTCCACCTCGCCGGTGCGCGACCGCGCACAGGTCGCCACCTGCTCGCCGGCGTCGAGGTAGCCCTGCACGATGCCGGCGCCCAGCCCCCGGCTGCCGCCGGTCACGATCACGGTCCTGGTCACCTGTTGACTCCCCTGTTCACCTTGTTGCCGGTCGTGCTCAGCGTCTCCACGAACCTGATGCTGCGCGGCCGCGCGGCCGGAGGAAGGTCTGCGCAGGCCTCCCGGATCGCCCGGCCGACCTCGTCGGCGTCGGCATCCGGCTCGAGCACCGCCTCGACGGCCACGATCGACCCCGCCAACGGGTTGGGCCGGCCGAACGCCCGCACCAGCTGCACCCCGGGGACCCGGCTGGCCCGGTCCTCCACCGGCAGGGGATGCACCTTGACGCCGCCCACGTTGATCACGTCGGTCTTGCGCCCGCGGAACTCCACCCGCTCGCCGACCACCTCGACGAGGTCGCCGGTGGGCCGCCAGCTCTCGGCGTCGACGGACTCCTCGCCGTAGTAGCCGAGCATGGACGCCTTCGACCGCACCCACAGCTCCCCGTCGACGACCTTGAACTCCACGTCGCCGCCGGACTGGAGCAGCCCAATCGGCAAACCCGGGAGCCGGTCGCGCACGGTGATGTTCTGGCCGAACTCGGTGGCGCCGTAGATCTGCGAGATCTTCGCGCCCGGGAACGCCTCGTGCAGCCGCTCCAGGAGGGCGCCCGGCACCGCCTCGCCACCGAGCGTCACCTGGGTCAGGGCCGGGGTCGGGCCACCGTCGGAGCGCATCTCGGCGAGCAGGAACCGCCAGAACGTCGGCGTCCCGCTGGCGTGGGTGACGCCGTGCTGCCGCATCGCGGCCAGCGCGTCCCGTGGCTGGAACGACTTCCCCGCGACCAGCTGCGCCCGGGCGGCCAGCACGTGGATCAGGATCTGCAGGCCGCCGAACTGGTTGAGCCCGTAGGCGAGCAGCCAGCGCTGGTCCGGCGCCGGCTTGATCCGGCTCGTCGTACGCAGCACCCGCTCCCAGGTGTGCCGGACACCGCGCGGGAAGCCGCTCGTGCCGGTCGTCATCACCATCAGCGGACGCGGCTCCACGGCCGGGGGCAGCTCCGGTGCCGTCGAGCCGAAGAGCTCGGTCGGGGCTGCGCTCTTCACGTCCAGGTCGGTCCGCGAGGTGACCAGCAGGTCCTCCTCGAAGCGCACGAACGTCTCGGTGTTCACCTCGTCGGACGCCGCCAGCGGGTAGACGCATGCCTCCGCGCCGGCGAGCGCGGAGCCGGCCAGCAGGGCCAGCACGACGGCCGGGTCATGCTCGAGGATCCCGAACCGCGCGATCCCACGAGCACGCAGCTCCGCACCGGCCGCGCGCGCCCGATCGAGCAGCTCGGCGTAGCTGGGGGCGCCGAAGGGCGAGACGACGGCGACCTTGTCGGGGTGCTCCGCCGCTGCGCCCTCGAGGAGCTCGATCACGACCCGACGGACGCGGACTCGTCGTAGAAGTCGAGCAGCTCGCCGACCGTCACCGGCAGCAGTCCCTCGGTGAAGGGGTCGGTGCCGAGCTCGTCCTCGAGCAGCGCGGAGAGCTCGGCGGTCTCCAGCGAGTCGAGCGCCAGGCCCTCGCCCTGCAGCGGCGTGGCGTCCTCGAACGCGGCGTCCCGGTCGGTGCGCTCCAGGAAGGTGCGCAGCACCTGCTGCGCCTGGGTACGACGAGATTCCATGGGGACCTCTCTGGAAGGGAAGGGGCAGGTGCCCGACCGAGGGGCATGTCCGGGTCAGGGTAGCCCTGTCACGCCGCCCCGTCCCCCCGTCTCAATCACGCTTGGCCGCCCCGAGGATCCCGTACCCCAGCGTCCCGTCCTGCCAGAACGCCTCCAGGATGTCCAGCGACCGGGTGAAGGCATCCACCTCCGAGACCCCCATCAGCTCGTCCACCTGCGCCCGGTGCAGCTCCACGTTCGTCCGCCAGTGCGCGAAGGTCGGCAGCGTCTCCTGCGTCAGGTCCCGCGCCAGCTCGACGGTGAGCCCGGCCTGCTCGCAGAGCTCGACGTAGGACTCCAGCGGGTCCATCCGCGCCGAGCCGTGCGCCGCCCGCAGCACGGCGAAGTCCTCCCGCCGCTCCTTCAGCTCGAGGAACGGGATCTCCCGTCGCCGGACGATGTCGCACAGCACCATCCGTCCACCAGGGCGCAGCACTCGGGCGCACTCGTTGACCAGTCCCGCCCGGTCGGGCATCAGGTGCGAGGACTCCAGCACCCAGACCCGGTCGAAGCTGGCGTCCGGGAGGCCGTTGTCGGTGCCGTCGCGCACCTCGAACGACACCCCCTCCACCCCGGCCTCATCCGCGCGCTTCCGCGCCGTCTCGACGCCGACCGGGCTGGTGGTGATGCCGACCACCTCCACGCCGTACTCCGTGGCGAGCCGGCGGGCCGGGCCCCCGGAGCCGCAGCCGACGTCGAGGACCCGCTGGCCGGTCTCGAAGCCGGCCGCCTCGATCATCAGGCTGGTCAGCCGGCCGGTGGCAGTGGCGAGCTCCTCGTCCGGGCTCTCGAACACCCCGTAGTGCAGCTCGTCGCCGAGGAGCAGCCCCCAGCCGGCGGTGACCCTGTCGTAGTGCGTGGCGGGGTCGTAGCCCTCGGTCCTGGTCATCGGGAGTCCTGTCGGGGAAGGGGTTCGCCGTACTTCGGGAGGTCCTCGTCGAGCATCTTCACCAGCCGCGCCGGCGAGCCCGCGACGACGCCGTGCGCCGGGACGTCGCGCACCACCATCGACTGGGCGCTGATCACCGAGTGGTCGCCGACCGTGACCGGCCCCAGCACGATCGCGTGCAGCCCGACCGTGACGCCGTCCCCGAGGACCGGCCAGCCGGCGAGGGCCTGGTTGGTGCCGCGGCCGGGATCGCCGCCGATGCTGACGCCGTGCGAGATCCGCGCGTGGCTGCCGATGACGACGCCCTCGCCGATCAGCACCATCTGGCTGTGGTTGAGGCACAGCCCGGGGCCGATCTGCGCCGCCGGGTGGATCTCCGTGCCGCCCCACACGATCGCCACGCTGCGGAGCAGGAACGCGAACGGCCGGGTCAGCACGTTCTGGTAGAGCGCGTGCGAGATCCGGTAGAGCACCACCACCTGCGCCGCCGGCGCCATCAGCAGCTTGCCGACGACCTTCGCCCAGAAGACGGGCGCGGGCTGGCGCGGGTCGACGTGCGCCTTGAGGTCGGCGAGGATGGTGCGGAGCACGGCGCGTCCTTCTGCGGTCCGGCGGTGGGCCGCGCCAGCCTAGCGAGCAGCGGCGCCGTCGTCTCCCCCGTCGCCGTCGGCGTCGTGGCGCAGCCTCTCCAGCTGGGCGAGCACCTGCTGCCGGGTCGGCGCCCCTGCGGCCCGGGTCACCTCCCGGCCGGAGGCGTCGAGGACCAGCGTGGTCGGGGTGCGCAGGATCCCGAGGCGTCGTACGACGTCCAGGTGGTGCTCCGCGTCCACCTCGATGTGCGCGACGCCGTCCGAGGTCGCGGAAACGTCGGCCAGCACGCGCCGGGTCGCCCGGCAGGGGGCACAGAAGGCCGAGGAGAACTGCAGGAAGGTGGCCCGCTCGCCCAGCTCGTCAGCCCACGGCGTGCCCGCGAGCACGCCGGCGTCCGGTGCCGCGCCCGTCTCGGCCTCCTCCTCCGCCCCGCGGACGCGGTGGGTGCCCCGGAAGCGGCCGTCCACGAGCGCGCGGTAGCCGCCGAACCCCAGCGCGAGCAGCACCGCGAGGACCAGCACCCAGGCTCCGACCGACACGCTCAGCCCCCCGCGAACGGCGGGAGGAACTCCACGTGTGCGCCTGGCTCGACGGTGATCGTGGACCGGTCCTCGCTGTTGGCCGGCCGCTCGCCGATCAGGACCGAGCAGCAGTCGAGCACCTGCGGCAGCTTCGCCGACTCGGGGTGCAGGCGCAGCGAGGTCTCGACAAGGTCGGCCAGCGTGACCGGCCCGGCGACCTCGACCACGTCGGTCTCCACGCCCGCCGCGGCCCGCGCGGAGGCCCAGTAGCGCAGCGTCACGTGTCCGGCACCCGGTTGTGAGGACGGCATGGGACCCACCATGTCCGATATCCTCTCCCATCGGTCCACAACGGCGTGACCGGGTTTCCCCGCCCGCAACGCCCGCGATCGGCCCCGAGAGCCCGGGAGGTGCCCGTGAGCACCCTGCTGCTGCTGACCAGCGCGATGGAGTCCTCCGCGGAGGTGCTCCCGGGTCTCGCCCTGCTCCCGCACCGCGTCCGGATCCTGCCGGCCGAGGGCAGTGCCCTGCTCGAGGCGCCCGACTGCGACGTGCTCCTCGTCGACGGCCGCCGCGAGCTCGCCCACGCCCGCGACCTGTGCCGATTGATCCGGACCACCGGGACCCTGCAGCCGGTGGTCCTGATCGTCACCGAGGGCGGCTTGGCCGTGGTCGCGCACGACTGGGGCATGGACGAGATCGTCCTCACCACCGCCGGGCCCGCGGAGATCGACGCCCGGATCCGGGTGGCGATCGGCCGCTTTCGCGCCGGCCTGGAGGGCGACGACGCCGACGCGCACATCATCCGGAGCGGCGAGGTCGTGGTCGACGAGGCCACCTACACCGCCAAGGTCGGCAGCCGCGTCCTCGACCTCACCTTCAAGGAGTTCGAGCTGCTGAAGTACCTCGCCCAGCACCCCGGCCGGGTCTTCAGCCGCGAGCAGCTGTTGCAGGAGGTGTGGGGCTACGACTACTTCGGCGGCACCCGGACCGTCGACGTGCACGTCCGGCGACTGCGCGCCAAGCTCGGCGCCGACCACGAAGCGCTGATCGGGACCGTGCGCAACGTCGGTTACCGGTTCGTGCCGCCACCCAAGGAGAACGAGCGCGAGGAGGAGCCGGTCAGCTGAGGCTCGTTACCCTGCCTGCATGGTGCAGATCAGGGAGATCGACCCGCAGGAGTTCGGCAGCCGCGACACCGCCCCCGCGGCGGAGGGAGTCGCGCGCGTGACCGCTGCGGCCGACGCGGCCGACGGCGTGAGCTCCCTCAACGAGCAGGCCACCCTGCTGCTGAAGAACCGCGGCCTCCGCGACGCCCGCCTCTGGATGGCCGAGGACGACGCCGGCCGGGCCGTCGGGTTCGCCCTCCTGCACGGGCCGCTGCTGGACCTCGTGGTGCACCCGGACGCCCGGCGCCAGGGCATCGGCACCACCTTGGCCGCCGACGCCCTCGCGAAGGTGGACCGCGTCGAGGCCTGGTCGCACGGCGACCACCCCGGTGCCGCCCGGCTCGCGGAGCGGTTCGGGCTCGCCCGGGAGCGCGAGCTGCTGATCATGCGCCGGCCGACCTCCTCCCCGTTGCCGGCCGCCGAGATCCCCCCCGGTGTCCGGATCCGGACGTTCACGCCGGCCGACGAGCCGTCCGTGCTCGCCGTCAACGCCGCCGCCTTCGCCCACCACCCGGAGCAGGGCGACCTGACCTACGAGGACTTCCGCGAGCGCCGCGACGAGCCGTGGTTCGACCCCGAGGGCCTCTTCCTCGCCGTCCCCGACGACGCGCCCTCACCCGGCGACGACGGCTTCGAGCTGCTCGGCTTCCACTGGACGAAGGTGCACGCCCACGAGGACCCGCCCTACGGAGAGGTCTACGTCGTCGCCGTCAACCCCCGGGCCGCCGGCCGCGGCCTCGGCTCCCTGCTCACCAACGTCGGCCTCCGCCACCTCGCCGAGCAGGGCCTCGACGAGGTGATCCTCTACGTCGACGGTGACAACGAACCCGCCATCGCCCTCTACGAACGCGCCGGCTTCACCCTCGCCCGCACGGAGGCCCAGTACC
>DASSOK010000064.1:0-5656 GCA_035700665.1 Marmoricola sp.
CGGCGGCCCCGGCAGCCCCGGTGACGCCGCAGCGACCGAGCCGGCCGGCGCAGCGGCCAGCGACCCGGACTCGACCGACGTCACGGCAGCCGAGGAGGGCGGGATCACCGAGGCGGAGTCCACCGCACCGAGCGACGACGCCGCCGTGCAGACCGAAACCTCGTCGCCGGCCCAGCCCGCACCCAAGTCGAAGCCGGCCACCGGCGGCGACAGCCTGTTCGGCGACGACGAGCCGGCCGAGCCCGCACCTGAGTCGAAGCCGGCCACCGGCGGCGACAGCCTGTTCGGCGACGACGAGCCGGCCGAGCCCGAGCCGAAGCCAAAGCCCGAGCCGAAGGACGCACCGGACCCGAAGCCCAAGCCCGAGCCGAAGGACGCACCGGAGCCGAAGGACGCGGACTCGCCGGGACTGTTCGACGAGCCGGAGCCCGAGTCGGTCAAGCCGAAACAGCAGAAGCCGGCACGCAAGCCGTCCCAGCCGTCCCCCGACCAACCGTCCTCCAACAAGCCGGCTCCGGAGAAGCCAAAGGACGACGACAGTCTCTTCTGAGCGATCGCGCCACCCACTTTCCGTTCCGCGCCACGAGTGGCCCCGGAGCCGATCACCGACCCCGTGATCGGGTCCGGGGCTGCCTGCTGTGCGGGGTTCGCCCCGAATCGGGTAGGCTGGAGCCACAGCTCGTCGAGCTCTCGCCGCGAGTTGTCCACACGTCGTAGCCCGTGACGGTCACTGACATCGACCATCGCAGTTGCTCCGTGTGCAGCCGCCCGAGACTTTCGGATCGTGGCTTTCGGCGAGACATCCGCACAGATAGTGGTTCTCTTCTTTGTCTTCCTTCTCGCACCTCGGTGTGCCCGCACACCTGTCCGACATCCTGGCCGCTCGTGGCATCGAGCAGCCGACTCCGATCCAGGCCGCCACCCTGCCCGACTCTCTTGCCGGGCGTGACGTCCTCGGTCGTGGCCGCACCGGCTCGGGCAAGACCTACGCGTTCCTGCTCCCTCTCGTTGCCCGTCTCGCCCGGGGCGGCAAGGCCCGTCCCCGTGCTCCGCGTGCCCTGATCCTCGCTCCGACACGAGAGCTGGTCAGCCAGATCGACGCGGCGCTGGAGCCGCTGGCAAAGGCCGCGGGGCTGAGCAGCCGGACCGTCTTCGGCGGCGTGGGCCAGAACCCGCAGGTCACGGCGCTGCGCCGCGGCGTGGACATCGTCGTGGCCTGCCCGGGTCGCCTCGAGGACCTGATCGGTCAGGGTCACTGCGACCTGAGCGACGTCGAGGTCACCGTCCTGGACGAGGCCGACCACATGTCCGACCTCGGGTTCCTGCCGGCGGTGAAGCGGCTGCTGTCGCGCACCCCCCGCGGCAGCCAGCGGCTGCTGTTCTCCGCCACCTTGGACAAGGCGATCGACGGTCTGGTCCGCACCTTCCTGACCAACCCCGTCACCCACGAGGCCGACTCGGCCCAGTCGCCCGTCGCCGCGATGACCCACCACGTGCTGCACGTGCAGCGCGAGCACCGGCTGGCCATCCTGGTCGACCTGACCAGCGCGCCGGGCCGCACGGTGGTGTTCACCCGCACCAAGCACGGCGCCAAGGCACTGTCGCGCCAGCTGAACAAGAACGGCGTGCCTGCCGTCGAGCTGCACGGCAACCTCGGCCAGAACGCCCGCACCCGCAACATGGACGCCTTCCACACCGGCCGGGCCTCCACGCTGGTCGCGACCGACATCGCCGCGCGCGGCATCCACGTCGACGACGTGGGGTTGGTCGTGCACGCGGACCCGCCCACCGAGCACAAGGCGTACCTGCACCGCTCCGGTCGCACCGCGCGCGCCGGGAACGCCGGCACCGTGGTCACCCTGGCCTGCCCGGACCAGGTCGGTGACGTGCGCGGCCTGACCCGCGCCGCGGGCATCAAGCCGACCACCACGCGGATCTCCGGCGACAGCCACCCGCTGCTGCTCGAGCTGGCCCCCGGGGAGCGGGTGCTCAGCGGCCCGGTCGTCATCGAGCCCGCCGCCTCGCAGCAGGCGGCGCAGCAGAAGGCACCCTCGGGCAACCGCAGCCGCTCGCGTCGACGCAAGCGCGGATCCGGGCAGGGCAACGGCCAGCAGGCCGCCTCGCGGGGCGTCTCGCAAGAGAGCACCCGGGGCGGTTCCCGCGGCTCCCGGCCCGCCCAGCAGGGCAACCGCCAGAACAACCATCAGAACCGGCCCAAGACCGGGTCCCCGGCCCGTGGCCGAAGCGGCAGCGCCGGCGGGCACAGCGGCGGCGGGCACAGCGCCGCGACGTTCAGCGCCGGACGCCGCTGACCGTCGCCTCGCCGAGCTTCAGCGGTAGCGCTCGATCCCGCCCGAACGGTTGTGGCGCTGCACCTCGTCGAGGTAGCGCCAGCAGTCGGGGCGGCTGCCGTCCACGTCGGTCACGTCGTACACCCTGGCCAGCTGCGCGCTGGTCAGGGTGTCGCCGGCGTAGCGGGCGACACCCGGGTCGGCGGCCAGCGCCGCGATCCCCCGCGCCACGTAGGAGGGCGACTCCGAGATGGCGAAGTCGGCCAGGTCTCCCGTCGCCGCGTCCCGCCAGGTGTCCTCGGTGACCCCGAAATGGTCGAGCATCTGCTCCGAGCGGATCCAGCCGGGCGTCACCGCCAACGCGGTCACCGCGGTCTGCGCGAGCTCGGCGGTCAGGCCCAGGGTGATCCGGCCGACCGCGGCCTTGACCAGGTCGTAGTAGAAGCCGACGCCTTCGCGGTAGGCGCGGTTGTACTCGGCGGTCCCGTCGGTCATCTCGATCACCAGGGCCCGCTCGCCCTCCAGCAGCAGCGGCAGCGCCTTGGCGTTGGTGATCAGGTGGGTGTCGATGCCCATCCGCAGCATGCGCAGGCCGCCGGGCACGTCGTGCTCCCACAGGCTGGTGCCGAACTGCGCGTAGCGGTCGCCGCCGAAGATGTCGTTGACGAGTACGTCGAGCCGGCCGCGCTCGTCGGCGATGCGCGCCACCAGGGACTCGACCGCGCCGACGTCGAGGTGGTCGACCCGCAGCGCGATCCCCTCCCCCCCGGCTGCGGCGATCAGCTCGCCGGTCTCCTCGATGGTCTCCGGCCGATCGATCTCGGAGCGCCCCTGGGTGCGGCTGCTGCGTCCGGTCGCGTAGACGTAGGCGCCCGCGCGGGCCAGCTCCACCGCGATCGCGCGTCCGGCTCCTCGGGTCGCCCCGGCGACCAGGGCCACCTGTCCGTGCAGCGGCCGTGGCGGCTCCGCGTCCACGACTCGGCCGGTCGAGGTCGCGGCGGCGGAGGTCGACCCGATGACGTCGTCGGCCTCGGAGGTGTCGGTGTTCACCAGGCCATCCTGTCCCTCCAACCGCTCTCGCGTCACGGGGGATTCCACCCCCTCGAGCCATGTTCGAGCCCGGCCGTACCGGCCTACCGTCGACAGATGGTGACCGGGACCGCTCGGCGAACCGCGAACCCCCTTGGGCTCGCCACGCTGGCAGTCTGGTTGCTGCCGGTCCACGCCCTGCTCCTGGGGCTGAGCACGCTGACGCACGAGCCCGACCACGCCGCGGACTTCGAAGCCTGGTCCCGCTACGTGACCACCGACCTCTTCGCCGTGAGCCACGTCGGCGCCAGCATCTTCGGCGCCGGGCTGGGGCTGATCGGGACTGTCTGCGCCCTGGTCCTGATGCTGCGAGGGCCCGCCGCACGCGCGGCTCTGCTGGCCACCGCCCTGACGATCGTCGGAAACGTCTTGTTCACGAGCGTCTTCGCAGCGGCCGCGTACGCGCAGCCGGCAATCGGACGCGCCTTCCTCGATGGCACGCCTCGGGCTCAGGGCCTGTACGACGAGGTCTACGGCACCCCCCTCCTCACCGCCTTCGCCCTGGGCGCGTTGACCTTCGTGGGCGGGGCGCTGCTGCTCGGCGACGCCTTCGCCCGCACCGCGCCGTCCCTGCGCTGGGCGGGCTGGACCTATGGCGCGTCGCTGGCGGTGTTCGTGGTCGCCGGCTTCACCGTGTCGTTCCTCCAGCCGGTCGTGGCGGCCGTCGCGTGCGTCGCCGCCGTGGTGCTGGCACGCCGCCTCCCCGCCGAGTGCGCGGTGACGTCACGTGACATCAGATGACGTCAGGATGGTGTTGACATGACGTCACTGTGATGTCACAGTGGCTCGTATGGACATCACCCCCTACGTCGAAGGTCTGCGCCACGACCTGACGGTCGCCGCGCAGGCCGGTGGCGACGACGCCCGCGCCGTCGCCGAGCGCCTCCTGCTCGCGCTCGACCCCGCCGTGCGCCTCACCGTCATGGACGCGCTGTCGCAGGCGGCGGCGGAGATCACCAGCGAGCTGCCCGCCGGCTCCGTCGACGTCCGGCTCAAGGGCCGCGAGCCCGAGTTCGTCGTCGACGTCCCGACGATGCCGCTGCAGGCGGCCACCGGGCCTGCGACGCCCGCACCGCCGACCCCGCCCGGCCCGGAACAACCGCCCGAGCCCGACGAGGTCGAGGAGGACGACAGCGTCGCCCGGATCACCCTACGGATTCCGGAGTCGGTGAAGTACAAGGCCGAGGAGCTGGCCGCGAAGTCCGGCCACTCCCTGAACGGCTGGCTGGTCAACGTGATCCGCAGCGCGACCCGGGAGCGGGCCGCGGTCAACGTCGACGTCGACCTGTCCAGCATCCCGTTCCTCGAGGGCTTCGGCCCCAGCCGCTCCACGCGCAGCGGCAAGCGGATGAGCGGCTGGGTCTAGCTCCCCCGGCAACCCCTTCCGCACGGTCCCGTAGCCACCTCACCGACACCCCACCTCAACCGACCGGCCGCGCCGGCTCGGGAGTCGAGCACACCCAGGAGACAGCCATGCAGCACACGTTCGATACCCCCGCACCCACCTCGGTGTTCGTCGAGATCGGCTCCGGTCGCCTCGACGTCACCGCCACCACGACCGACCAGACCACGGTCACGGTCGACGGGAAGTACGCCGAGGACACGCTGGTCGAGCAGCGCGGCGACCAGATCGTGGTGCTCGCGCCGCGCCGCACCGGCTTCTTCGGCTCGGGCGAACTGCTGGTCGGCATCACCCTCCCCGAGGGCAGCGCGGTGGCCACCAAGCTGGGCTCGGCCGACTTCGTCGCGAGCGGCCGGCTTGGCGGCGTACGCCTCAAGTCCGGCTCCGGCGACATCTCCCTCGACGGCCTGGACGGCGAGAGCCTGATCGAGAGCGGGTCCGGCGACGTCTCCGTCCACACCGTCCGCGGCGACCTCCACGGCCGCACCGGCTCCGGCGACATCATGCTCCAGCGGGTGGAGGCACCGGTGCGCGTGTCCACCGGCTCCGGGGACGTGCAGGCGACCACCGTGGCCGCCGACCTCGAGGTGAAGTCGGGCTCTGGAGACCTCCTGGTCCGCGACGCGCAGGACGACGTCGCGCTGACCACCGCCTCCGGAGACCTGGAGGTGTCGCGGATGGTGCGCGGCCGGCTGCACGCCAAGAACGTCTCCGGCGACATCCGGGTCGGGATCCCGGCCGGGATCCCGGTGTGGACCGACGTCGCAGCCGTCACCGGCCGGGTGAGCTCCTCGCTGCAGGGCGCAGGACAGCCCGCCGAGGGTCAGGACTACGTCGAGGTCCGCGCCAAGACGGTCAGCGGCGACATCCACCT
>DASSOK010000065.1:0-12760 GCA_035700665.1 Marmoricola sp.
GCCAAGGGCAGGAGTTCGGCACGAACAGCGACGTGGGACTCCCCCACTGTCCCGCAACGCTGGTCGTGCCGTGCACAGCATGGCCCAGGATCGCCGGCGTCGTCACCGGTTGCTCAGCAGGATGGCGGCAACCCGCCATCGGCCCGATGCGCGCGGCTCGGGTCAGTCGGCTCCGAGGGCGGCGTAGCCCGGCTTGATGACGCCGTCGATCAGCGCCAGCCGCTCGTCGAACGGCAGGAACGCGGACTTCATCGCGTTGATGGTGAACCAGCGCAGGTCCGCCAGCCCGTAGCCGAACGCGTCGACGAGCGCCGCCATCTCGTGGGTCATGGACGTGCCGCTCATCAGCCTGTTGTCGGTGTTCACCGTGACTCGGAAGCGCAGGGCGGTGAGGAGCCCGATCGGGTGCTCGGCGATGGAGGCAGCGGCGCCGGTCTGCACGTTGGAGTGCGGGCACAGCTCCAGCGGGATGCGCTTGTCGCGCACGTAGGCGGCGAGGCGACCCAGCTCGTGGCCGGCCCCTGGACCGCCCGGCAGGGGCGCGATGTCGTCGACGATCCGGACGCCGTGGCCCAGCCGGTCTGCGCCGCACCACTGGATCGCCTCCCAGATGCTCGGCAGGCCGAAGCCCTCCCCGGCATGGATGGTGAAGTGGGCGTTCTCCCGCTGGAGGTACTCGAAGGCGTCGAGGTGCCGGGTCGGCGGGTAGCCCGCCTCCGCCCCGGCGATGTCGAAGCCGACGACCCCGCGGTCGCGCCACGCCACCACGAGCTCGGCGATCTCGCGGGACCGGGCCCGGTGCCGCATCGCCGTGAGCAGCTGCCGTACGACGATTCCCGTCTCTGCCTGTCCCTCCTCGATGCCCGCCTGCACCGCCGCGACGACGTCGTCCAGCTCGAGGCCGGCCTGCAGGTGCTGCTCGGGGGCGTAGCGGACCTCGGCGTACACCACGCCGTCAGCGGCCAGGTCCTGCACGCACTCCCGCGCCACCCGCCGCAGCTGCGCAGCGGTCTGCATGACGGCCACCGTGTGGTCGAAGGTCTCCAGGTAGCGCTCCAGCGAGCCGGAGTCCGCGGACTCCACGAACCAGCGGCCGAGCGACTCCGCGTCGGCGGCGGGCAGCTCGTGGCCGACCTCTCGGGCGAGCTCCACGATCGTCGCCGGCCGGAGGCCCCCGTCCAGGTGGTCGTGGAGCAGGACCTTGGGCGCCCTACGGATCACGTCCCGGGTAAGTTCTCCGCTGGAACCTTGCATGTCACCCATCCAAGCAGAGGAGCACCGGTGCGGACCTTCACCACGTTGGACGAGATCTCCGCGGCGGTCGGGCAGGAGCTCGGCGCCAGCGAGTGGCTCGAGGTCACCCAGGAGCGGATCGACCAGTTCGCTGACGCGACCGGTGACCACCAGTGGATCCACGTCGACACCGACCGCGCCAAGGACGGCCCCTTCGGCACCACGATCGCGCACGGGTTCCTCACGCTGTCGCTGATCCCGCTGTTCAACACCCAGGTGTTCGGTCTCGAGACCCCTGGCGCGAAGCTGAACTACGGGCTCAACAAGGTGCGCTTCCCCCACCCGGTCCCCGTCGGCAGCCGGCTGCGGGACCGGATCAGCCTGACGGCCGTCACCGACCTCGCCGGCGGCAAGCAGATCACCCTGCAGCACGTCATCGAGATCGAGGGCGTCGAGAAGCCCGCCTGCATCGCCGAGATGCTGGTGCTCCTGCTCCCGTGACGCGCTTGGTGCCCGCTCAACCGATGCGGTCGAGCACCAGCGGCCGCGGGGAGTACGACGATCCGTCGGCCGGCTCGACGTCGAAGCCACCGTCGAGGGCAGCGAGGGCCCGCGCGAAGCGGTCGGGCTCGTCGGTGTGCAGCGTCAGGAGGGGCTGACCCTCGGTGACCTCGTCGCCGGGGCGGGCATGCCACTCGACCCCGGCGCCCGCCTGGACGGCATCGCCTTGCTTCGCACGGCCGGCGCCCAGCCGCCAGGCCGCCATCCCCACGGCCATCGCATCGAGGCGGGTGAGCACGCCGGAGGACGGCGCCGTCAGCACGTGCTGCTCGCGGGCCCTCGGCAGGCTGGCGTCCGGGTCTCCGTCCTGCGCCCGGATCATCGCCTTCCAGGTGTCCATCGCCTTGCCGGAGGCGAGGACGTCGGCCGGGTCCACGTCCGTGCGACCGGCACCCGCCAGCATCTCGCGCGCCAGCGCCACCGTCAGCTCGACCACGTCGGCGGGGCCGCCGCCGGCGAGCACGTCCACGGACTCGCGCACCTCGAGCGCGTTGCCCGCGGTGCGCCCCAGTGGCGTGTCCATGTCCGTGAGCAGCGCGACGGTGCGCACCCCGGCGTCCTGCCCCAGCGACACCATGGTGCGGGCCAGCTCCTGCGCCTGGGCGAGGTCCTTCATGAACGCGCCCGAGCCGACCTTCACGTCGAGCACCAGCGCGCCGGTGCCCTCGGCGATCTTCTTGCTCATGATCGACGAGGCGATCAGCGGGATCGCCTCGACCGTGCCGGTGACGTCACGCAGGGCGTAGAGCTTCTTGTCCGCCGGCGCCAGGCCCGACCCCGCTGCACAGATGACCGCCCCCACCGACTCCAGCTGCGCGAGCATCTCCTCCCCGGACAGCGAGGCGCGCCACCCGGGGATGGACTCCAGCTTGTCCAGCGTCCCGCCGGTGTGCCCCAGCCCCCGACCGGACAGTTGCGGCACCGCCACGCCGCACGCAGCGACCAGCGGCGCGAGCGGGAGGGTGATCTTGTCGCCGACGCCGCCGGTGGAGTGCTTGTCGGCGGTCGGCCGCGTCAGCGAGGAGAAGTCCATCCGCTCCCCCGAGGCGATCATCGCGTCGGTCCACCGGGCGATCTCGCGACGGCCCATGCCGTTGAGCAGGATCGCCATCGCCAGCGCCGACATCTGCTCGTCGGCGACCTCGCCGCGCGTGTAGGCGTCGACCACCCAGTCGATCTGGCTGTCGCTCAGCTCACCACCGTCCCGCTTGGCGATGATCACCTCGACGGCATCGTGCTGCATCCGCTCTCTCCTCGTCATCGGCCGCTCACCGGCACGCTGCGGTAGCCGCGCAGCACAAACGTCCCACGGCTCACCGGCTCGCCGGACAGCGCCAGCGCGGGGAAGATGGCGAACAGGGTGCCCAACGACTCCAACAGCTCCATCCGGGCGAGCGGCGCGCCGAGGCAGAAGTGCACGCCCACGCCGAACGCCACGTGGTTGTTGGGGGTGCGGTCGACCCGGAGCTCGTCGGGTGCGTCGAACACCGCCGGGTCGCGGTTGGCGGAGCCGAGCAGCACGGCGATCTTCTGGCCCCGCTCGACGGTCACGTCGCCGACCTGCACGTCCTCCGTCGCGGTCCGCTCGAAGAGCTGCAGCGCGGAGTCGAAGCGGAGCATCTCCTCGACGGTCAGGGCCAGGTCGGAGGTCCGCTCGAGCACCCTCGCCGGGCTCCAGCCGCGGCGCAGCATCGCGACGAGGCCGTTGCCGAAGACGTTCACCGACGCCTCGTGGCCGGCGTTGAGCAGGAGGACGACGGCCGCGACGACCTCGTCCTCGGTGAGCGCGCCGGCATCCTCCCCCGCCACCAGGTCGGAGATCAGGTCGTCGCGGGGGGACGCCCGCCGCTCGGCGACGAGGGTCCGGACCAGGCCGGCGAACTCGACCGAGGCCTGCACCGCGGCGTCCACGACACCGGGCCCCGGCGGCACCTCGTACATCCGCACGATCGCCTGCGACCAGGCCCGCAGGTCACCGGCGTACGACGCCGGCACGCCGAGCAGCTCGGCGATCACGAGCACGGGCAACGGCTCGGCGAAGTCGGTCAGCACGTCGAAGTGGTCGGGGTCCACGTCGGCCAGCAGCTGCGCGGCGAGCTGCTGCACCCGCGGTCGGAGCCGCTCGATGTGGCCACGCTTGAACGCGGCAGCGACCGGGCGGCGCAGCCGCGTGTGCACCGGCGGCTCGTTCTCCATCATCTGGTTGCGGTGCAGGAGGTTGAACGGCTCGAGGTAGCCGGCCGGCTCCCTGTCCTGCCAGATCCGGCCGAGCCGCCGGTCGCGCTGGACGGCGCTCACCGCGGCGTGCGAGAACGCCAACCACATCCCGGAGGGCTCGTGCCATGCGACCGGGTGTCGGCCGCGCTCCTCCGCGAAGTACGGATAGGGGTCCGCGACGACCGCCGGGTCGGTCAGGTCAACCGAGGTCGTCGGCGCCGAAGGCATCCGGCAGCACCTCGTCCATCCGCTTCACCCCGGACGCCGTCAGCAGCAGCATCGAGGGACCGCCGTTCTCCCACAGCAGCTGGCGACACCGCCCGCACGGCATCAGCACCGCTCCGTCGCCGTTCACGCACACGACGTGGGTGAGCCGGCCACCGCCACTCCGGTGCAGGTCGGAGACCATGCCGCACTCGGCGCACAGGGCGACGCCGTACGCCGCGTTCTCCACGTTGCACCCGCTGACCGTGCGCCCGTCGTCCACGCGGCCGGCAACTCCGACCGGGAAGTGCGAGTACGGCGCGTAGGCGTGCCGCATCGCCTCCACGGCGTCGCGGGTGAGCGCCGCCCAGTCGAAGTCCTCCACCGACTCCGCCATCAGCCGGCCGAGCCCTTCCGGTAGGTCTGCCCGTCCGCCGCGGGCATCCGCAGCTGCTGGGCGGCGAAGGTCAGCACCAGGAGCGTGGTGACGTACGGCGCCATGCCGGTGAACTTCGACGACACCGAGTCGGTGGCCACGAACCAGATCAGGAACAGCAGCCCCGCGACGCCCAGCAGCGCGGCGTTGCGCGGCGCCCTGCGGACCACCATGAGCACGCCCACGATGACGAGCACGACGGCGATCACGAGCAGCAGCGCGTGCAGCGAGTCGGTGCTGCCCCGCAGGTTGATGGACTGGGTGTAGCCGAACAGCAACGCCGCCACGAGCGTCCCGAGCGGCCGCCAGTTGCCGAAGATCATCGCCGCCAGGCCGATGTAGCCCAGGCCCTGCGTCATCCCGTTCTGGTAGCCCGAGGCCGCGACGAGGGCGAGGTAGGCGCCGCCCAGGCCGGCGAGGGCCCCGGAGACCACCACGCCGATGTACTTGTAGCGGTAGACGTCCACGCCGAGCGACTCCGCCGCCGACGGGGACTCGCCGACCGAGCGCAGCCGGAGCCCGAAGCCGGTGTGCCACAGCACCCAGCCGGTGAAGGCGACCAGCACCAGCGCCAGCACGGTGACGACCGAGATCCGGTCGGTCACCGCCCGCAGCAGCGAGGCGGCGTCGGACACCAGGAACCAGTGCTTCTCCTCGAGCTCGCCGAGCGGGTCGGCCAGGAAGGCCAGCGGCAGGTTCACCGGCCGTGGCAGCGGCGGCGACTGGGTCGGGCCGCCGCCCTCGAGCCCGCTGAAGAACGCCTTGGCCAGGAACGCCGCCAGGCCCGCGGCGACGATGTTGATCGCGACGCCGGAGACGATGTGGTCGACGCCGAACGTCACCGTGGCGATGGCGTGCACGAGCCCGCCGAGGGCCCCGAACGCCATCGCGCCGAGGAGCCCCGCGACGACGCCGTAGTGGTAGCCGAAGTAGCCGGCTCCGAGCGTGCCCATGATCATCATGCCCTCGAGGCCGATGTTGACCACGCCCGCGCGCTCGGACCACAGGCCCCCGATGCCCGCGAGCACGATCGGCACCGCCGCGATCAGCGCGGCCCGGAGCGCACCGGCGGAGTCGATGTCGTCCGCACCGGTGAGCACCCGGACCAGCGAGACCAGGACGAAGATCGCCAGTGCGTAGGCGACCCAGCGTGCCGCCCGGGACCCGGTCGGCTCGTCGGGGACCGGTGCCTGGGGCTGTCCCGAGACGGGTACGGCGACGCTCATGCCGGGACCTCCGTCCGCTCGCTCCTGCGCGTCTCCAAGGCTGCCGCGACCGAGGCCTGCTCGATCCGGACGCGCACCCGCCGGGCCACCTCGTAGGCCACGACGACGCAGAGCACGATCACGCCCTGGGTCACCTGGACGATGTCCGGGGAGATGCCAGCCAGAATGTTGAGGTTGTTCGCCTGCTCGTGCAGGTAGGAGAAGATCAGCGCACCCAGCGCGATGCCGACCGGGTTGTTGCGCCCGAGCAGTGCGACCGCGATGCCGGCGAAGCCGATGCCGGTCTGGAACGAGCTGCCGTAGTTGTGGGCGTCGCCGAAGAGCACCGGCATGCCGATCAGGCCGGCCACCGCCCCGGAGAGCAGCATCGAGACGACGACCATCCGCTTGACGTCCACACCGGAGGCGACCGCCGCGGTCTCCGAGCCACCAGTGGCGCGCAGGTTGAAGCCGAAGACCGTCTTGTTCAGCACCAGCCAGTAGAGGACACCGACGACCACGGCGAAGAGCGAGAGACCGAGGAGCTCCTGGCCGGAGCCCTTGAGGATGTCGATGCCCCCGACCCAGCTGCTCTCGGGGACGTCCTTGGTCGAGGTGGCGTTGCCGCTCTGCTCGCCCAGCTTGCGCAGGAAGTAGCCGACCAGGTAGCCCGCGATCGCGTTCAGCATGATCGTCGAGATCACCTCGGACACGCCGCGGGTGACCCGGAGGAAGCCGGCGATGCCGGCCCAGAGCGCCGCGCTCACCATCGCGATGAGGATCGCCACGATGGTGTTCAGCGGGCCGGTCAGCCAGCCGCTGCCGGCGAAGACCGCGCCCGCGAAGGCGCCGATGCGGTACTGCCCCTCGACACCGATGTTGAACAGGTTCATCCGGAAGCCGATGGCCGCGGCGACACCCGAGAGGTAGAGGATCGCGCCGTAGTTGAGGATGTTGACGACCTGGCGCTCCGACGGCGCGGTGAGCAGGATGCTCCAGAAGTCGCCGACGCTGTAGCCGGTGGCGAGCAGAAGCACCGACGCGATGATGCCGGAGAGCACCAGCGCCAGCACCGGCGCCGCGAGCACCATCAGCAGTCCGCCGACCCAGTTGCCCGCGCGGTTCATGCGTCCTCCCCTGCGCCGGTCATCGCGGAGCCGAGCTCCTGCGGCGTCACGGTCTGCGGGTCGAACGCGGCGACGATCCGGCCGCGGAGCAGCACCCTGATGGTGTCCGAGAGGCCGATCAGCTCGTCGAGGTCGGCAGAGATCAGGAGTACGGCGAGTCCCTCGCGGCGCGCGTCGCGGATGTGGTCCCAGATCGCGGCCTGCGCACCGACGTCGACGCCGCGCGTCGGGTGGGCGGCGATGAGCAGGACCGGGTCGCCGCTCATCTCCCGTCCCACGATGAACTTCTGCTGGTTGCCTCCGGAGAGCGCCCGCGCCGTGGTGTCGATCGACGGCGTGCGGACGTCGTACTGGCCGACGATCCGCTGGGTGTCGGTGCGGGCCCCGCCGCGGTTGATCCAGCCACCCCGGGAGCTCGGTGGCCGAGACTGGTGGCCGAGGATGCGGTTCTCCCACAGCGGTGCATCCAGGAGCAGGCCGTGGCGGTGCCGGTCCTCCGGGATCACGCCGATGCCGGCCTCGCGACGCCGGCGGGTCGACCAGTCGGTGATGTCCTCCTCGCCCAGCGAGATCCGGCCACCGGTGGCGCGGAGCAGGCCCGTCACGGTCGCGACCAGCTCCGTCTGGCCGTTGCCCTCGACACCGGCGATGCCCAGGACCTCGCCGGCGTGGATGGTGAAGTCGATGTCGGCGAGCAGCTCGCGTCCGGCGCCGTCGCGGACGGTGACGTCCTCGAGCTCGAGGCGGACCACGTCGGTGACGGTGCTCTCCTCGGTGCTGGGCGACGGCAGCTCGGAGCCGACCATCAGCTCGGCGAGCTCACGCGTGGTCACCTCGTCGGGCTTGACCGAGGCGACGGTGGTGCCGCGGCGGATCACGGTGATGTCGTCCGCGATCGCGCGCACCTCGTCGAGCTTGTGGGAGATGAAGATGAGGGTGTGACCCTCCGCCTTCAGCTCGCGGAGGTTCGCGAAGAGCGCGTCGACCTCCTGCGGGACCAGGACGGCGGTCGGCTCGTCCAGGATGATGATGCGGGCGCCTCGGTAGAGCACCTTGAGGATCTCGACGCGCTGGCGCTGCCCGACCCCGAGCCGCTCGACGAGCTCGTCGGGGTCGAGGTCGAAGCCGTACTCGCGGGAGATCCGCAGCACCTCCTCGCGCGCCGCCTGGCCGATGCCGTGCAGCTTCTCCGCGCCGAGCACGACGTTCTCCAGCACGGTGAGGTTGTCGGCGAGCTGGAAGTGCTGGAACACCATGCCGATGCCGCGTGCGATCGCGTCGGACGGCGAGCTGAAGCCGACCTGCTCGCCGTTGACCTCGATGGTGCCCTCGTCAGGCTTCTGCACGCCGTAGAGGATCTTCATCAGCGTCGACTTGCCGGCGCCGTTCTCACCGACGAGCGCGTGGATGGTGCCGCGCTCGATGGCGAAGCTCACGTCGTGGTTGGCGATCACGCCGGGAAAGCTCTTGCCGATCCCCTCGACGCGGACCGCGACGGTCCCCCTGAGTTGCGGTGACGTCGTTGTCACTGCCAGGTCCCTCCTGCTTCCTTCGCCGGTCGGCCGGCCGGGCCGCCCCGACGGAGTCGGGCCCGGGGAGAACGTATCGGCATCTCCCCGGGCCCGGCCACCGTTCAGCTCACTCGGTGCGGTGTGCTGCGCTCAGCTCGCGGGCTGGAGCGGCACCTTGATCTCGCCGGACTTGATCTTCGCGGCGTACTCGTCGATCTGGTCGGCGATGTCGTCCACGTAGCCGCCGGACTTGGAGTAACCCACGCCGTCCTTCTTGAGGTCGTAGACCACCGCGGGCACGGTGACGTCGTCGTTGGCGGAGGCCTTGACGAAGTCGTAGACCGCGGTGTCGATCCGCTTGAGCATCGAGGTCAGGATGTGCTTCTTCTGGTCGGCGCTGGCGGTCTTCCACTGGTCGGAGTCCACGCCGATGGCCCACTTGCCCTCACCGGCAGCGGTGACTGCCTGGAAGACACCCAGGCCCGACTTGCCCGCCGCGTGGTAGATGATGTCGGCACCCTTGTCGAGCTGGCCCTCGGCCGCGGTCTTGCCGCCGGTGGGGTTCTCGAAGCCGGTCTTGCCGTCGTTCTCGTCCTCGGTGAGGTAGGTGACCAGCACCTTGGCCTGCGGGTTCGCGGCCTTCACACCAGCGGTGTAGCCCGCCTCGAACTTCTTGATGAGGAAGCCGTGCGTGCCGCCGACGAAGCCGACGGTGTCGGACTTGGTCTTCAGGCCGGCTGCCACGCCGACGAGGAAGGAGCCCTCGTTCTCGGCGAAGGTCAGGTCGGTCAGGTTCGGCATCGGGTCCTTGGGCGCGCAGGACTCGTCCTGGATGCAGGCGCTGAAGCCGTCGATCACCGCGATGTCGGTGTCGGGGAACTCCTTGGCGACCTTCGCCGCCGCGGGGCTGTAGATGAAGCCGACGGCGACGATCGGGTTGTAGCCCTGGTCGGCCAGCGTGCGCAGCCGCTCCTCGCGCGTGGTGTCGTTCTCGTCCGTGCCCGCCTCGGCCTCGACGCAGGTGCCGTCGAGCTCCTCGACGACCTTCGTCAGACCGGCGTAGGCGGAGTCGTTGAACGACTGGTCGCCACGGCCGCCGACGTCGTAGGCGACGCCGATCTTGGGGCCGTCGCCCTTGGCGGTCTTGCAGATGTCGTTGGAGGCCTTCGTGCCCCCATCGCCGCCACTGTTGCTGCCGCACCCGGTCAGTGCCAGCGCACCCACAGCAGCCACGGCCACGATCTTGCTCAGTCGACGCAAGATGTTCCTCCTTGTTCGGGTGTGTCACCGTCGGTCGCGGCGCTCACGCCCCGCACCCTAACCCGGCACCAGACCGCCGCGGAGCAGCGCGACAAAGCCGCCGGAAGTTGTTACCTCCCGGTTATCTGGCCGGCTGTCCGGCCGGCGACCAGTGCCCGGAGCGCCGTCGCCGCGAGCACCTTCGCGCCGATGGCGACGGCGCGCTCGTCGACGCGCAGGTCGCCCTGGTGCAGGTCGTACGTCGGGCCGCCCGGCGTGCGCGTGCCGAGGCGCCCCATCGCGCCGCTCGCCTTCTCGAGGTACCAGGCGAAGTCCTCACCGCCGAGGCTCTGCGTGGTCGGCACGAGTCCCGGGTCGCCGAGGACGTCCTCGACCGCCCGACTGAGCAGCTGGGTGCTCTGGTGCTCGTTGACCACGGGCGGAACGCCGCGCACATAGGTGACCGCGGCCCGGACGCCGTAGGGCTCGACGATCTGCACGATGGTGTCGCGCACCAGCGCCTCGGCGTCGGCCCAGGCGACCGCGTCGAGCATCCGGACGGTGCCGGCGAGCTGGCCCACGGCCGGGATCACGTTCATCGCCGAGCCGGCCCGCACCATCCCCCACACCACGCTGACGCCGGCGCGGGGGTCGAGCCGGCGGGAGAGCACGGCGGGCAGCTCGGTGACGAGCTTCCCCAGGGCGAAGGTGAGGTCCTCGGTCAGGTGCGGGCGGGAGGTGTGCCCGCCCTTGCCGGTGAGCGTCACCGACAGCGAGTCGGCCGCTCCGGTCAGCGGCCCCTGCCGTACGCCGATCTGGCCGACGTCGAGGCTGGGGTCGCAGTGCAGCCCGAAGATCCGCCCGACGCCGTCGAGCACGCCCTCCTCGAGGCACATCAGCGCGCCCCCGGGCATGATCTCCTCCGCCGGCTGGAAGACCAACCGAACCGCGCCGGGCAGCCGACCCTGGTCGTGCAGCGCCTGCAGGGCCAGCCCGACGCCCAACAGCGCCGCGGCGTGGACGTCGTGGCCGCACGCGTGCGCGACTCCCTCGACGGTGCTGCTCCACGGGTCGGTGGTCAGGTCCGGGACCGGGAGGGCGTCGATGTCCGCTCGGAGCGCCACCACCGGCGCGCCGGGGCCGATGTCGGCCACCAGTCCGTTGCGCGGCAGGTGCCGGACCTGGACGCCCGCCTCGCCGAGTCGCTTGGACAGCAGGCCGGTGGTCTCCTCCTCGTGCCAGGAGAGCTCGGGGTGCGCGTGGATGTGCCGGCGCACCTCGCCGATCTCCTCCGCAACGGCGTCGACGCGGGCGAGGCAGGCGGCGACGAGATCAGCGGAGGGGGACACGAACGTCCATGCTACCGGGGCGGCGCTGCCGGGTCCGCGTCGTACGCTGCCAGGATCCGGTCGGCCGCCACGGCGGCCGGCAGCTCTCCGGCCAGCACGGCGCGCCGGACGTCGTCGCGCACCGCCGCCACGCCCGGGGAGTGCCGGAGCCGCTGGTCGAGCTCGTCGCGCACCAGCGCCCAGGTGAAGTCGAGCTGCTGACCGGCGCGCTTCTCGGCGAGCCCCTCCTCCCCCATCGACTCGCGGTGGGCCAGCACCCGCTCCCAGACCGTGTCGATGCCACGACCCTCGAGGGCGGAGCAGGTCAGCACTGGTGGTACCCACGCGTCGGTCCGGCCGTAGACCATCCGCAGTGCGCCCGAGAGCTCGCGCGCCGCCGCCCGCGCCTCGCCCTCCCCGTCGGAACGACCGCCCGCGTCGTCCGCCTTGTTGATGGCGATCACGTCGGCGATCTCGAGGATCCCCTTCTTGATGCCCTGCAGCTGGTCGCCGGTGCGAGCCAGGGTGAGGAAGAGGAACGTGTCGACCATCCCGGCGACAGTGATCTCGGACTGGCCGACCCCGACGGTCTCCACCAGCACGACGTCGTACCCCGCGGCCTCGAGCACCACCATCGCCTGGGTGGTCGCCCGTGCCACCCCACCGAGCGTGCCCGCGGTGGGGCTGGGCCGGATGTAGGCGTTCGGGTCGGCGGAGAGCCGCGCCATCCGGGTCTTGTCGCCCAGGACCGAGCCGCCGCTGCGCACGCTCGAGGGGTCCACCGCCAGGACGGCGACGGTCTGGTCGTTCTCCGTGAGGTGGGTGCCGAGTGCCTCGATGAACGTCGACTTGCCGACACCCGGGACGCCCGAGACACCCACCCGGACGACCGGGCTCCCGGTGCCCTGGTCGGGGCCGCTGCTGAGCTCGGTGAGCAGCTCCCGCGCATCGGCCCGGTGGTCGGGGCGGCTGCTCTCGACCAGGGTGATCGCCCGGCTGACCGCACCGCGCTGGCCGGCGCGGACGCCGTCGACGAGGGCGCCGACATCCATCAGCGGCCCATCAGTGGCCGAGGTTCGACGAGAGCTTGTCGAGCAGCTCCAGCGCTGCCTCGGCGATCACCGTGCCCGGCTGGAAGACGGCGGCAGCGCCCATCTCCTTCAGCGTCGGCACGTCGTCGGGCGGGATCACGCCACCGACGACGACCATGATGTCGTCGCGGCCCTGTTCGGCGAGCGCCTCCTTCAGCGCGGGCACCAGGGTGAGGTGGCCGGCGGCGAGGGAGTTGACCCCGACGATGTGCACGTCGGCGTCCACCGCCTGCTGCGCGACCTCCTCGGGCGTGGAGAACAACGGCCCCACGTCGACGTCGAACCCGAGGTCGGCGAAAGCCGTGACGATCACCTTCTGGCCGCGGTCGTGCCCGTCCTGGCCCATCTTGGCGACGAGGATGCGCGGGCGGCGGCCCTCCTCGGCCTCGAACTCCTCGGTGGCCCGCAGCACCTCGGCGAGCCTGCCGCCGGCGCCGTCTCCCCGGCCGGACTCCTCGCGGTACACGCCGCTGATCGTACGGATCACCGCCTGGTGGCGGCCCCACACCTTCTCCATCGCGGCCGAGATCTCCCCGACCGTGGCCTTGGCGCGGGCCGCGTCGACCGAGAGCGCGAGCAGGTTGCCGTCGAGGGAGTCGGAGCCGGAA
>DASSOK010000066.1:0-10645 GCA_035700665.1 Marmoricola sp.
GCCAGCGCGAGGGCGAGCGGCATGTCCGCGCTGGTCTCGGGCTCGCGGACCCCCGGCACCAGCTTGTGGTCCACCGCCGCGTGGAACCACGGCCTGGCGGCCGCGATCGCGGTCAGGCCGCTCGTCGACAGGCCGGCCACCACCACGGGCAGGAAGCTGCGCCGGGCCCGGGTCTGCTCAGCCACCGAGCAGCACGTCCTCGTCGAAGCAGGTGCGCGCGCCGGTGTGGCACGCGGGTCCGGACTGGTCGACCCTGAGCAGGATGGTGTCGCCGTCGCAGTCGAGGCGCACCTCGATCACCCGCTGGGCGTTGCCGGAGGTCTCCCCCTTGACCCAGTACTCCCGGCGCGAACGGCTCCAGTAGGTGCCCCGCCCGGTGGTCAGGGTCCGGCGCAGCGCCTCGTCGTCCATCCAGCCGAGCATGAGCACCTCGCCGGTGTCGTGCTGCTGCACCACGGCAGGGACCAGGCCGTGCTCGTTGCGCTTGAGCCGGGCGGCGATGGCGGGGTCGAGGTCGCTCACCGGGGCAGGCTACCCGCAGCCCGAGCGCGTCTCGTCAGCCGACCGAGACGTGCACGTGGTCGAAGTGGTTGGCGGTCGCGGACCCGCGGTCCTCCATCGGCCGCCAGCCCTCGCTGGCGCGCTCCGGCGTCCAGATCCGCTGCTGCCAGATGATGTCGTAGAGGTTGAACTCGGCGGCGTGGGCCTGCAGGAACGCCGCGATCGCGTCGCCGAGCGCGCTGTCGGAGGTCATGATGTCGATGGCCCGGCCGGTGCTGTGCTCACCGTGCGCGTCGTAGCCGCCGTAGCTGGTGATCTGCGGGAAGTTGTTGCAGACCGCCCGGTAGACCCGCACGGCGTCCGGCACCAGGCCGGCCTCGACACCGGAGGTGCCCGCGCAGGGCTGGTCGACGACCGGCAGGGCCTGCGGAGCCTTCTCCACCACCGGCTTCTTCGCGGCGAGGTACTCCGCGGTGACCCAGCGGGCCTTGCCGTTGACGACGATCTGCGCGAAGCCGTGCACGTCGTGGCCGGTGATGGCCACCTTGGTCAGCTCCGGGACCACGTCCAGGACGGCCGCCTTCTCGGCCGGCGCGGTGCGGACGTCCAGCGGCGCGGTGGTCCAGCGGTGGGCCACTGGCTCGGGCGGGCGCACGTTCGAGGCGCCGGCGATGGCCATGCGGTCGAAGTCACGGGAGACGGCCAGGTCGCGGCCGCCCAGCGAGGCGCCGCCGGTGACCTCACCGGCGATGGCGGCGCTCAGCGAGACAGGTCGGGACGGCGTGGTCCCTCCGGTGCTGGCGACCCCGGTGCCGACGGCGACGACGGTGACCAGGGGTGCGGCTACGAGGGCGATTCGGCGTACCGGGGAGGTGCGTGGCAGGAGGCGTCGACGGCCTCGGGTCACGAGCTCTTCCTAACGTCGGGGGCGGGCGGTCCGGGGCCCGGTCAGCGTGCGGGCCCCAACGATGGAAACATGGGATCCCCGCATCGACCAACAAATCGGACGTTTGGGCAGCGTGAGACGGGACACCCCGGTCAGCCGCCGCTGGTCTCGTCGGCGTCCTCACGGAGCAGCAGGTCGCTTCCGTCGGTGTCGTCCAGCCAGCCTTCGGGGAGCACCACCCGCTTGCGCGGCGCGCCCTGCCGGCCGCGTGGTGCGCCGAGCTCACCCACGGGGAAGGGCTCGGCGGGGTCGAGCTGTCCGAGCAGGTCGTCGAGCTCCGCCAGGGTGGCGACCAGCGCGAGCGCGTGCCGCAGGTCACCACCGGCCCGGAAGCCCTTGAGGTACCAGCTGACGTGCTTGCGGAACTCCTTGCAGCCCCGCTCCTCGCCCATGTGCTCGGTGAGCAGCTCCGCGTGCCGGCGCATCATCGCTGCGACCTCCCCCAGGGCCGGCAGGGTGGCGACCTGCTCGCCGGAGAACGCGGCGGCGAGGTCGCGGAACAGCCACGGCCGGCCCAGGCAGCCCCGGCCGACCACGACACCGGCTGCCCCGGTCTGCTCGACCATCCGCAGCGCGTCGGCCGCCTCCCAGATGTCGCCGTTGCCGAGGACCGGGATGTCCACGTGCTCGACGAGGCGGGCGATGCAGTCCCAGTCGGCGGTGCCGGAGTAGCCCTGGATCGCCGTACGTCCGTGCAGCGCGATCGCCGCCGCGCCGGAGTCCTCGGCGATCCGGCCGGCGTCGAGATACGTGAGGTGGTCGGGGTCGATGCCCATCCGGGTCTTCATGGTCACCGGCACGTCGTACCGCGCTCCGGCAGACACGGCGGCGGTCAGGATCTCCCCGAGGAGGGTGCGCTTCCAGGGCAGCGCCGCTCCCCCACCCTTCCGGGTCACCTTGGGCACCGGGCAGCCGAAGTTGAGGTCCACGTGCGCCACGCCGTACTCCGCGCAGAGGATCTCGGTGGCCTTGCCGACGTAGGCGGGGTCGGTGCCGTAGAGCTGCACCGAGCGGACGTCCTCGAGCTCGTCGAAGACCAGCATCCGCCGCGTCGTCGCGTCACCCTCGACGAGGCCGCGGCTGGTGATCATCTCGCAGACGTAGAGTCCCGCCCCTTGCTCGCGACACAGCCGACGGTAGGCCGCGTTGGTGATGCCGGCCATGGGGGCCAGCACCACCGGGGTGTCGATGCGGAGGGTGCCCAGCTGCATGCTCAGGACTTCTTCTTGCCCTTCTTGGCCTTCTTGGACTTGGCCTTGTGCGGCTTCGGCTTGGTGATCTTGCCGGTCCACTCGATGGGCGCGAAGGCCTGCAACGGCCGGAAGCTGATGCCGGTCAGCTTCCCGTGGTTCGGCACCAGGTAGACGAGGCACTGGGTCGTCCTCTTGCCGGGCCCGAACGGCGTGGGCAGCTGCTGCGACGGACACCGCCGGAAGGTGTTGGTGAAGCTGGACGCCTGGATCAGCGTGTCGGTGTTGTCCACTGCCCAGAGCGGCACCGGGCTCTTGCCGACGTTGCCGTCACCGACGTTCGCGACCTTCACGCGCACGTAGTAGGGCACCGACGCCTTGGTGCGCGCGTCCAGCTGGTAGCGCGAGAGGTCCCTGATCGAGCCCTTCGTCACCGACCGGACCGTCAGGGCGAGCACCGTGCCTCGCTTCGGGTTCGGCTCGTAGGCGACCCTGGCGGTCTCGCCGAAGGCGAGGTCCGTGCCCGGTTCGGTGAGCTCCACGCCCTCCGGCACGCTCACGTCCCCGCTCGGGACCGCCACGCTCGGGCGGTCCGTCGGCCTCTTCTCGGCCTCACCACTGCAGGCGCTGACCACCAGGGTGGAGGCGAGCACGACGCACGCGAGGCGCAGGAGCCGGATCATCGCGCCATTGTGCATCAGCACCCCAGCAGCCGGTCGGCGAAATAGCGCCGGATCCCGTCCAGGGACACGCGCTCCTGCTGCATGGTGTCGCGCTCGCGGACGGTCACGGCGTCGTCCTCGAGGGTGTCGAAGTCCACGGTGACGCAGTACGGCGTGCCGATCTCGTCCTGGCGACGGTAGCGACGCCCGATCGCGCCCGAGTCGTCGAAGTCGACGTTCCAGCCCTGCCGGAGCTCATCGGCCAGGTCCTTGGCCTTGGGCGACAGGTCGGCGTTGCGCGACAGCGGCAGCACCGCCACCTTCACCGGGGCCAGCCGCGGGTCCAGGCGCAACACCGCGCGCTTGTCCACCCCGCCCTTGGTGTTGGGCGCCTCGTCCTCCGAGTAGGCGTCGACGAGGAAGGCCATCAGGCTGCGGGTGAGGCCGGCTGCCGGCTCGATGACGTAGGGCATGTAGCGCTCGCCGGTGGCCTGGTCGAAGTAGGAGAGGTCCTGGCCGGAGAACTTGCTGTGCTGGGTGAGGTCGAAGTCGGTCCGGTTGGCGATGCCCTCGAGCTCCTCGAACCCGCGCTCGGAGAACCCGAAGCGGAACTCGATGTCGACGGTCCGCTTGGAGTAGTGACTGAGCTTCTCCTTGGGGTGCTCGAAGTGGCGCAGGTTGTCCTTGCTGATCCCCAGGTCGGTGTACCAGCGGGTGCGCTCATCGATCCAGTACTGGTGCAGCTCCTCGTCCTCGCCCGGCTTGACGAAGTACTCCATCTCCATCTGCTCGAACTCGCGGGTGCGGAAGATGAAGTTGCCGGGCGTGATCTCGTTGCGGAAACTCTTGCCCATCTGGGCGATGCCGAAGGGCGGCTTGCGCCGGCTCGTGGTCACCACGTTCTGGAAGTTGAGGAAGATGCCCTGGGCGGTCTCGGGACGCAGGTAGTGCAGGCCGGACGCGTCCTCGATCACGCCGAGGTAGGTCTTGAGCATCATGTTGAACTGGCGCGGCTCGGTCCAGGCGCCGCGGGTGCCGCAGTTGGGGCACGGGACCAGCTCGTTGACGTCGATCGAGTCGGGGTCGACGGGCTCGCCCTTCGCGCCCTTCCTCTCGGCGTACTCCTCCTGCAGGTGGTCCTCGCGGAACCGCTTGTGGCAGGACTGGCACTCGATCAGCGGGTCGGTGAAGGTGTCGAGGTGCCCCGACGCCTCCCACGTACGGGTGGGCAGGATGACGCTGGAGTCGAGGCCGACGACGTCGTCGCGGACCTGCACCATCGAGCGCCACCACTGGCGCTTGATGTTCTCCTTCAGCTCGACGCCCAGCGGACCGTAGTCCCAGGCCGACCGCGTGCCGCCGTAGATCTCCCCCGCCGGGAAGACGAAGCCGCGGCGCTTGGAGAGGTTGACGACGTTGTCGAGGGTGGACGGGGGTGGCTTGGCCACGGCTGCTCCTGTGCTCTCGGGTGCCCCGACTGGCTGGCGGGGCGCAAGCGAACAGCCTAGTGGCCGCCGCGGGGGAGGTTCTCGTTGAGGTTGCCCCCGGCGACGTCCTCGTAGGCCGACGGCTCGTCGACCGACCGGCTCAGCAGCGGTACGACGCCGACCTTGACGTCGTACGACGACAGCGCCCGGCGGTAGCTGCCCACGTCGCGCCAGCGGGTGACCAGCACCCAGAGCCCCTGGTCGTCGAGGTTCCGGCCGATGCTGCTCTCCAGGTGTCCCGCGCAGACGGCGAGCACGTCGCGCGCCGACTCGAGGTCGGCCAGGAAGGACGCCGCTTCGTCGTCAGGGACGTGGAACCGATTCACGACGAGCACTCGAGGAGCCTACCCTTTGACAATGGTTCTCATTCCAGTTGAGAATCATTCCCATGTCCTCGCGTCGCTGGCTGCTCCCGGTCGCCCTGCTGCCGGTGCTCTGCACCGTGGCGGCGTGTGGCGCCGCACAGCGTGCCGACGTGGTGGCGTCGTTCTATCCGCTCCAGTTCGTGGCGGAGCGCGTCGTCGGCGACCACCTGGCGGTCCGTGGCCTCACCGCTCCCGGCGTCGAGCCGCACGACCTCGAGCTCAGCCCCCGGCAGCGCGCTGCTCTGGACGCAGCCCGGGTGGTGCTCTACGAGAGCGGCGTGCAGCCGAGCGTGGACAGCGGCGTGGAGCAGTCCGACCCCGGGCACGTCGTCGACGCGGCCAGGGTCGTGCAGCTGCGCAGCTTCAGCCAGCACGCCCACGACGACGCGGCACACCCGTCCGACAGCCCGGACCCGCACTTCTGGCTCGACCCGACGCTGCTCGCCGAGGTGGCGAGGGCGTTCGCCGACGAGGCGGGGAAGGCAGACCCGGGGCACGCGGCGGACTACCAGCGCAACGGCAAGCGGCTCGTCGCCGAGCTGGACCGGCTTGACCGCGACTTCCGCGAAGGGCTCGCGCGGTGCCGGATCCGCACCCTGGTGGTCAGCCACGACGCCTTCGGCTACCTCGGCGACCGCTACGACCTCGAGGTCGTCCCCATCGCGGGCCTGTCCCCTGACGCCGAGCCTTCGCCCAAGCGCCTGGCCGAGCTGCAGCGGATCGCCCGTGACAAGGGAGTGACCACCATCTTCAGCGAGACCCTCGCCAGCCCGAAGATGTCGGAGACGCTGGCCCACGATCTCGGCCTGGAGACGGCGGTGCTGAACCCGGTCGAGGGGCTGGCCGACGAGGCCGGCAACGCGGACTACCTGTCCCTGATGCGGGAGAACCTCGCCGCCATCCGGAAGGCGAATGACTGCTCATGACCACCAGCGTCCTGTCCGTCCACGACGGCGGCTTCTCCGTGCAGGGCCGGCCGCTGCTGCGCGACATCGAGCTCGAGGTGCACGCCGGGGAGGTGGTCGCGCTGCTCGGCGGCAACGGGTCCGGGAAGTCCACGCTGGTCAAGGCGGCCGTGGGACTGAACCGGCTCACCCGTGGCGAGGTGACGCTCTTCGGCGAGCCGGTCGCGCGCTTCCGGGACTGGCGACGCGTCGGCTACGTGCCGCAGCGCAACAGTGCCCCGCCCGCCGTACCCGCGACGGTCGGCGAGGTGGTCGCCTCCGGACGGCTCTCGCACAAGCGCCCACTGGCGCCGTTCCGGGCGCAGGACCGGGCGGCCGTCGACGAGGCGCTCGCGGTCGTCGGCCTCGCGGAGCGACGGCACCATGCGGTGAGCATCCTGTCCGGCGGGCAGCAGCAGCGTGTGCTGGTCGCCCGCGCCCTCGCCGGCCGACCCGAGCTCCTCATCCTCGACGAGCCGAACGCCGGCGTCGACCACGCCAGCCAGCGAGCGCTGGCCCAGGCGCTGGCCGACCGGGCCCGCCACGGGACCACCATCCTCGTGGTCCTCCACGAGCTGGGTCCGTTCGAGCCGCTGATCAGCCGGCTGCTGCTGATGCGCGAGGGCCGGCTGGTCCACGACGGCTTCCCCGACCATGCCTTCCTGCACGGTCACGAGCACGGGCACGCCCACCACGACCTCGAGGGCGCGCGTCCTCCGCTCCTACCGGCTCCCCCGGTGGTGGGTCCGCTCGAGGGGGAGGCCTGATGTTCGACGTGCTCACTGCGCCGTTCATGGTCCGGGCCCTCCTCGCCGCCGCGGTGACTGGCCTGGCCGCTCCCGCCGTCGGCACCTACCTGGTGCAGCGACGGCTCTCGCTGATGGGCGACGGCATCGGGCACATCTGCGTCACCGGTGTCGCGCTCGGCCTCGTGACCGGCACCTCGCCGACCTGGACCGCCATCGCGATCGCGGTCCTGGGCGCGCTGCTCATCGAGCTCATCCGCGTCAGCGGACGGGCGTCCGGCGACGTCGCCCTTGCGCTGCTGTTCTACGGCGGCATCGCCGGCGGGCTGGTGCTGGTCTCCCTTGCGGGCGGGGGTGCCTCGGCCCTGCAGGGCTATCTCTTCGGCTCCATCACCACCGTCTCGCAGAGCGACGTCGTGGTGACCGCGGCGCTCGCCCTCGTCGTGCTCGTCCTCTGCGTCGCGCTGCGGCCACAGCTCTTCTCCGTCTCGTACGACGAGGCGTTCGCGCGTACGTCGGGGCTGCCGGTGTCGGCCTACAACGTGCTCATCTCGGTACTGGCCGCGGTCAGCGTCAGCGTCGCGATGCGCACGGTCGGGCTGCTCCTGGTGAGCGCCCTGATGGTGATCCCCGTGGCGACGGCGCAGCAGTTCGCCCGGGGCTTCCGCGTGACGCTCGCGCTGGCCACCGTGCTGGGGCTGTTCGCCGCGGTCATCGGCCTGGGCGCCTCCGCGTTCGTCGACATCCCTCCCGGCGCCACCATCGTCCTGGTGGCACTCGCCGGCTTCGTGGCCACCTGGCCGGTGGGCGTGGTCATCGCCCGCCGTCGGCGCCTGCGGGTGCCGTTCCCCGCCGACCTCGATCCCCACCCGGAGGGCGTACACAGCGAGGCGGGCGCACACGGCCACCAGCACGGCCCCGGCTGCGGCCATCCGGCCGTGGAGCACGGCGACCACGTGGACTACCTCCATGACGGTCATCGCCATGCCCCCCACGGAGGTCACTATGACGAGCACTGACGCTGCACCACAGGGCAGCCGTCCGACGCGGCAGCGCCGCGCCATCGCGGCGGTGCTGGAGGAGTTCGACGACTTCCGCAGCGCCCAGGAGATCCACGGGCTGCTCAGCCAGCGCGGCGAGAAGGTGGGCCTGTCCACCGTCTACCGGACCCTGCAGTCGCTGGCGGACGGTGGCGAGATCGACGCGTTGCGCACGGAGTCGGGCGAGAGCATCTACCGGCGCTGCAGCGACAGTCACCACCATCACCTGGTCTGCCGCTCCTGCGGCACCACGATCGAGGTCGAGGGCCCCACCGTGGAGAAGTGGACCCGCTCGGTCGCGGACCAGCACGGCTTCCGCGACGTCAGCCACAGTCTCGAGATCTTCGGCACCTGCCCGGACTGCTGATCCGTTCAGCGTCGTCTCATGCGTGGGCGGCATGATGGTCCGGTGGCTCGGCACCTGGACACCATCGATCCCGCAGCGGAGACGGCGACCGCCGGAGGCTCACCGACGCGTGCCCGCTTCCCGCGCCGCTTCTCCGGGCCGGACCTGGCGTGCGCAGCGGCGGTGCTGCTGGGCGCCGTCCTCTGCACCATCGCGGCGATCGGCCAGCCCTTCAGCTATGACGAGCTGACGCAGATCGCGCCGTACGGCACTGGCGACGCGGGCGAGATCACCTCCGCCACCCGGCAGCCGCCACTGGCGCCGCTGGCCGAGGCCCTGGTGCAACACCTCCTCGGCGAGGGACAGCTCCAGCAGCGACTGCTGCCGTTGCTCTCGGGCATCGGTTGCCTGGTGCTGATGGCGCTGCTGCTGCGTCGCTACGGCCTGCGGTACGCCGCGGCGGGCGCCGTGCTCGTGCTGGCCACCGAGCCGCTGCTGGTGCGCTACAGCGCCTACACCCGGCCCTACAGCGAGCCGATGGTGCTGATGATGCTGTTCGCCTGGGCAGCACAGGCGTGGCTGGACGACGGCCGGTGGCGGTTCCTGCTCACCACTGCGGTGGCGGCCCTCGCCCTGCCGCTCGTGCGGGTGCCCGAGCCGATGACGTTCCTCGCTGTCTCGCTGCTCGTGTTCCTGGTGCTGGGCTTCCGGCGCAGGCAGCCGTGGCGCCGCGTGGGTCCGCTCGCCGCCGTGGCGGGTCTCGCGCTGCTGACGGTGGGACTGTGGCAGCTGACCACCCTGCGCGAGGCATCATCGGGCTTCGCCGACACCTCGGCGGAGGGGCTCTTCGCCAAGGCCGGGCGCGGTGTGCACGAGCTGGTCACGGCGTTCGTCCCGCTGCTGGGCCACTCCTTCCCCTGGTGGCCGGTCACCCTGGCCGTGGTCGTGACCGCGCTCGCCGTGCCGTTCGCGCGGCGTCGGCTGTTCTCGTGGCCGGCGTTCTGGCCGCTGGTCGCGGGGCCGGTGGCCTTCGCGCTCGCGTTCCACTTCGCCTACCGGATCTCCTTCGAGGCGCTCCCCTACCGCGACCGGTTCGCCAGCTTCTTCGTGCTGCCGCTGACGCTGTGCGTGGCCGCCGTGCTCGCCTGGGCCGAGGAACGCTGGCGGCACGGCCCGGAGCGGTCCGGCCTGCTGTTCGTGGGCGCCGCGCTCGTCGGCCTGATGGTGGTCACCCAGCTGCCTCGCACCTTCGCGGTGATGACCAGGGACGCCGCCCCCGACTTCGACGCCATGTCGGAGGTGATCCACGCCAAGGTGCCCGACGACGCGATCCTGCTCTACGACCGGCCCACCCCCGCCGGTGCATCCCGTCAGCACTTCGTCGGCAAGGCGCGCTTCCTCGGCGACGAGCCGGCGCTGTTCAACGTCAAGAGCGTCGCCCGACGCGCCGACGAGCTGCCCGCCGACGGGCCGGTCTACCTGCTCTTCAACGGGCAGTGCGCCTACTCCGGCCGGTGCATCCCCGGCCTGCACCACGCCGTCGACTACGACATCGAAGGCTGGCACATCATCTACCGCCACGACCGGTTCTCCCTCTACGCGCCGGACGAAGGGGCCAGCGACACCTCCGGGCCCCAGGGCGTCGCGCACGCCCTGCTCGCTGCCAGCGGGCCGATGCCGACCGAGATCGGCTACCTGCAGACGTACGCCGCCGCCGCGGTGCTGCGCTCGCTGGGCCAGGAGCAGCGCGCCGACCGCATCGTCGCCTCGTTCGAGGCGCGGCTCTCACCGGAGCTGCTCGACCGGATCGAGCGGACCAACCACCTCTACCGGTTCCTCGCACCGGCCCGCGGTGAGGTCCAGTGAGGTGGTCCTGGAGCGCCACGGTCAACGTGCCTGCGGCGTTCGCCACCATCGGGCTGGCCGCCTACGTCGCCCGCAAGGAGGGGCTGATGGGCGCGACCCCGCTTGGCACCCGTCGCGCCCGTGGCGGCCCGCCGGAAGCCTGCACGATGATTGACACACAGGCGTTGTCCGGAGCCGACCGGGACAGCGCTGGTGTGTCACCCAACGCCGGTTCTGGACCTCTCAGGCAGACCCGTACCTCCGGCTCCGGGAGGCATAGGTCTCGATCGCCTTCCAGAGCTCCAGGCGGTCCACGTCGGGCCAGAGCACGTCGGTGAAGACCATCTCGGCATAGGCGGACTGCCACGCCATGAAGTTGCTCAGCCGCTCCTCCCCCGACGTGCGCCACACCATGTCGGCGTCGGAGAGCTCCGGCACGTAGAGGTGCTTCGCGAACGCCTTGTCGTCGAGGCGCGCCGGGTTGAGCCGGCCGGCCGCGGCCTCCTCGGCGATGTGCCGGGCGGCGTCCACGATCTCGGCCCGGCCGCCGTAGTTGACGCACATCGTCAGGGT
>DASSOK010000067.1:0-6276 GCA_035700665.1 Marmoricola sp.
CTCCATGGTGGACACCAGGCCCTTGCGGGCCGCCGTACGACGCGTGCTGCGGTCGTGCACGCAGACGAGGTGCCCGTCGGCGGTGAGCCGGACGTCGCACTCGAGGGCGTCGGCGCCCTGGTCCAGTGCCGTGACGTAGGCGCCCAGCGTGTGCTCGGCCTGGGTGGAGCTGGCGCCCCGGTGCGCGACGACCTGGGGCCGCGCTCCACCTGCGGGCTTCGGCATGCGTCGCATTCTGCCGGACGGCCCCGACCTGCGGTCAGACCGCCTCGAGCGGGTGGTGCGGACCGACGGGCAGCCGGACCCGCACGGGGTCGCGGCTGCTGACCAGCCCGCCGTGGGCGACGACACCCATGATCCCGGCGCGGCGCACGAGGCGGCCCTGCTCGTCCCGGCCGAGGACCTCCTTGAGCACGCCGGGGCGGCACGCGTCGATCTGCCAGCACGGGTTGCGCAGTCCCGTCACGGTGACGACCGCCTCGGCGCCCAGGTGCAGCGACGCACCGGTGGGGAGGTCGAGGAGGTCGATGCCGCGGGTCGTGACGTTCTCACCGAGGAGGCCGGGCGGCACGTCGTACCCCTTGGCGGCCAGCTCGTCCAGCAGCTCGGCGTGGATGAGGTGGACCTGGCGGAGGTTCGGCTGGGCCGGGTCTCGGCGGACCCGGGAGCGGTGCTGGACGGTCGCGCCGAAGTGGGCGTCCCCGACGACGCCGCGGCCCTCGACGAGCTCGATCGCGGCGGTGGTCACCTTGCTGAAGCGGTGCTCGCCGTCGCGGTGGACGGCCTCGACGATCACCGAGGAATGGTGCCACGAGCGCCGCCGCGCATTCAGCGCTGGCTGCGCAGGAACTTGCCGAAGTGCGGCACCGTGAACGCCACCGTGCCGCGTTCTCCCGAGAAGATCAGGCCCTTCTTGATGAGCCCGTCCCGAGCCGGCGAGAGGGACTGCGGCTTGCGGTCGAGGGCGCGGGCGACGTCCGCCGTACTCACCGGACCGTCACCGACCTGGGCACCGAGGTCGGCCATGGCGAGCATGTAGTCACGCTCCGCCGGGGTGGCGCGGTCGTAACGTGCTCCGAAGAAGCCGACGGCGAGCTCGGCCTCCGCCTCGGGCGCTGCCTGGACCACGTCGGACCACTGGATCGGCGACTCCACGGCGACGTCCCAGGTGGCCTTGCCGTAGGCCTGGACGAAGTAGGGGTAGCCGTCGGTGAGGCCGTAGAGCTCCTCCAGCGCCTTCGGGTCGTAGGTCGCGTCCTCGGTGGCGGCGGGCAGGGTCCACGCCCGCTCGGCCATCTCGCGCGGCAACCGGTCGACCCGGACGTAGCGGAACAGCCGCTCGGCGTAGGACTTCGAGGCGGCGAGGGCTGCCGGCAGGTGCGGCAGGCCGGCGCCGACGACGAGCAGCGGGGCGCCCTGCTGGCTGATCTCGTGGCAGGCGCCACACAGCGCGCCGAGCTCCTCGGTGCCGATGTCCTGCATCTCGTCGACGAACAGCGCGATCCCGACACCGAGGTCCGCCGCCAGCGCCGCGACGTCGGTGAAGAGCTCGACGAGGTCGAGCTCCAGGTCGCCGGAGTCCGCCCGCCCCCGAGCCGCGACGACCTCCACGGGCGGCTGCCAGCGAAGCCCCTTGCGGTCCTTCAGCTCCGTCTTCAGGGCGAACGCCTTGAGGACGGCGGCCACCTCGTCAACGCGCTCCTCGTCGCGGTGCCGCCGGCCGATCTCCCGCACGGCGGCGTGGGCGGCCTGGGCCAGCGGCAGCCGGACCGACTGGTCGGGGCGGGCCTCGAGCTTGCCGGTGCCCCAGGCCCGCTGGACCGCCAGGCTGCGCAGCGCGTTGAGCAGCACCGTCTTGCCCACGCCTCGCAGCCCGGAGAGCACCATGCTGCGGTCCGGCCGGCCGGCGGCGACGCGCTCCAGCGTCACGGCGAACTGGTCGAGCTCGCGATCGCGCCCGGCCAGCTCGGGCGGGCGCTGTCCGGCGCCGGGCGCATAGGGGTTGCGGATCGGATCCATGATCGGACGCTATCGGCCTGTCTAACGAATTCTCTAGATTTCGCTAGCGAGTCCTCCGACGCTCTGCGCTGCCCTGTCGAGTAGTTGCCCGTCGAGCTGCGTCCGGACAGCGCCCCTCGGAGCGCACGACCGGGGCTCTGGACGGACACGGCGGCAGGTTGCGCCGGAGGCCGCACCGCGGGAACGATCGGTGGATAGCATCGGCGCGTGCCCGAGCTGCCCGAGGTGGAGGCGCTGGCCAGGGACCTGGCCCGGCGTCTGGTGGACCGTGCCATCGTCCGGGTCGACATCGCCGCGTTCAGCTGCCTGAAGACCTACAACCCCCCGATCACGGCGCTCACCGGGGCGCTCGTCGACGGGGTCACCCGGCACGGGAAGTTCCTTGACATCGACGCGTCCGGCACGCACCTCGTCCTGCACCTGGCGCGAGCGGGCTGGGTCCGGTGGCGCGACGAGGTCCCGGCTGTGCCGGCGAAGCCCAACAGCAAGTCGCCACTCGCCGCCCGGGTGGTGCTCGACAACGGGTCCGGTCTCGACATCACCGAGGCGGGGACACGCAAGAGCCTCGCGCTCTACGTGGTCCGGGACCCGATGGACGTCGAGGGCATCGCCCGCCTCGGACCCGACCCGCTGTCCCCGGACTTCACGCGGGAGGTCCTCGGCGGCATCCTGCAGGAAGCCGGCCGGGCACAGATCAAGGGTGTGCTGCGCAGCCAGGCCAACATCGCCGGCATCGGCAACGCCTACTCCGACGAGGTGCTGCACGCCGCCCGGCTGTCGCCGTTCAAGCCGGCCAGCTCGCTGAGCGACGAGGAGCTGCAGACGCTGTACGACGCCATCCGCGACGTGCTCGCCGAGGCGCTGGGCCGGGCCGACGGGCTCGCCGCCAGCGAGCTCAAGAGCGAGAAGAAGTCACACCTGCGGGTGCACGCCCGGACCGGTGAGAAGTGCCCGGTGTGCGGCGACGTCGTCCGCGAGGTGTCCTTCGCCGACTCGAGCCTGCAGTACTGCCCCACGTGCCAGACCGGCGGCAAGCCGCTTGCCGACCGACGACTCTCGCGGCTCCTCAAGTAACGTCGCTGCACATGTACGACGTCCCTTCAGTGACCGTTGCCCAGGTCCCCCAGCCCCTGCCCGAGGGGCTCGACGTCCTGGACGTCCGTGAACCGCAGGAGTGGGAGGCCGGCCACATCGCCGGCGCCCGGCACATCCCGCTGCGCCAGCTGCCCGACCACACCGACGAGCTGCCCAGGGACGGGCAGCTCCTGGTGGTGTGCAAGATCGGCGGCCGGTCCGCGCAGGCGGTCGCCTACCTCGGCCAGCTCGGCATCAACGCGGTGAACCTCGCCGGCGGGATGATCGACTGGGTCGACGCGGGCCGGCCGATCGTCCGCGAGGGGGACGGCGAGCCACTCGTCGTCTGAGGGCGAACTCACCCGAAGGCGCGGGGCAGTGGCAGCTCGACCGCCCGGCGCAGCCGCTGGAGGTACGACGATCGCGGGATGTCCACGACCCCGAGCGTCGCGAGATGGTCGGTGGTCCACTGCGTGTCGAGCAGCCGCTCGTCGGCGTACTCGTCCGACATCAGCTCGACCAGCCGGACCAGCGCGACCTTGGACGCGTCGCGGACGCGGGAGAACATCGACTCCCCGGCGAAGAGGCCGCCGATCGCCACGCCGTACAGCCCGCCGACCAGCTCACCGTCCCGCCACGTCTCCACGGAGTGCGCCCAGCCGAGCTCGTGCAGCTCGGAGTAGGCAGCCGCCACCTCGTCGGTGATCCAGCTGCCGTCGCGGCTGGGATCCGCGCAGCCCGCGACCACGTCGACGAACGCGGTGTCCACCCGGAGCTCGAACTTCCGGACCGACTGCCGCAGCGAGCGCGACACCTTCAGCCCCGACAGCGGAAGCACGCCACGCGGGTCCGGCGACCACCAGCCCATGATGTCGGTGCGCTCGGTGGGCATCGGGAAGAGGCCGGTCACGTAGGCGCGGAGCAAGGTGCCGGGCGCCAGGTCCGCGCCGAAGGTGATCAGGTCGCCGGCGTCCTCCGGTGGCGTCGGGAAGTGCCACGGACACGGCGGCGGCAGGATCGGCACCACCCCATATTGTCGCCCCATGAGCATCTCGTCGCGGGTGGGTCGCCAGCTGGCACCCAAGGTCTCCCAGCTGGCTCCGGGTCTCACCGCCTCCTTCGTGCACGAGGCGCTCGACAAGGCCATCACGGGCGTCGGGCCGTTGCCGGGCGCCGCCTCCGCCGCAGACAAGCAGCTCGCCGAGCAGGGCGGTGACGTGGAGCGCGCCATCCACGAGGTGATCGAGAACAACGTCCGCCTGGCCGGCGCCCAGGGGTTCCTGACCAACATCGGTGGCCTGGTCACGATGGCGGTCACGGTGCCGACGAACATCACCGGGCTGGCGCTGATCCAGTGCCGGATGGTCGCCGGGATCCTGCACCTGCGCGGCTACGACCTGGACGACCGCCGGGTCCGCAACGCCATCCTGGTCTGTCTGCTCGGGGAGGAGCGGATCCTCCAGCTCGTCGGGAGGAAGAAGCTGCCCGGCACGCCGATGACCCTCGCCACAGCAGCTGCCGCCGACCGGCACCTGGACGAGCTGGTCACCGGCGAGGTCGCCGCCGAGCTGATCGCCCGGGTGGCCGGCAAGCGCGTCGCCGCTGTCGTCGGTCGCCGCGTGCCCGTGGTCGGCGGCCTCGTCGGCGCCGGCGCGGACGGCTTCGCCACCTGGAAGGTGGGCCGGTACGTCGATCGGGAGTTCCTGCCCCGGCGCTGACCGAACGGATACTCCGACGCGATCTGCCGCACCGGGGACCGTCAGGGTGCCGGATTTCGCGTCGGACTATCCGCCTGGGGTCAGGGCGGTGACCACCTTGGAGACGGAGGGCTTGCCGAGCACCCCGGCCATCCAGGTCGAGGTCTGCACGAGAGCCTCGAGGTCCACGCCGGTCTCGACGCCGAGGCCACGGAACATCCAGACGAGGTCCTCGGTGGCGAGGTTGCCGGTCGCCGACTCGGCGTAGGGACAGCCGCCGAGCCCGCCGGCACTCGCGTCGAACGTCCTGACGCCGTGCTGCCAGGCGGCGTAGGCGTTGGCCAGCGCCTGCCCGTAGGTGTCATGGAAGTGCACCGCGAGGACGTCGTCGGCCAGTCCGGCCGCGTTGAAGGCGTCGAGCAGCTCCGTCACCTTGCCGGCGGTGCCGACGCCGATCGTGTCGCCCAGGGAGAGCTGGGAGGCGCCGAGGTCCAGCAGCCGCTTGCCCACCGACACCGCCTGTTCGACCGGGACGGCCCCCTCCCACGGGTCGCCCCAGCACATCGAGACATAGGCGCGGACGTCCATGCCGGCCTCGCGCGCCCGCACCACGGTCGGCTCGAACATCGCGAACTGCTCGTCCAGGGAGCGGTTGAGGTTCTTGCGGGCGAAGGTCTCCGTGGCACTGCCGAAGATGGCGATGTGCTCCAGACCCAGCTCCAGGGCGCGGTCGAGACCCCGCTCGTTGGGCACCAGGACCGGCAGGCGCCGGCCCGCGTCGCCCAGGAGCTCCATCAGCTCGGCCGCGTCGGCGAGCTGGGGCACCCACTTCGGATGCACGAAGCTGGTGGCCTCCACGACCGGCAGCCCGGCCGTGAGTAGCCGGCGGACGAACTCCGCCTTGTCGGCGACAGGGACGATGCCCTTCTCGTTCTGCAGGCCGTCACGCGGCCCGACCTCGTAGATCGTGACGTCTCGCTCACTCATCTGCGGCCTCCACCTCGAACAACATCGCGCCCATGGCCACCTGTTCCCCGAGGCGCGCGCCGACCTTCGTGACCGTGCCGGCCGACGGCGCCTTGAGGGTGAGCTCCATCTTCATCGCCTCGATGACGCCGAGCCGCTGGCCCTCCTCGACCTGGTCACCCTCGGCGACGTCGACCGACAGGACCGTCCCCGGCATCGGCGCCAGCACGACGTCGTCCCCGGCGCCGGCCGAGCCGCCTGCGAACGGGTCCGGACGCTCGAACCGGAAGGTGAACCCCTGGTGCACCACGTCGACCGAGTGGTGCAGCACGCGTACGGCGGCCGACCGGACCCGTCCCTCGATCTCGAGACGCAACAGCGTCACCCCCGGAGCGGCGGTGCGAGTGCGCGCGACCAGGCGGGTGGGGATCTCGCCGTCGGGGCCGATCAGTCGCTTCCACGAGACCGACCAGCGCGTGGGCTCACCGTCGACGGCCAGCGCGATCGTGGCCGGAGCGGC
>DASSOK010000068.1:0-13455 GCA_035700665.1 Marmoricola sp.
TCGAAGACGTCCGGGGGTTCGCGCCACGGCGCCGGCTCCGCTCCCTCCTGGACAGCGAGCCACACCCGCTCCGGGGTGCACGGGAGATCGACGTGGCGCACGCCGAGGTGGGAGAGCGCGTCGACGACGGCGTTCTGCACAGCGGGAGTGGATCCGACCGAGGCCGACTCGCCGATGCCCTTGGCGCCCAGGGGGTTCAGCGGCGTCGGCGTCTCGGTGTTGGCTACGACCAGACCCTCGAGGCGCACCAGGTCCGCAGCCGTCGGGATGGCGTAGTCGGCGAAGGTGGAGGTGAGTGGGATGCCGTCGTCGTCGTAGACGAAGTGCTCCCACAACGCCTGTGAGATGCCCTGGGCCGCCCCGCCGTGCTGCTGGCCGGCGACGATGAGCGGGTTGAGCACCCGGCCGCAGTCGTCGACGGCGACGTGCCGAAGAGGACGCACGTGCCCGGTCTCCGTGTCGACCTCCACGACGGCGACGTGCGCTCCGAACGGGAAGGTCGCGCCGTCCTGGAAGAACTCGGTGTCCGAGCCGAGGCCGCCGTCGGTGCGGTGCGCCTCGGCGGCCACCGCGCCCCAGTCGAGTGAGATCCCGGGGACCCCGGCCACGGAGAACCGGCCGTCCTCCAGCCGCAGGTCGCCGGGATCGGCCTCCAGCATCCGCGCGGCCACCTCGAGCGCCTTCTCCCGGACCTCGTCCGCGGCCTGCCCGACCGCGTTGCCGCCCATCTGCAGCGACCGCGAGCCGCCGGTGCCGCCGCCGGAGGGCACCTGCGCGGTGTCGGACTGCACGTAGGAGATCCGGTCCATCGGGATGCCGAGCCGGTCGGCGACGATCATCGCGAACGAGGTGGCGTGCCCCTGCCCGTGCGCAGACGTCCCGGCCTTCACCACGGCGCTGCCGTCGGCCGCGACCTGCACGGAGCCGAACTCCGTCCCGCCGAAGCCGGTGATCTCCACGTAGGTGGCGATGCCCAGGCCCAACTGGCGCGCGTCGCCCCGGTCCCGACGCAGTTGCTGCTCGGTGCGCACGCCCTCGGCGTCCGCGAGTCGCAGTGCCTCACGCAGCGGCAGGTCGTAGTCGCCGGCGTCGTACACCGCACCGGACAGCGTCCGGAACGGGAACTGGTGGGGCTGGACGAGGTTGCGGCGGCGCAGCTCCTCCGGCGCGATGCCGAGCTCGTCCGCCGCCAGGTCGAGGAGGCGCTCGAGCAGTGCTGCCGCCTCCGGCCGGCCGGCCCCACGGAAGGCGCCGACCGGCGCGGTGTTCGTCAGCACCGCGACGGCGTCGTACCGCAGTCGCGGCACGACGTAGGGGCCCTGGGCCATCAGGTACGACGGTCCCACGGCCAGGCTGCCACCGAAGCCGGCGTAGGCCCCGCAGTCACCGATGACACGCAGGTGCATCCCGACGATGTGGCCGTCCCCGTCGAGCCCCAGCTCGGCGTACTGGACCTGCGCCCGCCCGTGCATCGACAGCATCGCCTCGCTGCGGGTCTCCGTCCACTTCACCGGCCGGCCGACCTGGAGCGCCGCCGCGGTGACCGCAGCGTGCTCGGCGCCGATCCCGGCCTTGCCGCCGAACGCACCACCGACGTGCGGCGCGATCACCCGGACCTGCTCCGCCGGCAGCCCGGTGAACTTCGCCAGCAGGTCCTTCGCGAGGTGCGGGTGCTGCGTCGAGACCCAGGCGGTGAGGCCGTCGTCGTGCGGCTGCACCAGGATCGCGTGGCCCTCGATCGGGGACGTGGCGATGCGTTGGTTCTCCATCCGCACCCGGACCACGTGGGCAGCGGCGCCGAGCGGGTCGGAGCCGTCCGGGTCGCGCAGCCCGAGGGCGACGTTGCTGCGCAGCTCCTCGAACTGCAGGGGAGCGCCGGGAAGGAGCGCTGCCTCGACGTCGACCACGGCCGGCAGCTCGTCGTAGTCCACGTCCACCAGCTCCGCGGCGTCCACCGCCTGGGCGCGCGTCTCCGCGACCACGAGGGCGACCGGGTCGCCGACGAACCTGGCCTTGTCCGCCGTCAGCGGGTACCGCGCGCACGCCTTGTTGACGGTGGCGAAGGGCGGCACCGGCCGGTCGGCGACGTCGGCCCCGGTGAGCACGGCAAGGACCCCTGGGGCTTCCCGGGCCTCGTCCGTGTCGACCGAGACGATGCGCGCGTGGGCGAAGGGGCTGCGCACGAAGACGGCGTGGGCGATGCCCTCGAGCCGCTGGTTGTCCACGAAGCTGCCCCGGCCGACGAGCAGCTCTGGGTCCTCGACGCGGCGCACGGAGTTTCCGAGGATCGAACCTGGCACCAACCGAGACTATGCCCGCCGCCGCCGACTACCGGGAAGTAACCAAGCCACGTCCTGGCTCGTTGGAACGCCGAAATGCCGGCACCTGGAGGCCCGATGCGCGCACGCCTGCCCCTGCTCCTCACCACGGTCCTGCTGCTCGCCGCCGGTCTGGCCGTCGTCTCGCCCGGTGCCGGAGCGGCCGGGACGCTGCGCGTCAGCGTGCTGTCGAACCGCGCCGACCTGGTCTCCGCCGGGGATGCACTGGTGTCGGTGTCGCTGCCTCGCGATGTCCGGGTCGACAAGGTCCGCGTGACGGTCGGCGGCCGCGAGGTGACCCGGGCGTTCGCCCTGCGGCCCAACGGCCGCTACGAGGGCCTGGTGACCGGCCTCCGGGTCGGAGCCAGCACGCTGCGCGCGACGGCTCCCGGCTACGCCGGAGAGGTGGTGATCACCAACCACCCGAACGGGGGACCGGTGTTCGCCGGCCCGCAGACCGAGCACTACGTCTGCCAGTCGACGGCGCGTGACGACCTGTGCAACCAGCCGGCGACGTACACGTTCCTCTACAAGTCCACGAACCCGCTGAAGCCCGGCTTACAGCCCTACGACCGCTCCGCCCCACCGACCGACGTGGCCATGACCACGACGGACCGGGGCGTGACCGTCCCGTTCATCGTGCGCCAGGAGACGGGCTACCAGGCCCGCGACCAGTACACGATCCTCACCCTCTTCCAGCCCGGCCGGTCGTGGCGGCCCTGGGCCCCCCAGCGCCAGTGGAACCACAAGCTGCTGATCACCCACGGCGGCAGCTGCGGCGCCTCGCTCACACCGGGAGAGGCGCCGCTGGGCGACCTCTCCGGCACGATCCCGTCCAACCCGGCGATCCAGAGCAGCTACGAGCTGGCCCTCGGCCGCGGGTTCGCCGTCGCCTCGACCGCACTCGACAACACCGGCCACAACTGCAACCTCGTCACGGCTGCGGAGTCCCTCGTCATGGTCAAGGAGCGCCTGGTCGAGCGCTACGGGACGGTGCGCTACACGATCGGGACCGGCTGCTCGGGCGGCTCGATCGCGGAGCAGACGATCGCGAACGCCTATCCCGGCGTCTACCAGGGACTGGTCACCGGGTGCACCTACCCCGACGCGATGAGCACGGCCGCCCAGTTCGCCGACCTGCACCTGCTGCGGCTCTACTTCGAGGACCCGTCTCGCTGGGCACCCGGCGTGCTCTGGTCCCCCACGCAGTTCGGTGACGTGGAGGGCCACCTCAGCCACCTCAACGCCGTCACCTCCGACGAGCTCTTCTTCAAGGCCGCGGTGAACCCCTCCGAACCGTGCCCCGGCAGCAAGCCGACCGTGGCCGGTGACCCCGGCACCCTCTACGACGCCACGACCAATCCCGCCGGCGTGCGCTGCAGCGTGCCCGAGATGATGAAGAACGCGCTAGGTCCACGGCCACCGGCCAGCTGGACCGCCGCGGAGAAGGCGGCCGGTCACGGCTTCGCGGGCCTGCCCGTCGGCAACGTCGGCATCATGTACGGGCTGCGGGCACTGGAGAAGGGCCTGATCCTGCCTGCGCAGTTCGTCGACCTCAACGTCAAGGTCGGCGGCCTCGACATCGACGGAAAGCCGACCGCCGAGCGGTTGCCCGGCGACCGCCAGGCGGTGCGCAACGCGTTCCGCACCGGTCTGGTCAACGAGTTCCAGAACGTCAGCGGTGTCCCGATCATCAACCACGGCGGCCCCGACCCCGGGGCAGCCCACGACTACGCACACGCCTTCTGGGTGGAGGAGCGGCTCCAGCGCAGCCAGGGCCACACGGAGAACCGGGTGATGTGGTTCGGCCCGACCCCGCTGATCGGCGACCCGTCCTGGGCGACCGAGGCGCTGCTGAAGATGGACCGCTGGCTGACGGCCGTCGAGCGGGACCGCCGCAGCATCCCGCTCGACCAGAAGGTCGCAAGCGACCGTCCGGCGGACGTGACCGACCGGTGTGCCGACGTGGCCGGGATCGAGCTCGTCTCCGGACCGGACGGGCCGCTCTGCCAGAGCTCGCTGCTGCAGACCCACCTCGGCACGCCGCGCACGGTGGCGGGCGGCGACGACGCCAACGATCACAACATCTGCGTGCTCGAGCCGCTCGTGCGCTCGGAGATCCGGGCCACCTTCACCGACGCCCAGTGGGCCCAGCTCCAGGAGGCCTTCCCCGACGGGGTGTGCGACTGGGCGCGGCCCGGAGTCGGACAGGCGCTCCGCAACCAGACGTGGCTCACCTACTCCGGCGAGAACGGGGCCGCGATCTACGGGGGCGCCAACCTGGCGAGGCGCCCGGCGTACTCCCAGACGGGCTGGACCTCGCCGGCATTCCGATCCCTGCTGGACCAGTGAGGGGGCTCCAGCTGCAGGTTAGGGTGACCTTTCTTGAAAGCCGGAAATGATTAACGGCACACTGTTGTTGTGGAAATCATGGACCTGCCGGACGAGCCCACGCGCGAGCGTGTCGCCCGGTCGATCCTGGAGAACGGTCCCTCCACGGCCGCGGCGCTCGGCGAGCGGCTGGACCTGACTCCCGCGGCGGTCCGGCGGCACCTCGAGCAGCTCCTCGCCGACGGCCACGTGGAGCAGCGCGACCCGCGCCCTGTCGGGCAGCGCGGTCGTGGCCGCCCGGCCCGGCACTTCGCGCTGACCGAGGCGGGTCGCGACCGGTTCGTCCAGCAGTACGACGACCTCGCCGTCCAGGCACTGCGGTTCCTCGCCGAGACGGGCGGGGACGAGGCGGTGCGCGCGTTCGCGGACCGTCGGGTCGCCTTCATCGAGCAGGACTTCGCCCGCGTTCGCGAGGCCAACCCCGAGATGAGCGCCGCCGAGGCGCTCGCCGCCGTCTTCACCTCCCAGGGCTACGCCGCCTCCACCCGGCCCTCGCCGGTCGGGGAGCAGCTGTGCCAGCAGCACTGCCCCGTCTCGCACGTGGCACACGAGTTCCCCCAGCTGTGCGAGGCGGAGACCGAGGCGATCAGCCGGGTCCTCGACAGCCACGTGCAGCGCCTCGCCACGATCGCCCACGGCGACGGCGTGTGCACCACGTGCATCCCGCACCCAGACCAGAGCAAGTCCGACAGCAAGTCCGACAAGGCAGAGAGGATGGTCGCCAGGTGACCTCCATCGAAGAGCTGAACCCCGAGCTCAAGGGCATCGGCCGCTACGAGTTCGGCTGGGCCGACCCGGACACCGCCGGTGCGACCGCCCAGCGTGGCCTCAACGAGGCGGTGGTGCGCGACATCTCCGACAAGAAGAGCGAGCCCCAGTGGATGCTCGACCTGCGGCTGAAGGGACTGAAGCTCTTCCACAAGAAGCCGATGCCGACCTGGGGATCGGACCTCTCCACCATCGACTTCGACAACATCAAGTACTTCGTCCGCTCGACCGAGAAGCAGGCGACGACCTGGGACGAGCTGCCCGAGGACATCAAGAGCACCTACGACAAGCTCGGCATCCCCGAGGCCGAGAAGCAGCGGCTGGTCGCCGGCGTCGCGGCGCAGTACGAGTCCGAGGTGGTCTACCACCAGATCCGCGAGGACCTGGAGGAGCAGGGCGTCATCTTCGTCGACACCGACACCGGCCTGCGCGAGCACGAGGATCTCTTCAAGGAGTACTTCGGCACCGTCATCCCGGTCGGGGACAACAAGTTCGCCGCGCTGAACACCAGCGTGTGGTCGGGCGGCTCGTTCATCTACGTGCCGCCGGGCGTGCACGTCGACATCCCGCTGCAGGCCTACTTCCGGATCAACACCGAGAACATGGGCCAGTTCGAGCGGACGCTGATCATCGTCGACGAGGGCGCCTACGTGCACTACGTCGAGGGTTGCACCGCGCCGATCTACAGCTCGGACTCACTGCACTCCGCGGTCGTGGAGATCATCGTCAAGAAGGGCGGCCGCTGCCGCTACACGACCATCCAGAACTGGTCGAACAACGTCTACAACCTCGTCACCAAGCGGGCCACCTGCGAGGCCGGGGCCACCATGGAGTGGGTCGACGGCAACATCGGCTCCAAGGTGACCATGAAGTACCCCGCCGTCTACCTCATGGGCGAGCACGCCAAGGGCGAGACGCTGTCGATCGCGTTCGCCGGCGAGGGCCAGCACCAGGACGCCGGCGCCAAGATGGTGCACGCGGCGCCGCACACGTCCTCGAGCATCCTGTCCAAGTCGGTCGCGCGAGGCGGCGGCCGGACGTCGTACCGCGGACTGATCCAGGTCAACGAGGGTGCCTACGGTTCGAAGTCCAACGTGCTCTGCGACGCGCTGCTGGTCGACCAGATCAGCCGCAGTGACACCTATCCCTACGTCGACATCCGCGAGGACGACGTGTCCATGGGGCACGAGGCGAGCGTCTCCAAGGTCTCCGACGACCAGCTGTTCTACCTCATGTCACGCGGCATGGAGGAGGACGAGGCGATGGCGATGATCGTGCGCGGCTTCGTCGAGCCGATCGCCAAGGAGCTGCCGATGGAGTACGCCCTCGAGCTAAACCGCCTGATCGAGCTGCAGATGGAAGGAGCGGTCGGCTGATGGCCGTCTCGACCCCGGAGAACACCGAGGAGAGCAACGTCGCGGTCGCCGCCGAGGGCGTGGCCAAGGGCGTCGTCTCGAGCCACCTCCACCCCGAGGGCTCGTTCTCGTCCGCCGACTTCGAGGTCCCGCGCGGCCTGGAGGAGATCTGGCGGTTCACGCCGTTGAAGCGGCTGCGGGGCCTGCACACCGACACGGTGCTCGACGGCGACACCCTCAAGGTGGACGTCGACGCGCCCGAGGGCGTCCAGGTCCGGACGGTGGGTGTCGACGACCCGGTGCGCGGCAGCTCCGGCATCATCCCGCGCGACCGGATCAGCGCCCGGGCGTGGGAGGCCGCGCGGTCGGTCTTCGTGGTGGACGTCCCCGACGACCTCGTCGCCGAGCGCGCGACCACGGTGACCGTGCACGGCACCGGCATCGACGCCGCCACCGCCGGTCACCTGGTCATCCGCACCGGCCGGCACGCCCGGGCCACCGTCGTACTCCGGTTCACTGGCTCCGCGACCCTCGCGGAGAACGTCGAGATCATCGTCGGCGAGGGTGCGGAGCTCACCGTGGTGTCGGTGCAGGACTGGGAGGACGACGCCGTCCACCACTCGGGCCAGTTCGCCCGCGTGGGCAGGGACGCAACGTTCAAGCACGTGGCGGTCAGCTTCGGCGGCGACGTGGTGCGCCACGACGCGACCGCCGAGTACGCCGGCCCGGGTGGCTCGGTGGAGATGCTCGGCCTCTACTTCGCCGACGCCGGGCAGCACATCGAGCACCGGCTGTTCATCGACCACACCGCCCCCAGGACGCGGTCGAACGTCGTCTACAAGGGCGCGCTGCAGGGCGAGCGGGCGCACTCCGTGTGGATCGGCAACGTGCTGATCCGCAAGGAGGCCGAGGGCATCGACACCTACGAAGAGAACCGCAACCTGGTGCTCACCGACGGCTGTCAGGCCGACTCGGTGCCCAACCTCGAGATCGAGACCGGCGAGATCGCCGGCGCCGGGCACGCCTCGGCGACCGGCCGGTTCGACGACGAGCAGCTGTTCTACCTGCGCTCGCGAGGCGTCGCCGAGGACGAGGCACGCCGCCTCGTCGTGCACGGCTTCTTCAACGACCTGATCCGCAAGATCGACGTGCCGGAGCTGGAGGAGAAGCTGCGCGAGACCGTCGAGGCGGAGCTGGCCAAGAACGTGCTCAAGGCGTTCCCGCGGGTCGAGAGCGAGGCCACTGCCTGATGTCCTTCGTCCGTGCCTGCGCCCTCGACGAGGTCGCCGACGACGAGGCGCTCGCGGTGACCATCGAGGGCATCGAGGTCGCCGTCGCCCGCGACGGCGATGACGTCTACGCGTTGCAGGACCTGTGCTCCCACCAGGCGGTCCCGCTGACCGACGGCGAGGTCGCGGACTGCCAGATCGAGTGCTTCCTGCACGGCTCGATGTTCGACCTGCGCACGGGCAAGCCGACCAACCTGCCGGCCACCGAGCCGGTGTCCACCTTCCCGGTCGACGTGCGCGACGGTGCCGTCTACGTCGACGTCTCGACCACCCTCAACGGCGTTCCGCCGACCTGAGTCTGCCCCAGAAGGAGAAACGAATGGCAACCCTGGACATCAAGGACCTGCACGTCACGGTCTCGACCGAGGACGGTCCGAAGGAGATCCTCAAGGGCGTCAACCTGACCATCAGGGACGGCGAGACGCACGCGATCATGGGCCCCAACGGCTCGGGCAAGTCCACGCTGGCCTACTCCATCGCCGGCCACCCGAAGTACACCGTCACCGGCGGTTCGGTGACCCTGGACGGCGCTGACGTGCTCGCGATGAGCGTCGACGAGCGGGCCCGCGCCGGTCTCTTCCTCGCGATGCAGTATCCCGTCGAGGTGCCGGGCGTCTCGGTGTCGAACTTCCTGCGCACCGCCAAGACCGCCATCGACGGCGAGGCCCCCAAGCTGCGGCACTGGGTCAAGGACGTCAACACGGCGATGGAGCGGGTCAAGATGGACCCCGCCTTCGCGCAGCGCAACGTCAACGAGGGCTTCTCCGGTGGCGAGAAGAAGCGCCACGAGATCGTCCAGCTCGAGCTGCTCGACCCCAAGGTGGCGGTTCTCGACGAGACCGACTCCGGCCTGGACATCGACGCGCTCAAGATCGTGTCGGAGGGCGTGAACCGGTTCAAGGAGAACGGTGACAAGGGCGTCCTGCTGATCACCCACTACACCCGGATCCTGCGCTACATCCAGCCGGACTTCGTGCACGTCTTCGTCGACGGCAAGATCGCCGAGGACGGCGGCCCTGAGCTGGCCGAGGAGCTGGAGGCCAACGGCTATGACAGGTTCGTCGGTGCCGGTGTCTGACGCGACCGCCTCGACCGTCACCGGGCCCGTGCTGGCCGGGCTGCTGCCCGACCTGGAGCTGATCCGCGCCGACTTCCCCATCCTGTCCCGGACGTTCGACGACGGCCAGGGCGGCTCGATGCCGCTGGTCTACCTCGACAGCGCGAACACCTCGCAGAAGCCGCAGGTCGTCATCGACACGATGGTCGACCACCTCGAGCGCCACAACGCCAACATCGCTCGGGCGATGCACCACCTCGGCGCCGAGTCGACGGAGGCGTTCGAGGGTGCCCGCGACAAGGTGGCGGCGTTCCTCGGGGCGCCGTCGCGCGACGAGGTGGTCTTCACCAAGAACGCCTCCGAGGCGCTCAACCTCGTCGCCCGCACCTTCCCGCTCGCGGAGGGTGACCGCGTGGTGATCACCGAGATGGAGCACCACTCCAACATCGTGCCGTGGCAGCTCGCCGCCGAGCGCACCGGTGCGGAGCTGCGCTGGTTCGGCCTGACCGAGGACGGCCGCCTGGACCTGTCCGACATCGACGAGCTGGTCGTGCCGGGCACCAAGGTGGTCGCGCTGACCTGGGTCTCCAACATGCTCGGCACCATCAACCCGGTCGCCGACATCGCCCGGCGTGCCCACGAGGTCGGCGCCGTCGTCGTGCTCGATGCATCGCAGGCCGCGCCGCAGCTGGCCATCGACCTCGCGGCGATGCCGGCCGAGGAGCGCCCCGACTTCCTCGCCTTCACCGGCCACAAGGTCACCGGTCCGACCGGCATCGGCGTGCTCTGGGGGAGCACCGAGCAGCTGGAGAAGCTCCCCCCGTTCCTCGGCGGCGGCGAGATGATCGCGACCGTGTCGATGGAGAAGTCGACCTGGGCGCCGATCCCGCACAAGTTCGAGGCCGGCACCCCGCCGATCGTCGAGGCCGTCGGCCTGGGCGCGGCGGTGGACTACCTCGGGCACGTCGGGCTGGACCGGATCCGCGCGCACGAGCACGCCCTGACCGGCTACCTGCTCGAGGGCCTCGCCTCCGTCCCGGGCGTCACGGTCCTGGGGCCGATGGACCCCTCGCTGCGCGGTGGGGCGGTCTCCTTCGAGCTCGCCGGTGTGCACCCGCACGACGTCGCCCAGCTGCTGGACAGCCGCGGCATCGCCGTGCGCGCCGGGCACCACTGCGCCAAGCCGGCCCACAAGAGGTACGGCGTGCAGAGCTCGACCCGCGCGTCGTCGTACCTGTACACGACTCCGGCCGAGATCGACGTGCTCGTCGAGGGCCTGGAGTACACCAAGAGCTACTTCAAGGTGGCGTGAGCATGACGCAGAACCTCGACAGCCTCTACCAGGAGATCATCCTCGACCACTACCGCAATCCACTCAACGCCGGACTGCGGGAGCCGTTCGAGGCCGAGGTGCACCACGTCAACCCGACCTGCGGCGACGAGGTGACCCTCCGCGTCCACCTCGAGGGCGCCGGCGACGACGCGAAGGTCGTGGACGTCTCCTACGACGCCGAGGGTTGCTCGATCAGCCAGGCCGCGGCGTCGGTGATGACCGACCTGGTGATCGGGCTGCCGCTGGACGAGGCGATGGCCCGCCACGCCGCGTTCCTGGAGCTGATGCAGGGCAAGGGCAAGGTCGAGCCGGACGAGGAACTCCTCGAGGACGGCGTCGCCTTCGCCGGAGTGGCGAAATTCCCCGCCCGCGTGAAGTGCGCACTGTTGTCCTGGATGGCGTTCAAGGACGCCGCCGCACAGGCACAGGACGCCGGTTGACGAGCGAGCGCCAGCGAGCGTCTCGAAACCAAGGAGTGAATTGACATGACCGAAGCTGCCAACGATCTTCCCGAGGTCGACACCAGCGGTGGGACCGCCACGGCATCGCGTGACGACGTCGTCGAGGCCATGAAGGACGTCGTCGACCCCGAGCTGGGCATCAACGTCGTCGACTTGGGCCTCGTCTACGACGTGCACCTCGACGACTCGTCGAACCTCGTGCTCGACATGACGCTGACCTCGGCGGCCTGCCCGCTGACCGACGTGATCGAGGACCAGACGAACTCCGCGCTCGAGGGCCTTGTCAACGACGTCACCATCAACTGGGTCTGGATGCCGCCGTGGGGCCCGGACAAGATCACCGACGACGGCCGGGAGCAGCTGCGCGCCCTCGGCTTCAACGTCTGACCGGAGCGCACTCCTGAGGGTCAACGGAGCGGGTCGTGGCCCCAGTTCATCAGCGCGTGCCGCCACCGGGTGTCGGTGACGTCGCCCTCGGGCCACTGGGCGCGGTGCCGGCGGATCACGCCGACCGCCTTGCGGACCAGCGCCCAGTCCTCGTCGCTCCAGCTGCCCCTGTCGGCCTCGAGGAGGTCGACGATGCGGCGGCCTGCGGCGTGGCCGACCGACTCCTCGCCGTACCCCTTGTAGCCGACCGCCCACGAGGCGTCCGTCTCGAGCCAGTCGGCCAGCTCGTCGGGGTGCAGGTTCGCCAGCTCCGCCCACTGTGTGGCGAGAGACTCGCGGTCGCTGCGTGCCATGGCGGTCCAGCGTAGGGGAGTCTGGGAGGCTGGAGGCGTGTCGGAGCCCCGGACGCTGCTCGTGCCAACCGCACGCCTGGAGCGCTGGGTCGCCAACTTCGGGCAGCGCCACGGCGGCTGCGTGCTGGACGTGGCCGACGGACGGTTGGCCGGCAGCGCGCCCGACGGGTCGGTGTTCAGCGCCGCGCCGCCATTCGGGCGGGTGTACGGCGGAGCCGCCGACGTCTTCGACTTCGTGGCGTCATGTGCCCCGCCGGAGCGGTGGGGCCTCCTGCTCGTGCGCAAGGGCGGCTTCGCGGTCGCCCGCCTCTCGGGCGACCGGCTCGTCGAGCACAAGATCGGCCAGCGGCACGTCCAGGGGCGGACCAAGGCCGGTGGGCAGAGCCAGCAGCGCTTCGCCCGGCGCAGGGACAACCAGGCCCGGCAGGCGTTCGAAGCGGCCGCCGACCACGCCGCCCGGATCCTGGGCTTGCTGGGCGGCTCCGACCCCGTCGTCGCGGGCGGTGACCACGCAGCGGTCGAGGCGGTCCTGGCCGACCCCCGCCTCACCGCGACCGCGATCGTGCCGCCGTTCCTGACCGTCCCGGACCCCCGCCGCGCGGTCCTCGACGCCGCTGTCGGCGACGCCTGCTCTGTCAGGATGAGCGTGACCAACGCCTGACCGCAGGAGTGCGCCGTGGACCGCTGGGAGCCGGACCCCGCCTGGCATCGGGTCCGTGGCGGGGGCGGCAACCCGGCGACGGTCGGCCTCTGGGCCGCGGAGTCGGAGGGCCGGCGGTGGATCGTCAAGCGGCTCCAGGCGCCGGAGGAGGCCGAGCTCCTCGATGCCGACCACGCCGGCTACTGGCGCCGGGAGGCAGAGGTGGCGCTGCGACCGGACCTGTTCGCCGGCCCCGGGCTGCGGCAGCCCGAGGTGCTGCGTGTCGACGAGGACACCAGCGGCGTGACGATCTGGAGCGCGGACGTGGCCGGTGAGCCGCCGACGGCGCTGTTCGCCGCGCGGGCGCTCGGGGTGCTCGCGGCCCGTCCGGTCCCCGACGTGCCGTGGGCCTCGAGGGCCCAGCTGGCCGGGCGGCTGGCGATGGCGGAGCGTACCGGCGGCTGGCCGACCCTGCGTCGTACCTCGCTCGCGCAGGTGACCGAGACACTGTGGGATCGCCGTACGCACTGGCTGGAGCGGGTGTCGCTGGGGCCCCAGGGCCAGGTGCACGGCGACGCCACGCCCGGCAACCTGCTGGCCACCCGCGGCGACGATGTCGTGGCGGTGGACTGGCAGTCATGGGGGAGCGGGCCGGTCGGTGCCGACCTGGGCTACTTCTCGTTGTCGTGCCGTGAGGACTTCGCCGTCCTGCTCGAGGCCTTCATCGCCGGAGTGCATCAGGCCGAGCCGCGCGTCGACGCGGAGGACGTGCGGACCGCTGCCCGCGTCGCGGCGGTGTACACCGTGGTCAGCCGCGCCGAATGGGCCCTGTCCATGGCCGCCCGTGCGGAGGGCGCGCTCGGCCACGTCTCCCGCCATCCCAGCGTGGCGCCGCACCTGCGCGCCCTCCAGCGCCAGCTCCCCCAGATCGAGCCCCTCCTGCACCCCTGAGCGCCGAGTTCCGTCCCGGGGCACCGCGAGTTGCGTCCCGGGGCACCGCGAGTTGCGTCCCGGGGCACCGCGAGTTGCGTCTGGCGGGCCGGCCAAGGTGATTCCGCGTATCCGCGGGCGCAACTCGGCGTACCCGCGGGCGCAACTCGGCA
>DASSOK010000069.1:0-8088 GCA_035700665.1 Marmoricola sp.
CGAGGTGGGAGAGCACTGCGCCGGAGGTGAGCTGCTTCCGGGGTCTGGGAGACATGCGCACAAGGATAGGTGGCACCGCCCACGAGGAGGGGTCCACGACCTGACCGGTCAACCGGCGCTAGTCACATCGGGCTATTCCGAGACGGCTCCAACGTGTCTGTTTCGGAACGGCTGAGTCGCTTAAGTTCTCTTTCGGGTGGGATGACCGGTTTGGGCCGGTCCCAAGTCAGGTTCCTTTGGGGGGTAACCATTATGTGGAATGAAGATTGGACCGCGTCGGCACGGTGCCAGCAGTCCAGCCCGGACGAGCTCTTCGTCCGCGGCGCCGAGCAGCACAAGGCCAAGCAGGTCTGCGCGGCGTGCCCGGTGCGGGCCGAGTGCCTCGCCGAGGCGCTGGACAACCGGATCGAGTGGGGCGTCTGGGGCGGACTGACCGAGCGCGAGCGTCGCGCCGTGCTGCGCAAGCGCCCGAACGTCACTTCCTGGCGCACGCTGCTCGAGGCCGCCAAGGAGGCCCACGAGGAGCAGGTCGTCAGCCAGGCCGGCTGACCGTCACCGACCGGTAGCTCGGCGGCTTCCCCGCCAATCCGAGCCGCCGATCGGGCGGCGTCAGGACTGCCGGGAGAGCCGCTCGCCGATGTCGCGCAGGCCGTCGAGGTCGTGCACGTCGGTCGGCAGCGCAGGCAGCACCGCCGTCCGGACACGCGGGTGGCTCGTGGCGAAGCGGGTCCGCAGCCGCGTCTCCCGCTCGACCATGAGCTTGCGGTCGGAGTGCAGCCGCAGCAAGCCGGCGGCGAGCTGGTCGGTGTCGTCCTCGCTGCCGCGCAGCCTCTCGTAGCCGGCCGTCGCCGCCGCCTGGCTGAGTCCGCCGGCCGGGTCGGCGCTGGCCCGGTTGACCACCATGCCGGCCAGCGGCATCTGCTCGGCCCCGAGCCGCTCGACGAAGTAGGCGGCCTCGCGCAGCGCGTCCGGCTCGGGAGCGGCCACCACCAGGAACGCGGTGCCATCGGCCTGGAGGAGCTCGAAGGTCGCGGTGGCGCGCTGCCGGAAGCCGCCGAAGAGCGTGTCGAACGCCGCCACGAACGCCTGCATGTCGTGCAGCACCTGACCGCCGATGACCGTGGTGATCGCCTTGGTGACCAGGCCGAACCCGGCCGTCATGAGCTTGGCCGGGCCGCGCGCGGGCGCGAGCAGCAACTTCATGAACCGGCCGTCCAGGAAGCTCGACAGCCGCTCCGGGGCGTCGAGGAAGTCCAGCGCGTTGCGGCTCGGTGGCGTGTCCACCACGATCAGGTCCCACCGCCCGGAGGCGCGGGCGTCCCGGTCGAGCTGACCGAGCTTCTCCATCGCCATGTACTCCTGGGTGCCCGCGAACGAGCTCGACACCGCGATGTAGAACGGGTTGTTCAGGATCTGCTGCGCCTTCTCGGGGCTGGCCTGGCTCTCGACCACCTCGTCGAAGGTGCGCTTCATGTCGAGCATCATCGCGTCGAGACTGCCTTCGCCCTGCACGCCGCCAACCGGCCGCGGGGTGTTGTCCAGCGCCTCGATGCCCATGGACTGTGCGAGGCGACGGGCCGGGTCGATGGTGAGTACGACGACCTTGCGGCCGCGCTCCGCGGCACGGAGGGCCAGCGCCGCCGACGTGGTGGTCTTGCCGACGCCGCCGGCACCGCAACAGACGATGATCCGGCGGCCCGGGTCGTCGAGGAGTGCGTCCACGTCGAGGACCGGCGCGGTGCTCTCGTGGGCGGTCATCGGGCCCGTGCGGGCGTTGCTCCGGCTCATCGTCGTACCTGCCTCATGCCAGGCCCTGCTCGCACAGGTGCGCCGCCAGCTCGTAGAGGCCGGTGAGGTCGGTGCCGCCGGCCAGCCGCGGCAGCTCGTAGGTCGGCAGTCCGATCGTGGCGACCACCTCCCGCTCGGCGTCCTCGAGCTCGCGCCGCCTGCTGTGGTCGCGGCCCTCCTGCAGCAGGGCGTCGACCAGCACGTCGTCGGTCGGCACTCCACCCTTCTCGAGGGAGCTCCGCAGGGCCTCGGTGTCGACTGCGCCCGACAGCAGGTCGGCCCGGTCCTGCTCGTCGAGGTCCTGCGGCCTGATCATGTTGACGACCACGCCGCCGACGGGGAGCCGGTTCGCGCGGAGCTCGGCGACGCCGTCGACGGTCTCCTGGACGGGCATCTCCTCGAGGACCGTGACCAGGTGGACGGCCGTGCGGTCCGAGCGCAGCAGGGTGGTGACGGTGTCCGCCTGCGCCTTGATCGGCCCGACCTTGGCCAGGCCGGCCAGCTCGCTGTTCACGTTGAGGAACTGGGCGATCCGTCCCGTCGGTGGAGCGTCGAGCACGATCGCGTCGTAGTGGCGGGCGTTCTTGTTCCGCGAGTTCCGGTTCGCCGCCTCGTAGACCTTGCCGGTCAGGAGAACGTCGCGCACGCCCGGCGCGATGGTGGTCGCGAAGTCGATCACCCCGAACCGGTCGAGTGCCTTGCCGGCCCGGCCGAGCCGGTAGTACATCGCGAGGTACTCCAGCAGCGCTGCCTCCGCGTCGATCGCCAGGGCGTAGACGTCGCCGCGGACCTCGTCGGGGTCCTGGGACGCCCGCACCAGCAGGGTCTCGGCGTACGGGAGGGGCGCGACGTCGAACATCTGGGCGATGCCCTGGCGTCCCTCGACCTCGCAGAGCAGCACCGTCCTGCCACGTGAGGCAAGTGCCAGGGCCAGGCTGGCCGCGACGGTGGACTTGCCGGTGCCGCCCTTGCCCGTGACGATGTGCAGCTGGACCGCGGGGAAGTCGCTGGTCGGCTCCGGCATGGCCGTCAGCCTAACCGCCCCCGGAACTCCTCGAACTCGTGGATGTGCTCGGCATCGGTCAGCGCACCCTTGGCCACAGCCTGGTCGACCGGCTGCCCCCGCAGGATCTTCTTCACCGGGACCTCCAGGCGCTTGCCGGAGAGCGTGTGCGGGATCGCGGTGACCTGGTGGACGACGTCGGGCACGTGTCGGGGAGAGAGGTTCGTCCGCAACGCCGCCGCGATCGCCTGCTGCACGGTGCCCGAGCCTGTCGAGGGGCTGTCCAGGGTGAGCCCCTCGGCCAGCCGCACGAAGAGCACCAGGGTGCCGGCGCCGCCCTCGTCGTCCTCGAGGTGCACGACCAGGCTGTCCTGGACCTCGGGCAGCGCCTCCACCACCGTGTAGAACTCGGCCGTGCCGAGCCGGACGCCCCCGCGGTTCAAGGTGGCGTCGCTGCGGCCGGTGATGGTGCAGGTGCCGCGCTCGGTGATGGTGATCCAGTCACCGTGCCGCCACACGCCCGGGATGTCCTCGAAGTACGCCGCCCGGTAGCGCGACCCGTCGTCATCGCCCCAGAACCCCACCGGCATGGACGGCATCGGCCGCTCGATCACCAGCTCGCCGAGCCGGCCGATCACCGGGCGCGCGTCCTCGTCGTAGGCCGCCACGGCGGCGCCCAGGCACCGGCAGGCGATCTCCCCGGCCGTCACCGGCAGTGTCGGAGCTCCGCCCACGAATCCGGAGCAGACGTCGGTGCCCCCGGAGAGCGACCCGAGCTGGGCGGAGTCGCTGACCGCATCGTAGACCCAGCGGAAGCCCTCGGCCGGCAGCGGGGCGCCGGTCGAGCCCACGCCACGCAGGCGGGACAGGTTGGCGATCTCGCGGGGGACCAGCCCCTCCTTGCGGCACTGCAGGAGGAACGGCGCGCTCGTGCCGAAGTACGTCATCCCCGTCTCCTCGGCGAGCCGCCACAGCATCGAGGTGTCCGGGTGTCCCGGGTTGCCGTCGAACATCACGATCGTCGAGCCCACGCCGAGTCCGGAGACGAGGAAGTTCCACATCATCCAGCCGGTCGTGGAGAACCAGAAGAAGGTGTCCTCCGGACCTAGGTCCGTCTGCAGTGCGAGCGCCTTCAGGTGCTCCAGGGTGATGCCTCCGTGGCCGTGCACGATCGGCTTCGGCAGGCCGGTGGTGCCCGAGGAGAAGAGGATGTAGAGCGGGTGGTCGAACGGCACTCGCTCGAAGGAGAGCTCGCCCTCCTCCGCGGTGAAGTCCGCCCAGCTGACGGCTCCCTCGGCCGGCTCCGACTCCGGCTCGAGGTAGGGCAGCCACACGGTCGTCCCGACGCTCGGCAACGCCTCCCGGATCGCAGCCACCTCGTTGCGCCGGTCGACCGGCTTCGCGCCGTACTGGTAGCCGTCGACCACGAAGAGCACCTTCGGCTCGATCTGCGTCCAGCGGTCGGTGACGCTCTTGGTGCCGAACTCCGGTGCGCACGAGCTGAAGACCGCGCCGAGGCTGGCCGTCGCGAGCAGCACGGCGAGGGTCTCCGGGACGTTCGGGAGGTACGCCGCGACGCGGTCGCCCCGGCCGACCCCGGCGCGCAGCAGGCCCGCGCGCACCCGGGCGACCTGCGCGCGCAGCCCGGCGGCGGTCAGCCGGATCTCGTTCCGACTCTGCGAGCGCGCCACGACCGCCACGTCGTCGTCCTGCCGGCCGGGGAGCCGGAGCATCGTCTCGGCGTAGTTGAGCCGCACCTCCGGGAACCACACCGCCCCGGGCATCGCGTCCTCCGCGAGTGCAACGGTCGGGCCGTCGTCGCCGGTCCCCGAGCCGTCGTCGCCGGTCCCCCAGCCTGACGAGGGGATGTCGAAGAACCGCCACACCGCCAGCCAGAAGGCGTCCAGGTCGGTCACCGACCAGCGCCACAGGCCCGCGTAGTCCTCGGTGACTGGTCCGCCGTGCTCGGCCACCCAGGCCTGGAACGCGGTGAGCCGGCAGTGTTGGTCCGCCGGCGGGCGCCACAGGATCTCCGGTTCGCTCATCGCCGTCCTCCTCCGTCGCCATCCTGCCGCACGTCGTCGCGATCCCCGCAGATGGTCCGCAGCACTTCGGTCCAGTCGGAGGACCCCGGCTCGATCACCTCGAAGTGCGCGCCAGGGGTCTCGTGCAGGCGGACCCAGGGGTGCCGCTCCACCAGGCCACGGCTGAGCTCGACCGGGACGATGTCGTCGCGGGCGCCGTGGACGATGTGCACGTCCCCGGCGGGCCGCGCGTCGAGGAGCGACATCGGGTCCGCCGCGGCGAGCGACTCCTCCAGGTCGTGGTTGCCGAGGAGCCGCAGGACCGCGTCGTCGCCGAGCCGCCGATCGATCGCGGCGCGCAGGTCGCCGACCGGGGCCAATGCCACCGTGCGCTCGGCCGGCAGGCCGGTCGCGGCGAGCCAGAGCGCGAGCTGGCCGCCGGCGGAGTGACCGGTGACGCGCAGCTCTCCCGTCGCGACACCGATCCCGTCGAGCAGCTCGGGCAGCCGGTCCGCTGCCCGTCGTACGTCCTCGCCCGTCTCGGGCCAGCCACCCGAGCCACCCGGGCCGACCCGGCGGTACTCCGGCGTCGCGACCACGAACCCCTCGCCCGCCAGCGCCCGCGCCATCGCCCGCGTGTGCCTCCGGTCCCAGGCGGTCTTCCAGAACCCGCCGTGCACCAGCAGCACCACCACGCCCGCCGCCGCCCCCACCCCTTCCCGCCGAGTTGCGCCTTCGGGCACGGCGAGTTGCGTGTCGCGGCGCACCGAGTCGTCAGTCGTGGTTGCCCGTGGCAGGTGTACGTCGATCAGCCCGTCGTCGTGGTCCGCGTACCGGAGCACGGCGTCCGGCAGGAGGTCGGGCTGGTCGCTCACCCGCCTCACGCTAGTGCCGCAGGGCCCGGCGTTAGAGTCGGCCCATGACCAAGTGGGAGTACCAGGTGGCGCCGATTCCGCTCCACAACGAGACGATGATGCTGAACAACTTCGGTGACATGGGCTTCGAGCTCGTGCACATCGAGAAGAACGAGCAGGGCGGGCTGGTCGCCTTCCTCAAGCGTCCGAAGGAAGAGGCGTGAGCACCCCGGAGCAGCGCCTCGCCGAGCTCGGACTGAGCGTCCCTGAGGTCGCGGCACCGGTTGCTGCCTACGTCCCCGCGGTCCGCAGTGGCAACCACGTCTTCACCTCGGGCCAGCTCCCCATGCGTGACGGCCACCTGATCACGACCGGCAAGGTGGGCGGTGGCGTCTCGGAGGAGCAGGCCGCCGAGTGCGCCCGCCAGTGCGGGCTCAACGCGCTCGCGGCAATCCGGGCCGAGGTGGGCGAGCTCTCGCGGGTGGCCCGCGTCGTCAAGGTCGTCGCCTTCGTCGCCTCCACGCCCGACTTCACCGGACAGCCGAAGGTGGCCAACGGAGTCTCGGAGCTGCTGGGCGAGGTGTTCGGCGACGCCGGCAGGCACGCCCGTTCCGCCGTCGGCGTCCCGGTGCTGCCGCTGGACGCACCCGTCGAGGTCGAGCTGCTCGTCGAGGTGTCCTGACGCCATGCGGATCCCGCTGCCGCAGGCGCTCGTCGACCAGGCCCGTGCCTACGCGACCGGTGAGAGCATCCCGGCGGAGCCACGCAACGCCGCGACGGTGGTCCTCGTCCGCGCCGGCGCCGCCGGCCCGGAGGTCTACCTGCTCAGGCGGCAGAGCTCGATGGCCTTTGCCGCCGGCATGTGCGTCTTCCCCGGCGGTGGTGTGGACCCGCGCGACTTCGACCGGGACATCGCCTGGGAGGGACCCACAGCCGACGAGTGGGCCGGTCGGCTGGGCACCGACGCCGAGACCGCTCGTGCCCTCGTGTGCGCAGCGGTGCGGGAGACCTTCGAGGAGTCCGGCGTGCTGCTGGCCGGCCCGGCGCCGGACACCGTCATCGGTGACACCACAGGCGACGACTGGGAGGCCGACCGCCAGGCGCTCGAGGCGCGCGAGCTGGCCTTCACCGAGTTCCTCGACCGTCGGGGCCTGGTGCTGCGAACCGACCTGCTTGGGATCTGGTCGGGGTGGCTCACTCCCGTCTTCGAGCCGCGGCGCTACCGGACCTGGTTCTTCGTCGCCGTCCTCCCCGAGGGCCAGCGCACCCGCGACGTCTCCTCGGAGTCGTCGTCGGTGACCTGGCTGCCGATCCCGGAGGCGCTCGAACAGGTCGAAACCAGCCAGATGATGATGCTGCCGCCGACCTACCTGACCTGCCTCGAGCTCGACCAGTACGACGATCCGTCGGCGATGCTCGAGGCCAGCCGCGAACGCAGCGTCGAGATGTTCACCCCCGAGGTGGTCGCCTCGGCCGACGAGTTCGTGCTGTCCCGGCCGGCGCACCTCGACGCCCTGCTGGACGCCCGCCAGGACACCATCGGGCGAGCGACCCGGACGGCCCGGTCGTGACCTGGACCGGCGGGTCCTTCGGGGAGCGTGCCCGCTGCGTGCTGGCCCCCAACGCCAACGTGATGACGCTCGACGGGACCAACACCTGGGTGCTCCGCGAGCCCGGAGCCCGCCGGTCCGTGGTGATCGACCCCGGGCCTCCGGTCCCCGGACACCTGGATGCCGTTGCCCGGGCGGCGGGCGAGGTGGGCGTCGTACTGCTCACCCATCACCACCTCGACCACTCCGAGGCCGCGAAGGAGTTCGCCCAGCGGATGGGCTGTGGGGTGCGTGCGCTCGACCCCGAGTACCGGCTGGGCGACGAGGGCCTGTCCGACGGCGACGTCGTGGACGTCGACGGCCTCGAGATCCGCGTCGTCGGGACGCCGGGGCACACGGCCGACTCGCTGTCGTTCCTCGTCACCGCGGAGGACGCCCTGCTCACCGGTGACACCGTGCTCGGCCGGGGCACCACCGTCGTGGCGCACCCGGACGGCGAGCTCGGCGCCTACCTGGACTCCCTCGACCGGCTGCACGCGCTGGCATCCTCTCGCGAGGCGCGGGCGATCTGGCCGGGCCACGGACCGGTCATCGACGATGCCCTCGGGGTGCTCGACCACTACATCGCCCACCGGCAACAGCGGCTCGACCAGGTTCGTGAGGCGCTCGAGGAGCTGAAGGCCGACCCGCATCCGGAAGGGATCGCCAGCGAGGAGCTTCCGCGCCGGGTCGTGGAAATCGTCTACGCCGACGTCGACCCCGTCCTGTGGGGAGCCGCGGAGCTGTCGGTCCGGGCCCAGCTGGCCTATCTGCGCGGCTGACCCCCGCCGAGTTGCGCCCCCGGGCACGCCGAGTTGCGCCTCCGGGCA
>DASSOK010000070.1:0-3243 GCA_035700665.1 Marmoricola sp.
TACACCTCCACCGCCGTGGTCCTCTCGCACGTGTTCGTGGCGATGCCGTTCTTCGTGATCACCGTGGAGGGCGCGATCCGGGGCACGCCCACCACTCTCGAGACGGCCGCCGCGACGCTCGGCGCCGACCGCTGGACGACCTTCCGGAGGGTGACGCTGCCGCTCGCGCTGCCCGGGCTCGTCGCCGGCACGGTGCTGGCGTGGGCACGCTCGCTCGGCGAGTTCGGCGCGACGATCACCTTCGCCGGCAACTACCCGGGCACGACCAGGACGATGCCGCTGGAGGTCTACACCGAGCTGCAGGCGGACCGGGACGCCGCTGTCGCGCTGAGCCTGGTGCTGCTCGCGGTCTGCGTGGTCGTCCTCGCCCTGCTGCGCGACCGGTGGCTGCACGGCCTGCAGGGATCGCGATGACTGCGGACGCGCCGACCGGCGGCCCAGCGAGCCCTGCCGGGCTGGTCGTCGACCTCGCCCTGCCCGGTCGGATCAGCGCCGCCTTCCGGGCCCAGCCCGGGGAGCGCATCGCGGTGGTCGGACCGAACGGATCCGGCAAGAGCTCCCTGCTGCGGGCGGTGGCGGGCACGGCGCCAGGCTGGGTCAGCTGGTCGGGGCGCGAGTGGACGAGGCTACCGCCGCAGCAGCGCTCGGTCGGCCTGGTCCACCAGGACCACCAGCTCTTCCCGCACCTGTCGGTGCTCGAGAACGTCGCCTTCGGTCCCCGCGCCGCCGGCGTGCCGCGTCGTCAGGCGCGCGCCCTCGCGCGCGACTGGCTCGAGCGGCTCGACATCGGCGAGTACGCCGACCGCAGGCCGGACCGGCTTTCCGGCGGACAGGCCCAGCGCGTCGCGATCGCCCGCGCCCTGGCCAACGAGCCCGACGTGCTGCTGTTCGACGAGCCGTTCGCGGCCCTCGACGTCGCGGTCGCGATGGACCTGCGCGAGCTGCTCGCCGAGCACCTGCGCGACCACCGCGGCGTGGTCCTGCTGGCCACCCACGAGGCGCTCGACGTGCACGCGCTGGCCGACCGGGTCGTCGTACTCGAGCAGGGGCGGGTCGCCCAGGACGCCGCACCGAGCCGGGTCGCGGAGGCGCCCGCCACCGTGCACGCGGCCCGGCTCCTCGGGCTCAACGTGCTGCGCGGGGTCGCGTCGGCGGACGGCGCCGTGGTGCTGAGCGGCGGTGGGACCGTGCACACCAGCGCGGTGGCCGTCGGACCGGTGCTCGCCGCGTTCGCCCCTGCCACGGTGACGCTGGCCGGGGAGCGGCCGACCGGGTCGGCCCGGAACGCCTGGCCCGCCCGCGTCCTGGGCGTGGCGACCGGCTCCGGCGAGCGGGCCGGCGTGACGCGGGTGCACCTCGACGTGGAGGCCCTGGGGACCCACGACCTGCACGCCGACATCACCGGGCCCTCGGTTGCCCAGCTCGGCATCCGGCGCGGCGCAGAGGTGTGGGCGAGCGTCAAGGCGACCGAGGTGACCGTCTTCCGGCTGCCTCAGGCCCGCTCGACCACCGGAGCAGCGGGCGGTGCCCAAGGGGTCGACCGACCGATAAACTCCGGCGCATGACCGACCACCACGTGCCCGAGCCGCTCGCCGTCTCCCCGGCCTCGCCGGACCGCAACCTCGCGCTCGAGCTCGTCCGGGTCACCGAGGCCGCCGCGATGGCCGCGGGCAGGTGGGTCGGCAAGGGCGACAAGAACGGCGCCGACGGCGTGGCCGTCAACGCGATGCGCACGCTCATCTCCACGGTGGGCATGTGCGGCACGGTGGTCATCGGCGAGGGCGAGAAGGACAACGCCCCGATGCTCTACAACGGCGAGCACGTCGGCGACGGCACCGGCCCGGAGTGCGACGTCGCGGTCGACCCGATCGACGGAACCACCCTGACCGCCAAGGGGATGGCCAACGCGATCTCCGTGCTGGCGGTGGCCCCGCGCGGCTCCATGTACGACCCGTCCGCGGTGTTCTACATGGAGAAGCTGGCCACCGGCCCGGAGGCAGCCGACGTCGTCGACATCCGCTACCCCGTCTCGGAGAACATCCACCAGGTCGCCAAGGCCAAGGGCAGCGCCCCCGAGGACGTCACCGTGGTGCTGCTCGACCGGCCTCGTCACGAGGAGCTCGTGCACGAGATCAGGGCCACCGGCGCACGGATCAAGTTCATCACCGACGGGGACGTGGCCGGCGCGATCATGGCCGCCCGGGCCGACACCGGCATCGACCTGCTGATGGGCATCGGCGGCACCCCCGAGGGCATCATCTCCGCCTGCGCCATGAAGTGCATGGACGGCGTCATCCAGGCCAAGCTGTGGCCCACGGACGACGCCGAGCGCGAGAAGGCCCAGGAGGCCGGCCTCGACCTCGACCAGGTGCTCTACACCGATGACCTGGTCTCCGGCGACGACTGCTTCTTCGTCGCGACCGGCATCACCGACGGCGAGTTGATGCGCGGGGTCCGTTACCGGGCCGGCGGCGCCTCGACGCACTCCCTGGTGATGCGCTCGCGCAGCGGGACGATCCGGTCCATCCAGTCCGACCACAAGCTGAGCAAGCTCAAGGCCTACGCCGACGTCGACTACGAGCGCTGAGCCGGCGGACGGGGCGCCCTGGTGATCTGCGTCGTCGGTGAGGCGCTCGTCGACGTCTTCACCGCCCCGGACGGCTCGGTGCAGGAGACGGTCGGCGGCTCACCGCTCAACCTCGCCGTCGCGCTGGCGCGGCTCGACGTGCCGGCCTACCTGGTCACCCAGACGGGGACCGACGACCGGGGCGAGCGGGTGGTGGAGCACCTGACCCGCAGCGGTGTGGAGGTGCTCGCGGCTCCCACGCCGTCGGGACGTACGCCGACCGCACGGGTGCGCCTCGATGACACCGGCAGCCCGTCGTACGCCTTCGACCTGGAGTGGTCGCTGGCCGCCCAGGAGCTGCCCGCCTGCGACGCGCTGCACGTGGGCTCCCTCGGGGCGGTCCTCGAGCCGGGTCGCAACAGCGTCGTCGACCTGGTCGAGCAGGCCTGGCAGCGCGACGTGTTCGTCAGCTACGACCCCAATGTCCGGGCGGAGTTCCTGGCCGAGCCCGACCAGGTGTGGCGGGACGTGGCCGCGCTCGGGGAGCGGGCCAGCCTGGTGAAGCTGAGCAGCGAGGACGTCGCGCTGCTGCACCCGGGTGCCGATCCCGAGGACATCGCCCGGTCCCTCCTCACCGGCGAACGCACCGAGCTGGTGCTGCTCACGCACGGCGGGGA
>DASSOK010000071.1:0-24773 GCA_035700665.1 Marmoricola sp.
CGCGGCTTCATCCAGGACGAGTTCGTGCCGACCCACCACGACGACTTCACCCGTGACATGGGGGAGTGGGTCGCCGAGGGCAGGGTGCGCTATCTCGAGGACGTCACCGACGGGCTCGAGAACGCCCCCGAGGCGTTCCGAGCCATGCTCGCCGGACGCAACCGCGGCAAGGCGCTGGTGCGGGTGGCGTAGCCCGTAACCTGCGCGTGGCCTTGGCCGTTGGCGGGGTGACGACACCGACAACCGGACAGAGGATCATCGTGCAGCGAACTCGGGCTCTCCTTCTTGCCGCCGTCGCCTCGGTCACCGTCGCGGTGGCCGGCTTCACGGCCCCTGCGGGCGCATCAGTACCCGCGGGCTCGGCACTGGTCGATCTGTCCGGATCGACGCCCGGGCTCAGTCGGCTGCTCGCGGACGGGACGCCGACGGGGCGGGCGATCGTCACCCTCGACGCCATCCCGGGCGAGGGGACCGTCGCCGCACTGGAGCGCCTCGGACTGACTGTCCAGCCCCTGCGGCGACTTCCGATGGCGCTGGTCGACGGGCCGGTTGCGGCGATGGAGCTGGCGGTGACCACCGGCATCGCCCGCGACGTCTACCCGGACGAGGCGATCGAGCTGCTCGACACCGCCTCGAGTGACGCCATGGGCACGGCACAGCTCCGCGCTCGGGGCCTCACCGGGAAGGGCGTCACCGTGGCCGTCGTGGACTCCGGCTGCGACGCGACGCACCCCGACCTGGCCGACCACGTCGAGCACAACGTCTCACTCGTGAGCGCCGAGTACGCCAACATCCCGCCGGACTCGTCGAACACCCTCGTCGTACCCCTCGACCAGGGCCCCTACAGCAACACCGACATCGGCGGTGGGCACGGCACCCACGTCGCCGGCATCGTGGCGGCCGACTCGACGTCCGCGCCGGACGGCTCCCGCTTCGGCGTCGCGCCCGACGCGACCCTGGACTGCTTCGCCATCGGCCAGGTGCTCTTCACCACCGCCGTCGTGACCGCCTACGACTACATGCTCGACCAGCCGGATCTCTGGGGCATCGACGTCGTCAACAACTCCTGGGGCAACAGCTATCGGCAGTTCGATCCGCGTGACCCGGTGGCCGTGGCGACGCGGGCGGTTGCGGAGCAGGGCGTCACGGTGGTCTTCGCCGCCGGGAACTCCGGTGCGGCCGAGGCCGAGATGAGCGTGAACCCGTTCGCCCAGTCGCCGTGGGTGATCTCCGTGGCGGCCGGCACGGTCGACCACCGTCGGGGCGACTTCTCCTCCAACGGCCTGGTCTTCGACAACTCCGAGCCCACCGGCATCGGCGCGGGTGGGCACACCACATATCTCGGCGACCGGATCGGCGTGGTGCACCCGGACATCACGGCGCCGGGCGTGGACATCTCGTCGTCGTGCGACACCCTCGGCACGGTGATCGGCCCCTGCCCGCCGGGCGACAACGCCACCGCGTCGGGAACCTCGATGGCCTCGCCGCACATCGCGGGGGCCGCTGCCGTGCTGCTGCAGGCCAATCCAGGTCTGACCCCGGAGCAGGTCCGGCTCGCGCTCCAGGCAACCGCGACCCCGGTGTACGCCGCCGATGGCACGACGACGCTCCCGTTCTGGCAGGTCGGTTACGGCTACGCCGACCTGGCGGCCGCCGTGGACCTGGTCGGCTCGCGCAACTGGGCCAAGTCCCTCGCCCGTGCGGCCGCGCGGGCCGACTCGGGCGTGCTCGCCGCCGACGGCACTCGGGTCGAGCGCGCCGACTTCTGGACCTACGACGCGCCGCGGGCCGCCGTGGCGGGCACCGACCAGCACACCTACACCGTGCCGGTCGGGTCGTCGGTCGAGCGGCTGAAGGTGACGCTGTCGCACCCGTCGCTCGCGGCTGTCGGCGCCAACGCCACCAGCTACGTGGTCACGATCACCGACCCGCGCGGCCGTGTCGTCGGGACCACCACCGAGACGATCGACGAGGGCTCGGGCACCGCCACGGCCACCGTCGACCTCGCCGCCGTCGGTGCCGGACCGGGCACCTGGACCTTCGACGTCTCCGGTGAGTACGCCGCCTCGGACCCCGACACGGTGGACAGCGACTCGGTGCTGGGCCGCATGGTCACCCTGCACGTGGCCCAACTCCGCGCAGGCTGACCGGGGCCGGCGCCGGAGCCACCCCTAGGCTGGCCCGGTGAGTGGCCTCCTGGTGGCCGGCACCACGTCGGACGCCGGCAAGAGCGTCGTCACGACGGGGCTGTGCCGTGCGTTCGCCCGTCGCGGCGTCAAGGTGGCGCCGTACAAGGCGCAGAACATGTCGAACAACTCCATGGTCTGCCTCGACGCCACCAGCGACGGCGTCGAGATCGGGCGCGCCCAGTGGGTGCAGGCGCTCGCCGCCGGTGTCCCGCCCGAACCGGCGATGAACCCGGTGCTGCTCAAGCCCGGCAGCGACCGGCGCAGCCACGTGGTGGTCTTGGGCCGTCCGGGCGGCGAGGTGTCAGCGCGGGACTTCGTGGAGGGTCGCGGGCACCTCGAGGCCACGGCGCATGCGTCGTACGACGATCTCGCCGGCCGCTTCGACGTGGTGGTCGCCGAGGGAGCCGGAAGCCCGACCGAGATCAACCTGCGCTCCTCCGACTACGTCAACATGGGCCTGGCCCGGCACGCCGACCTGCCCGTCGTGGTGGTCGGCGACATCGACCGTGGGGGTGTCTTCGCCGCCCTGTTCGGCACCGTCGCCCTGCTCGAGCCGGCCGACCAGGCGCTGGTCGCCGGCTTCGTGCTCAACAAGTTCCGCGGGGACCTCGGCCTCCTCGAGCCGGGACTGCAGCAGCTGCGCCAGCTCACCGGGCGGCCGGTGCACGGCGTGCTGCCCTGGCGCCCGGACCTGTGGCTGGACTCCGAGGACGCCCTCGACCTCGTCGGCCGCCGGTCCACCGATGCCGCGCGGATCCGCGTCGCGGTCGTGCGGCTGCCCCGGATCAGCAACTTCACCGACGTCGACGCGCTGGGCCTCGAGCCGGACGTGGACGTGGTGTTCGCATCGCGGCCCGATGACCTCGCAGACGCCGACCTGGTCGTCCTGCCCGGCACGCGGAGCACCCTCGCGGATCTGCGCTGGCTGCGCGACCACGGCCTCGACCGTGCCGTGTGCCAGCACGCCGCGCGGGGCCGGCTGCTGCTCGGCATCTGCGGCGGCTTCCAGATGCTCGGCCGGACCATCGAGGACCCCGACGGCGTCGAGGGTGAGGCCGGGGCGGTGGTCGAGGGGCTTGGCCTGCTCGACGCGCGCACTCGCTTCCGGGCCGACAAGGTGTTGCGATTGCCAAGGGGGTTCGCACTCGGAGTGCCGGCGCACGGCTACGAGGTCCACCACGGACGCGTCGAGGCCTCCTCCGGCGAGGACTTCGCCGGCGGCGTCCGGCTCGGCAACGTGCTCGGCACGATGTGGCACGGCAGCCTCGAGGGCGACGAGCTCCGCACCGCCCTGCTCGGCCTGGTCGCCGACCGGCCGCCCTCCGGCGTCCGGTTCGCCGACGCGCGGGAGCGGCGGCTGGATCTCCTCGGTGACCTGGTCGAGGAGCACCTCGACGTCGGGGCGCTGCTCGCGCTGGCGCGGCACGGAGCACCGGCCGGGTTGCCGGTGCTGCCGCCGGCCGGTGCGCCCGCGGTCGGGCGGGTGCCGTCGTGAGAGTCCTGGTCACCGGCGGTGTGCGGTCCGGGAAGTCCCGCCACGCCGAGCAGCTGCTCGCCGACCGTCCGCACGTCCTCTACGTGGCCGCCGGGCCGACGACGGAGGAGGAGCCGGACCCGGACTGGGCTGCCCGGGTCGCTGCCCACCGGGCGAACCGGCCGGCCGGGTGGACGACGCTCGAGACGCGCGACCTCGTCGCCGCGGTGTCGAACGCGGAGGGCCCGGTCCTGGTCGACTGCCTCGGCACCTGGCTCACCGGCGTGCTCGACCAACGCGGGCTCTGGAACGCCGCCATGGCGGAGGTCAGCGTCGTGGTCGACCGCCTCCTCGACGAGCTGGTGCAGGCGCTGCTCGAGCGCACCGTCGACGTGGTGCTCGTGACCAACGAGGTCGGGCTGGGCGTCGTCCCTGCCCACCGCTCCGGGATGCTGTTCCGGGACCTGCTCGGCACGGTCAACCAGCGCGTCGCCGCGTGCTGCGACGAGGTGCACCTCGTGGTGGCCGGCCGGGTGCTGCGACTCTGACCGGCTGCGGCGCGACGACGCCGGGATGTGTGTCCACCGCACTTGTGGGGGTTCCTGCTCGCCAGATGGTGTCCCATTGCGCGGAGGCCTGCCGGCTCGGCACGCTGCGATGCCGTCGGCAGCCCGGGAGGTCGTCGGAGCCTGCGGTTGACATCACACCGTCTCCAGCCATCAACCATGCGGACGCTGGACCGGCGGCACCTGCGGCGATCGTGCCGAAACCCGCAACTCGGCGTGCCGCAACCCGCAACTCAGCGTGCCGCAACCCGCAACTCGGCGGTTCAGGGGGAGACGGCCAGCCCGACGAGCAGCGCCGCCCAGGCGAGCTCGACAGCCGCGCCGAAGACGTCGCCGGTGACGCCACCGAGGCGGCGGAGGACGTGCCGGAGCAGCGCGGCGAGCACCACGAGGGCCAGCCCGGCCGCGACCAGCCCGCTCCACCAGGGGGAACCGGCCCAGGCAGCGACGGCGACGAGCGCGGCGGAGCCGAGCACCCAGGCGGCGGCCACGACCAGCCGCGGCACCGTCTGGGTGTAGACGTTGCCGAGCCCATCGGTCCGGGCGGCCGGGAGGCCGCGGACGCAGCAGAGCGAGAGCGCGGCGCGCGAGACGCAGGCCGAGACCCCGGCGAGCACTGCGCCCCGCACGGAGTCGAGCACCGGCGCCAGCGCGACCACCTGCACGGCGAGGACCAGCACGACGGCGGCCACACCGGCCGGGCCGGACGTGCCGGTCCGCATCACCGCCAGGGAGCGCTCCCGGTCGAACGACGCCGCCAGGCCGTCCACCGTGTCGGAGAGCCCGTCCAGGTGGAGCGCCCGGTTGCCCAGCACGACCCCGGCCACGGCGAGCACCGCCACGAGCAGGCCCGGCAGCCCGGCCCAGGCGCCGACCAGGCCGACCCCGGTCACGACGACAGCGAGCGGCAGCACGGCGAGCGGTGCCAGCACCATCGCCGTCCCGGCAGTACGACGATCCACCGCGGTCGGCGACCGCACCGGGACAGCGGTCAGCGTCCCCACGGCGAGCCGCCAGGCGTCCCTCATCAAGACCTCAGTCCGGCAGCACGTCGGAGAGCAGCGCCACGTCGCGCAGCAGGGCGATCGCGCTGCGCAGCACCGGCACGGCGGCCACGGCCCCGGATCCCTCACCGAGCCGCAGGCCCAGGTCGAGCAGCGGCTCGAGGCCGAGCTTGGCCAGTGCGAGGGACTGCGCCGGCTCGGTGGACCGGTGCCCCGCGGCGAACCAGGCCGCCGCTCCGGGGGCGACCCGGTCGGCGGTGAGGGCACAGGCGACGCTCATCAGCCCGTCGAGCAGCACCGGCACGCCGGCTCGCGCGGCGGCCAGCAGGTAGCCGGTGGTCGCGGCCAGGTCGGCGCTGCCGAGGGCGGTCAGCGTCTCGACCGGGTCCGCGGTGCGGTCACCGGCGCGGCGAAGTGCCTGCTCGATGACCGCCTCCTTGTGGCGGAGCGCGGTGTCGTCGATGCCGGTGCCCCGACCGACCACATCGGCGGCCGGCAGGTCGAGCCCGGCGGCGACCAGGGCGGCGGCCGGAGTGGTGTTGCCGATGCCCATGTCGCCACTGATCAGCAGCTGTGCGCCCGCGGCGATCTCCTCCGCCGCGACGGCAGCGCCGGCAGTCAGGGCGGCGCGGGTGTCCTCGGGCGACAGCGCGTCCTCGAGGTGGAGGGCGCCGCTGCCGTGCCGCACCTTGTGGGCCAGCAGTGGTCGTCGTACGTCCTCGGGCAGGTCGGCGAAGTCCTCGGCGACGCCCAGGTCGAGCACCCGCACCGCCACCCCGTGGACGCGCGCCAACGCGTTGACCCCGGCGCGGCCGCCCAGGAAGGTGCGCACCATCGCGCCGGTGACGGCAGCTGGGTAGGCCGAGACGCCGTGCTCGGCGACCCCGTGGTCACCGGCGAAGATGACCAGCCGGGCGTCCTCGAGCACTGGCGGCGGCACGCTGCCCTGCGTGGCGGCGAACCAGGCGCCCACCTCGCCGAGGCGGCCCAGCGCGCCGGCGGGCGTGGCCAGTCCGGCCAGCCGCTCGAGAGCGGCGGCGTGCACGGCGGGGTCGGGTGGGTCGATGTGCGACGGCAGGCTCACGCCTCGATGATCCCAGTCAGCGCGTCGCCGCGCGCGGCGGGAGGTGGTGCAGGGTGACCTCGCGGAGCGACCCGTCCGCGAGCGAGGCGGTCATGAAGGTGCACGCCGGCTGTCGGCGCCGGTCGGTCGGCGAGCCGGGGTTGAGCAGCCGCAGGCCGCCCGGCGTCGTGGTGTCCCACGGGATGTGGCTGTGCCCGAAGACCAGGACGTCCAGGTCGGGGTACGCCGCGTCCATCCGCCGCTCCCGCGCATCCTTGCCGCCCGTCTCGTGCACCACCCCGATGCGCACGCCGTCGAGCTCCGCGCGGGCGACCTCCGGCAGCCGGGCCCGCAGGCCCGGGCCGTCGTTGTTGCCCCAGCAGGCCAGCAGCCGGGCCGAGCGTGCCTCGAATGCGTCCAGCGTCGCCTCGTCGATCCAGTCACCGGCGTGCACCACGACGTCCGCGGCATCGATCTCGGCCCACAGCTCCTCTGGCAGGTCCTTCGCCCGCTTCGGAAGGTGCGTGTCCGCCGTGATGACGAGGCGCAGCGTCATGAGTCCGCCACGCTCCGCCGGTCATCCGGGTGCCGCACGGTGCGGCCGGTCCGGTCCAGGTGTGCCAGCAGGGGCAGTACGACGCGGCGGGTGGTGCCCAGCTGCTGCCGCGCCGCACTCGTCGTGAACGGCTGGGGCAGCTCGGCCAGTCGGGCGGTGGCGAGGCGGTCGGCGTCGGGGAGCAGCACGATCCCCTCGCCCAGGTCGAGCAGCCGGCCGGCCCGCGCCGCGGCGGCGACGGCCTTGCGGTGCAGCCCCAGTGCCGCGAGACGGTCGGCGGTGGGGGCCGCGAACGGGCTCTCGGCCAGGTCGTCGGCCAGCCCGGCGAGCGCCCCCTCGAGGTCCTCGGGAAGCGCGGCCCGGGGCGGTGTGGAGGTGACCCTCCCGTCGACGAGGCGCAGTGGGTCCTCCACCAGCCGGACCACCAGCTCGGCTGCGGGCAGGCCGAGGGCGCGGGCCAGGGCAGCGACGGGGATGCCGGGATCGAGGGGATGCTCCTCGTCGTACCGCTTGACCGTGTCGAGCATCCGGGTCCGCACCAGCGCCGCGGCCTCGTCACCGACGAGCCACGCCGAGGCGTCGTCGGGCACCGGCACCCCGATCCGGCGCAGCAGGTCGGTCGCCACGATCCCGCGGCGGCGGAGCTCGTCGGCGAGGTCCGGGACTTCCGGAGTGGTGGCCAGCTCCCGCGCGCGTCGGGGCCCCGAGCCACGTCGGCGCAGCGGCGGCGGAGCAGGATCGAGCACGGTCACGCCCCAGATGCGGCGGCTGCCCGGGTCGCGCAGGATCGCCCGGTCGCCCACCCGCAGGGGCAACGGCCGGGCCAGCACCAGACGGGCGTGCGCGCCGTCGAACGGCCGCACGTGCACCGGCACCGCGACGGCGCCGATGTGCAGCACCGGCTGCTGGGGGAGCGGTTCGGCGCCGCGCAGCCGGACGTCCGCCGTCGCGGTGTGCTGCCATGCGTCCGGAGTGGTGAGGACGCTGTCCCGGTGGAGCACGGTGCGCTCGTCGGGGACCACGTTGAGCGCCACCCGGGCGACTCCCGACACCGACTCCACCGGCCGGCCCAGGGCCTGCACGCCGCGCACCCGGACGGTGCCGGTGCCGGCCGACAGCCGGTCGCCCGCCGTGACGGTGCCCGCGGGCAGCGTCCCGGTGACCACGGTGCCGGAGCCGCGCACGGAGAAGACCCGGTCGACCCAGAGACGGACGTCCGCCGCCGGGGAGGGGTCCGGCAGCCGGGCGACGAGGTCGACCAGCGCCGCGCGCAGCTCGTCGAGCCCTGCGCCGGTGGCCCCGCTGACCGGCACCACCGGCGCCCCGCGCAGGCAGGTCCGGTCCACCTCGTTCCGGGCACGCGCGAGCATCGGCGCGGGATCGGCCAGGTCGCTGCGGCTCACCGCGACCACGCCGTGGCCGACCCCGAGGGCGTCGAGCGCGGCCAGGTGCTCGGCCGCCTGCGGCATCCAGGGATCGTCGGCAGCGACGACGAGGAGCACCGCCGGCACCGGCCCGATGCCGGCGAGCATCGTGCGCAGGAACCGCTCGTGGCCGGGCACGTCGACGAAGGCCACGTCGCCGGCCCCCGGGAGCGCGGTCCACGCATAGCCGAGCTCGATCGTCAGCCCCCGCCGGCGCTCCTCCTCCAGCCGGTCCGGCTCGGCGCCGGTCAGCGCCCGCACCAGGGTGGACTTGCCGTGGTCGACGTGCCCGGCGGTCGCGATCACGTGCACGCCGCGTCCCCCTCGATCACCCGGCGCACGGCGCCGACGAGCACGCGGTCGTCGTCGGGGTGCACGGCGAGCAGGTCGAGCAGTAGCCGGCCGTCTCGCACGTGACCGACGACCGGTGGCGTGCCGAGCCGGAGCGGGCGCGCCAGCTCCTGAGGCAGCGCGACGGCTGCGCTGGGCAGCTCCACGCCCGGGGCGCCGCCGCCACCGACAGCGCCGGAGGAGAGTACGGCGACGGCGTCGGTGACCTCGGACAGCGAGGCGGCGACCTTCTCCGACCGGGCGAGCAGCTCGTCCCGGCCCGCCGACAGGGACACCGCGACCGGCGTCGTGGGGCCGGTCAGAGTGGCCTCGAGGGCGGCGAGGGTCAGCTTGTCGACCCTGACCGCGCGGGCGAACGGGTGCCGACGCAGCCGCTCGACCAGCTCCTCCGTGCCCAGCAGCAGGCCGGCCTGCGGGCCGCCGAGCAGCTTGTCGCCCGACGCGGTCACCAGCGCGGCGCCCTCACGCAGCGACGTGGCGGCGTCCGGTTCGTCGGGCAGCCCCGGGTGGGGCGTCAGCAGCCCCGAGCCGATGTCGGCGACCAGCGGCACCGGCAGCGTCGCCAGCTCGCGCACGGGCACCGAGGAGGTGAAGCCCGACACCCGGAAGTTGGACGGGTGCACCTTCAGCACGAACCCGGTGCGCTCGGAGACGGCCGCGGCATAGTCCTCGAGCCGGACCCGGTTCGTCGTACCGACCTCGACCAGGCGGGCGCCCACGGACTCCACCAGCTCGGGGATGCGGAAGCCGTCGCCGATCTCGACCATCTCGCCACGCGCGACGACGACCTGCCGCCCGGCGGCCAGGACCAGGGTGACCAGGGCGAGGGCGGCGGCACCGTTGTTGACCACGTGCACCCCGCCGGCGTCCGGGACCGCCGCCGCCAGCGCGGCCAGGGTGTCCCGGCCCCGCCGGTCCCGCCGGCCGGACTCCAGGGACAGCTCCACGTCGGTCGCCCCTGCCGCCACGAGCAGGGCCGAGACGGCCGCGTCCGACAGCGGCGCCCGGCCGAGGTTGGTGTGCACCACGACGCCGGTCGCGTTGATCACCGGGCGGAGCGAGGTCGCTGTGCCGGGCAGGGCGGCCACGGCGGCGTCCGGCACCTCGGCCGGGTCCACGAGCCCGGCCCGACACCGCGCCAGGGCGGCGACGACGACCTTCTTCACCAGCGTGGCCCCCAGCCGGGAGGAGGCCTCGACCAGCCGGGCGTCGGCAAGCACCTGGTCGGTGCGGGGTACCTGGCGTCGGGGGTCCTCCACGTGGCCATCGTAGGGACACGGCCGGAGAGCAGTGGCGGAGGCGGACGGGAATCGAACCCGCCTGGCCGAGGTGCTCGGCCACGACAGTTTTGAGGACTGCGCCCGTCACCAGACGAGGTACGCCTCCGCGCAGCAGCCTAGCGGCGCTACGTTGACCGGGTGACGGTGGAGCCGAGGATCCGGTTGACCCAGTACGCCGCGGGCGGCGGCTGCGCGTGCAAGGTCCCGCCCGGCGAGCTGGAGGCGGTGCTCGCCGACCTCCCGGCGAGCCGGGCCGGTGGGGACCTGCTGGTCGGCCTCGACCACGGCGACGACGCGGCCGCCGTACGGATCGAGCCCGGGATCCACGGTGAACGGGCGCTGATCGCGACCGCCGACTTCTTCACGCCCGTGGTCGACGACCCCTACGACTGGGGGCGGATCGCGGCGGCGAACGCGCTCTCCGACGTCTACGCGATGGGCGGCACGCCCGTCGTGGCCGTCAACCTGCTCGGCTGGCCGCGCGCGCGGATCCCGTTCGAGCTCGCCGCCGAGGTGCTCCGCGGCGGGGCGGACGTGTGCGCGGAGGCCGGCACCTTCCTCGCCGGCGGGCACAGCATCGACGACCCGGAGCCGAAGTACGGCCTGGCCGTCAGCGGCCTCGGCGACCCCGACCGGCTGCTCCGCAACGACGCCGCGACGCCGGGGCTGCCGCTCACCCTGACGAAGCCGCTCGGGCTGGGTGTCCTGAACAACCGGCACAAGGCGACGGGGGAGCACTTCGCGGAGGCGATCGCGGTGATGACCTGCCTCAACCGCGACGCCAGCCGGCAGGCGCTCGATGCCGGCGCCCGGGCCGCGACCGACGTGACCGGCTTCGGCCTGCTCGGCCACCTGCTCAAGATGATGCGGGCCAGCGGCACGACGGCCATCGTGGACGCCGCTGCGGTGCCCTACGTCGCCGGTGCGCGCGACTCCCTGGCGGAGGGCTACGTCCCGGGCGGGACCCGGCGCAACCTCGACTGGGTCCGCCCCGACCTGGCCGCCTCGGTCGACGAGGACGAGCTGCTCCTGCTCGCCGACGCCCAGACCTCCGGTGGGCTGCTCGTCGTCGGCGAGCTGCCCGGGCACCCGGTCATCGGCGAGGTGGTCGCCCGGCAGGAGCACGCGCTGGTGGTCCGCTGACCCCCCGGATCGGTCGGACTGCGACCCAGGAGGTTTGCTTCTCCGGGCGGGGGTACCTCCCCGCATGGTCGATCAGCGGGTCGCACGGCAGGAAGAGCGCAGCCCCGGCGGTTTCCGCTGGCTCCTGGTGGCGGCGGCGCTGCTGCTCCAGTTCTCGATCGGCGCGGTCTACGCGTGGTCCGTCTTCGGCGGGGCGCTGGAGAACGCCGACTCCTGGCAGCTGAGCAAGGTCAAGGCGTCGCTGCCGTTCACGGTGACGATCGGGATGATCTTCATCGGCAGCTACGTCGGCGGCCGGCTCCAGGACGCCAAGGGGCCGCGCATCGTGGCACTGATCGGCGGGATCATCTACGCCGTCGGCATCCTGCTCGCCTCGTTCACCAGTGGCGCCGACGACTACTGGCTGCTGATCACCGGGTACGGCGTGATCAGCGGCTTCGGACTCGGCTTCGCCTACATCGTGCCGATCGCGATGCTGCAGAAGTGGTTCCCCGACAAGACCGGCCTGATCACCGGCCTGGCGGTCGGCGGCTTCGGCTTCGGCGCAGTGCTCACCTCGCCGGTGGCGCAGTGGCTGATCGACAAGGAGCCCGGCGACCCGACGGGCGCGTTCCTGCCCCTGGGCATCGGCTACCTGGTGATGTCCCTGATCGGCGCCTCGGTCTTCCGCAACCCGCCGGAGGGCTACACCGTGCCGGGCTTCGAGCCGGCCGAGAAGGGCGGCGGCTCCGAGGTGGGCGTCGACTACACCCAGGGGGAGGCCCTGCGCACCCCGCAGTGGTACCTGCTCACCGCGATCCTCACCCTCAGCGTCAGCGCCGGCATCTCGCTGATCTCGCAGGCCAAGCTCAGCGCCACCGACATCTCCGGCTACAGCGTCACCGGGGCGGCCACCCTGGTCGGCGTCCTGGCGATCTTCAACGGCGCCGGCCGGATCATCTGGGCGGCGATCTCCGACTACATCGGGCGGATGAAGACCTTCGCCGCGATCCTCATCCTGCAGGGCGTCTGCCTGATCGTGCTGCCGCACGCCGGCAACGTGGCCCTGTTCGCGGTCCTGGCCGCGATCGTCTACCTCTGCTACGGCGGCACCTTCGGCACCATGCCGGCCACCGCCGGTGACTTCTTCGGGGTTCGGTACGCCGGTGCCATCTACGGCCTGATGCTGATCGGCTGGAGCCTCGGCGGCATCATCGGCCCGATCATCGCCTCCGCCCTGATCGGGGAGGACAAGGCCTACACGGTCGCCTACACCACCATCGGCATCATCGCGCTGGCGTCCGTCGTGCTGACGTTCATCACGAAGGTGCCGGCGAAGCGCCGAGAGGCTATGGTCGAAGCCACCGGAGCCGGAGGTGGTCGATGAGCTCGAGCAGGTCGTTCCTCCCGTGGCCGGTGCTGCGCCAGCTGGCCGGCAAGGACCTGCTCGGCCGCGGCGCCGCCGTACGATCCCGGCACACCGACGAGATCGAGCCGCGTACGACGACCGCCGATCGCGTCGCCCGCAGCGTGTGTCCCTACTGCGCCGTCGGCTGCGGTCAGAAGATCTACGTCAAGGACGAGAAGGTCGTCCAGATCGAGGGCGACCCCGACAGCCCGGTCAACCGCGGCCGGCTGTGCCCCAAGGGCTCGGCCAGCAAGAACCTCGTCACCAGCGACCTGCGCCAGACCAAGGTGAAGTACCGCCGTCCCTACGGCACCGACTGGGAGGAGCTGGACCTCTCCACCGCGCTGGAGATGGTCGCCGACCGGGTGCTCAAGACCCGGCGCGAGTCCTGGCAGGAGCTCGACGAGAAGGGCCGGCGGGTCCGGCGCGCGATGGGGATCGCCAGCCTCGGTGGCGCCACGCTGGACAACGAGGAGAACTACCTCATCAAGAAGCTGTTCACCGCGATGGGCGCGATCCAGATCGAGAACCAGGCCCGGATATGACACTCCTCCACCGTCCCCGGTCTGGGGACCAGCTTCGGGCGCGGCGGCGCGACCACCTTCCAGCAGGACCTCGCGAACGCTGACTGCATCGTCATCCAGGGCTCCAACATGGCCGAGGCCCACCCGGTGGGCTTCCAGTGGGTCGTGGAGGCCAAGAAGCGCGGCGCCAAGGTGATCCACGTCGACCCGCGGTTCACCCGGACCAGCGCGATCGCCGACCAGCACGTCCCGCTGCGGGTGGGCACCGACATCGCCTTCCTGGGCGGCATCGTCAACCACGTCCTCAGCAACGAGCTGGACTTCCGCGAGTACGTCGTCAACTACACCAACGCCGCGACGATCATCAGCGAGGACTTCGCCGACACCGACGACCTCGACGGGCTCTTCTCCGGCTTCGACGCGGACAAGCGCACCTACGACCCGACCAGCTGGCAGTACGCGTCCGAGGACGACGACAGCGACCTGCACCGGTCCCAGGCCGAGACCTCCGGCGACCAGCAGAAGCAGCGCGCCACCGCGAGCGGCCTGCAGCACGAGGCGCACGGCATGCAGGTGCACGGCCAGCCGCCGCGCGACGAGACGCTCCAGCACCCGCAGTGCGTCTACCAGGTGCTCAAGCGGCACTTCGCCCGCTACACGCCCGAGATGGTCGAGCGCACCTGCGGGGTCAGCCAGGCAGACTTCCTCGAGGTGTGCAAGGCGTGGACGGAGAACTCCAACCCGGAGCGCACCACGGCGCTGGTCTACAGCGTCGGCTGGACCCAGCACAGCGTCGGCGTGCAGTACATCCGGATGGGCGCGATCCTCCAGCTGCTGCTGGGCAACATGGGCCGTCCCGGCGGCGGGATCATGGCGCTGCGCGGGCACGCCAGCATCCAGGGCTCCACCGACATCCCGACCCTGTTCAACATCCTGCCGGGCTACCTGCCGATGCCGAACCCCGAGGAGCACCCCACCCTCACCGACTGGGTCGATGCGGTGCGCAAGCCGGGCAGCAAGGGGTTCTGGTCGAAGGCCGACGCCTACGCGGTCAACCTGCTCAAGGCGTACTGGGGCGACGCTGCCACGCCGGAGAACGACTTCTGCTTCGACTACCTGCCGAAGATCACCGGCGACCACGGGACCTACCGCACCGTGCTCGACATGATCGACGGCAAGGTCAAGGGCTACTTCCTGCTCGGCCAGAACCCCGCCATCGGCTCGGCGCACGGTCGTGCCCAGCGGCTGGGGATGGCGAACCTCGACTGGCTGGTGGTGCGCGACCTCTTCGAGATCGAGAGCGCCACCTTCTGGAAGGACGCCCCGGAGATCGAGACCGGCGAGATCGTGACCGAGGAGTGCGCCACCGAGGTGTTCTTCTTCCCCGCCGCGTCGCACGTGGAGAAGGAGGGCACCTTCACCCAGACCCAGCGGATGCTGCAGTGGCGGGAGAAGGCCGTCGAGCCGCCGGGCGACGCCCGCTCGGAGCTGTGGTTCTTCTACCACCTGGGCCGGCTGCTGCGCGAGCGGCTGGCCGACTCCGCCGACGACCGCGACCGACCGCTGCTCGACCTGGCGTGGGACTACCCGGTGCACGGGCCGTCTGCGACATCGGGGTGGGGCGAGCCCAGTGCCGAGGCCGTGCTGATGGAGATCAACGGCTTCGAGGTGGCGACCGGCAAGCCGCTGTCCTCCTTCACCCAGATGAAGGCCGACGGCTCCACCCTCGGCGGCTGCTGGATCTACACCGGGGTCTACGCCGACGGCGTCAACCAGGCGGCCCGGCGCAAGTCGCGGCACGAGCAGTCCTGGGTCGCCCCCGAGTGGGGCTGGGCCTGGCCGGCCAACCGGCGGCTCCTCTACAACCGCGCCTCCGCCGATCCGGGGGGCAAGCCGTGGAGCGAGCGCAAGGCCTACGTCTGGTGGGACCCCGACCTCGGGGAGAACGGCGAGTGGACCGGCCACGACGTGCCGGACTTCGAGAAGACCAAGCCACCGTCGTACCGCTCCTCGGATGATGCCGACGGCGTCGAGGCGATCGAGGGCATCGACCCGTTCATCATGCAGGGCGACGGGAAGGGTGCGCTCTACGTGCCGCAGGGGCTGATCGACGGGCCGATGCCGACCCACTACGAGCCGGTCGAGTCGCCGTTCGCCAACCCGGTCTACGGGCAGCAGGCCAACCCGACCCGCAAGGAGTACCGCCGGCCGGACAACCCGATGAACCCCGGGCCGCCGGAGGAGCACCTCGACGTCTTCCCGTTCGTGTTCACCACCAGCCGGCTCACCGAGCACCACACCGCCGGGGGGATGAGCCGCTATCTCGAGCACCTCGCCGAGCTGCAGCCGGAGATGTTCGTGGAGGTCTCACCGCAGCTGGCGCGCGAGCGGGGTCTGGAGCACATGGGCTTCTGCCACGTGATCACGGCGCGGTCCGCGGTCGAGGGACGGGTGCTGGTCACCGACCGGCTGCGGCCGCTGCGGGTGGAGGGCCGGACCGTGCACCAGGTCTGGCTGCCCTACCACTGGGGCCAGGGCGGGCTGGTCAGCGGCGACTCGACCAACGACCTGTTCGGGATCTCGCTGGACCCGAACGTGCTCATCCAGGAGACCAAGGTCGGCACCTGCGACGTCCGGACGGGCCGCCGGCCTCGTGGACCGGCGCTGCGCGACCTGATCGCCGACTACCGGCGCCGCTCCGGCACGGCGGACGACGTCTATGCGCCGATCGTGACCGCTGACCTGGGGGAGGACGCGTGAGCCTGCACCGCTCGCTGGCGAACAGCCTGTTCGGGCCGGTGGACCCGGCCCGGGACGCGGGGTACGACGACCCGCCGGCCCGCAAGGGGTTCTTCACCGACACCTCGGTCTGCATCGGCTGCAAGGCGTGCGAGGTCGCCTGCAAGGAGTGGAACGACGTCCCGGAGAACCTGTTCGAGATGCTCGGGACGTCGTACGACAACAGCCACTCGCTGAACGCCAACCAGTGGCGGCACGTGGCGTTCATCGAGCAGCCCACGCCGGCGCGGGCCGCGGTGGATCTCGGGATGCCGACTGTCGGCCCCTCGTCAGGCTCGGGGACCGTGCCTGGCGACGTGGCGGAGGACGACAAGCCGGACTTCCGCTGGCTGATGTCGTCCGACGTCTGCAAGCACTGCACGCACGCGGCCTGCCTGGACGTGTGCCCGACCGGCTCGCTGTTCCGGTCCGAGTTCGGCACCGTCGTCGTCCAGGACGACATCTGCAACGGCTGCGGCTATTGCGTCGCCGCCTGCCCGTACGGCGTCATCGACCGTCGCGGCGGCCCGGAGGACGACCCCAAGGTCGGGATCGCCCAGAAGTGCACGCTCTGCTACGACCGGCTCACCGACGGCCAGACACCGGCGTGCGCGAAGGCCTGCCCGACAGAGTCGATCCAGTTCGGAGACGTCGACGAGCTCCGGGAGCGGGCGAACGAGCGGGTCGCGGCCCTGCACGAGCGCGGAATCATGGACGCGCGCCTCTACGGCAACGACCCCGACGACGGCGTCGGCGGCAACGGCGCCTTCTTCCTGTTGCTCGACGAGCCGGAGGTCTACGGGCTACCGCCGGACCCGGTCGTCACCACGCGGGACCTGCCGGAGATGTTCAACCGCGCCGGTGTCGCCGCCGTGGCGCTCCTGGCCGGTGCGGCGCTGTCGTTCCTGGGGAGGAAGAAGTGAGCCAAGGCACGACCACCGTCGACGCCCAGCACGGCGGGTCGCCGGGCAAGCGCCGGCGGAACCGCCGCGGCGCCGAGGCGCTGATGGTGCCGGAGGCCGACTTCACCTCCTACTACGGCCGGCCGGTCGTCAAGGCCGCACCGTGGGAGCACGACATCGCGGCGTACCTCTTCACGGGTGGTGTGGCGGCCGGCACCGCGCTGCTGGGTGCGGGCGCCGACCTCACCGGCAGGCCCGCGCTGCGCCGGGTCTCGCGGTTCGGGTCGCTGGTCTCGCTGGCGCTGAGCATGTTCTTCCTGGTCCGCGACCTCGGTCGGCCCAAGCGGTTCCTCAACATGCTGCGGGTGGCGAAGCTGACCTCGCCGATGTCGGTCGGGACCTGGATCCTGTCCCTGCACGGGCCGTTCGCAGGTCTGGCGACCGCCGCGGAAGTGGTCGGACTGCTGCCCGGCTCGTGGCAGCGCGGTCCGCTGGCGCTGGTCGCCCGGCTCGGTCGCCCGGCGGGCATCACCGCAGCGCTGACCGCCCCGCCGGTGGCGGCGTACACGGCGGTGCTGCTCTCCGACACCGCGACGCCGGCCTGGCACTCGTCGTTCAGGCAGCTGCCGTTCGTCTTCTGCGGTTCCGCGGCCGCCGCGTCCGGTGGTCTGGGGATGCTCGGGGCGCCGGTCGACCAGGCTGGTCCCGCGCGGACCTTCGCCGTCGGCGGAGCGGTCCTCGAGCTCGTGGCCGAGCACCGGATGGAACAGGCGATGGGGCTGCCGGCGGAGACCCTGCACCAGGGCAAGGCGGGCCGATGGATGCTGGCCAGCAAGGCGCTCACCGTCGCGGGTGTCGCCGGTGCGGTGCTGGGTCGACGTAGTCGTGCCCTCTCCGCGCTGTCCGGCGCGGCGCTGATGGCCGGCTCGGTGTGCACGCGGTTCGGCGTATTCGACGCCGGCATCGCCTCGGCGCACGACCCCAAGTACACCGTGGTGCCGCAGCGGGAACGGCTCGCGCGTGGCGAGGTGGCGCACGTCCCGGGGTAGGGCGCTTTCTGGGTCTGCTGCGCGAGGCCGCCTGTCTGGTTGCGGTCGGTTCGTGGTTGCGGGGCTGCGGCATCGACGGGGACGGCCGGCTGCGGCTCTTGTTCCTGCCTGGCTCACGGCCGTCGCGCGGCGAGCGTTGCTCGGGGTGCGCCGGTTGGGCGGCGCTGGTCCGACGAGGGGCTCGATCTCGTTGACAACAAGGTGTTGTCGTAGCAGCAACAGGCTGTTGCCAACGCGAGAGGCTGCTTGGCGCGGCGCGGCGCGGCGGGCGTGCCGCGGCGTCGCCGTTGGGCTGGGCGACGGCCACTGGCCACCAGCCACCAGCCGTCGGCACGGCGACCCGCCACCGGCCACCGGCCGCCGGGCCCCGGGCGACGCACCTGGCCGTGGGCGGCGAGCGTGGGGTGCGGCGACGTCGGTCGAGCGGCGAGCGTCGGCTGCTGCGTCGGCGCGGCTCCGTCGGTCGGCGGCGCTGGTCCGACGAGGGGTCGATCTGGTTGACGACAAGCTGCCGTCGCAACAACAGCAGGCTGTTGTCAATGCCGGAGCGCACCTCGGGCGCGGCGAGGGTCGGTGCGGCGGCGTCGGTCCGAGTCGCGAGCGTCGCCCCCGCTGCGCCGGTCGGGCGGCGCTGGTCCGACGAGGGGCTCGATCTCGTTGGCGACAAGCTGTCCGCAACAACAGCAGGCTGTTGTCAACGCCGAGAGCCTTCCTCAGACCTCCAGGGTGAACCACACCGTCGTGCCGACGGCGTCGAGCTGGGAGCCCCAGCGGTGGGCGAGCGCGTCGACGAGCTCGAGGCCGCGTCCGTGCACCCGCAACGGGTCCTCGTGGTCGAGCTGGTCGGGCAGTCCGCCGGCGCCGCGGTCACGGACGGTGGTGGTGAGCACACCGTCGTCGAGCAGCAGCCGCACCTCGCAGCCGCTCGGCGTGTGGATCAGGGCATTGGTCACCAGCTCGCACATGCAGACCGCTGCGGTGTAGACCACGTCCTCCTCGATGCCCCACCTCTGCAGGACCTCGCCGAGGAAGTGCCGGGCGTCAGCGACCGCCGCGAGCTCGGCTGGGACGTCGTGCAGTGCCACGACCGCTCCCCGGGGCACCGGCTCGGCGGCCAGGCTGCCCCCGGCCCTCGCCTGGAGGCGTTGGGCGCGGCGCAGCTCCTGGCCCAGGTCCCGGCCGTACCGGACCAGGGCGGCGCACTGAGCGGTGTCGAACGGCTGCGGCTCCGCGTAGAAGAGCACGAACCCGCCCAACGTCTGGCCGGCCACCTCGAGCGGCACCGCCGCGATGCCGGACGTGCTTCCGGCCGGCTGACGCGCGACGAACTTCGGATAGCGCGTGCCCAGCGTGGCCAGTGCGCCGGTCACCAGGGTGCCGCTGCGGACGGCCGTGTTGAGCGGGACGTCGTCGTAGGCGTCGACGTGGCACCAGCGCAGACCCGAGGAGATGCTCCGGTCGCTGGCGGTGAACCGCAGCCGGCGGCCGCCACCCTCGGCGAGGGCGAGGCCGACCCGGTGCACGCCGGGCAGGGCGCACAGTGACGCGAGTGCCTCACGGGCCCACGCGTCGGTGTCCACGATCGTGTCCGACGAGGGCCCCCCTCCCCGGTGCATGTGCCCAGACTAGGACACCAGGCGCTCGCCCGTCTCGGTCGAGAACAGGTGCAGCTGTCCGGGCTTCGGCGCGAGGTGGACGCGGCTGCCCTTCTCGGGCGGCTGCCGTCCCTCGACCCGGGCGGTCAGGAGCTGCTCGGAGCCGTCGACCTGCGCGGTGCCATAGATGTAGGCGTCGGCACCCAGCGACTCCACCAGCGTCACCATGGTCTCGAGCCCCTGGCCGTCACCGGCGAGCTCGAGGTCCTCCGGGCGCACGCCGACGGTCACGCGGGTCCGGCCCCCGTCCGACGCAGCCGCCGTACCGCTCGGCAGCGGCACGTCCATGCCGCCGAAGGACAGCCGGTCGCCCTTCACGGCGACCTCGAAGAGGTTCATCGCGGGCGACCCGATGAAGCCGGCGACGAAGACGTTGGCCGGCTCGTCGTACATCTCCCGCGGACTGGCGACCTGCTGCAGCACGCCGTCCTTGAGCACGGCCACCCGGTCGCCCATGGTCATCGCCTCCACCTGGTCGTGGGTGACGTAGACCGTGGTGACCCCCAGCCGGCGCTGCAGCGCGGCGATCTGGCTGCGGGTCTGCACGCGCAGCTTGGCATCGAGGTTCGACAGCGGCTCGTCCATGAGGAACACCTGCGGCGAGCGGACGATCGCCCGGCCCATCGCCACCCGCTGCCGCTGGCCGCCGGACAGCGCCTTCGGCTTGCGGGTGAGGTACTGCTCGAGGTCGAGGATCTTCGCCGCCTCCTCCACCCGGGTGCGGATCTCGTCCTTCGCGACACCGGCGATCTTGAGGGCGAAGCCCATGTTCTCGGCGACCGACATGTGCGGGTAGAGCGCGTAGTTCTGGAAGACCATCGCGACGTCGCGGTCCTTGGGCGGCAGGTCGGTGACGTCCCTGTCGCCGATCCAGATCTTGCCCTCGTCGACGTCCTCCAGCCCTGCGACCATCCGCAGCGACGTGGACTTGCCACACCCCGAGGGGCCGACGAGGACGAGGAACTCGCCATCGGCGATGTCGATGTTCAGCGAGTCGACGGCTGGTCGCTCACTGCCCGGGAACAGCCTGGTTGCGTTGTCGAACCTGATGGTGGCCATGCGCTCTCCTCCTTCACCGGCAGGAACGTGCCGGACGATCCGTAGTGGAAGGCTTGTCGGCGAACCTAGTCCGCTGTGGCCCCGAGTGGTGCACAAAAGCACGCAGAACGGTGGGCGTTACGCCTTCGTGATGTTCGTTCCGCCCGTAGTCGTGGACATGTGACGTGGCACACGATTACATCGACCGTAGCCACGACCAAAGGAGCAACTGATGCGATCACTGAAGACACGTCGCGTCTCGGCCACCGCTGCGGTGCTGTTGACCGCAGCGCTCGCCCTGTCGGCGTGTGGCAGCGATGACGGGGGAGAGACCAAGTCTGCGGGCGGCACGTCCCCGGGCGAGGGCAAGGCCGGGTGCGAGCAGCTGACCCAGTTCGGCGACCTGACCGGCAAGACCGTGCACGTCTACACCTCGATCGTCGCGCCGGAGGACAAGGCGCACAAGGATTCCTACAAGCTGTTCACCGAGTGCACCGGCGCCGACGTCGAGTACGAGGGCTCCAAGGAGTTCGAGGCCCAGCTCGTCGTGCGCGTGCAGGGCGGCAACGCCCCGGACATCGCCTACATCCCGCAGCCCGGTCTGCTGAAGACCCTGGTCGAGCAGACCGGCAAGGTCGTCGAGCCGCCGGACGCGGTGTCCGAGAACGTCGACAAGTGGTTCGGCGAGGACTGGAAGAAGTACGGCACCGTCAACGACACCTTCTACGCCGCCCCGCTGGGCGCCAACGTGAAGTCGTTCGTGTGGTACTCGCCGAAGATGTTCGCCGACAACGGCTGGGAGATCCCGACCACGTGGGACGACATGATGGCGCTGAGCGACAAGATCGCGGCGACCGGCATCAAGCCGTGGTGCGCCGGCATCTCGTCGGGTGACGCGACCGGCTGGCCGGCCACCGACTGGCTGGAGGACGTGATCCTCCGCGACGCCGGGGCCGAGACCTACGACAAGTGGGTCGATCACGAGATCCCGTTCAACGACCAGCAGATCGTCGACTCCCTGGACCGGGTCGGGAACATCCTCAAGAACCCGAAGTACGTCAACGGCGGTTTCGGTGACGTGAAGTCGATCGCCACGACGACGTTCCAGGACGCCGGCCTGCCGATCCTCGACGGCAAGTGTGCACTGCACCGGCAGGCGAGCTTCTACGCCGCCAACTGGCCCGAGGGCACCAAGGTGGCCGAGGACGGCGACGCGTTCGCGTTCTACCTGCCCACGACCAACGAGGACAACGGCAAGCCCGTCCTCGGTGGCGGTGAGTTCGTCGCCGCGTTCTCCGACGACCCGGAGGTCCAGGCGTTCCAGACCTACCTGTCCAGCGACGTGTGGGCCAACGAGAAGGCCAAGAACACTCCTGGCGGCGGCTGGGTCAGCGCCAACAAGGGTCTCGACGTGAACAACCTGGTCAGCCCGATCGACCAGCTGTCCGCCGAGACGCTGCAGGACCCTGACGCGGTGTTCCGCTTCGACGGCTCCGACCAGATGCCGGGTGCGGTGGGCGCCGGCTCCTTCTGGGAGCAGATGACCGCCTGGATCACCGGCAAGGACACCAAGGCGGCACTGGACGCCATCGAGGAGTCCTGGCCCAGCTGAGCCGACGCGGTGCGTGGGCGCGGTGACGCGCCCTCGCACCGCACCCTGCCGCAACGGCCGCTACGAGGGAGGTCTGTGTGTCGACCGCGGAGAAACTGGTCCAGATGGGCATCGCGATCGCGCTGTTCTTCGGCGTGGTCGCGGTCGTGCTCTTCCTCGCCGACCGGGTCCGGTCACGGCGCGGGGAGAGCCTGCAGACCCTGGTCTTCGTGCTTCCGGCCGTGCTCTTGATCGCGGTCGGCCTGCTCTACCCGGCGATCCGCACCCTCTACGAGTCCTTCCTCAACGCCGGCTCCACCCAGTTCGTCGGCCTGGACAACTACCAGGCGATCGCCACCAACGACAGCCTCGTCAAGGTGCTGCGCAACACCGCGATCTGGGTGATCATCACGCCGATCGCGGCGACGTTGATCGGGCTGGTCTACGCCGTCCTGGTCGACCGCGCCCGGTTCGAGAAGACCGCCAAGGCGCTGGTCTTCATGCCGATGGCGATCTCGCTCGTGGGCGCCTCGCTGATCTGGAAGTTCGTCTACGACTACCGCGCCGCGGAGAACGACCAGATCGGGCTGGCCAACCAGGTGCTCAAGTGGCTCGGCATGGACACCTACCGGTTCCTGCTCAACGAGCCGTGGAACACCCTGTTCCTGATCGTGATCATGATCTGGGTGCAGGCCGGCTTCGCCATGACGATCCTCTCGGCCTCGATCCGCGCCATCCCCGACGACGTGGTGGAGGCGGCCCGGCTCGACGGGGTCACCGGGATCCGGATGTTCCGCTACATCACCGTCCCGATGATCCGGCCGTCACTGATCGTCGTACTCACCACGATCAGCATCACCACGCTGAAGGTCTTCGACATCGTCCGGACCGCGACCGGCGGCCGGTTCGGCACCAGCGTGCTCGCCTACGAGTTCTACGTGCAGAGCTTCCGGTCGTTCAACTTCGGCCTCGGTGCGGCACTCGCCGTGCTGCTGTTCGCGCTCGTGACACCGATCGTCCTCTACAACATCCGCCAGATGCGCCGGCTGGAGGCCCGATGACGACCAGTACGCCGGAGGTCCCCACCGCCCCCGTCCGCGAGCAGAAGCCCGAGACCAGGGCCGGCAAGGCGCACCGCGCGCTGACGAACCCGGTCGCCTCCGCGGTCGCGGTGATCATCGCCGTGCTGTGGACGATCCCCACCGCCGGGCTGCTGATCTCGTCCTTCCGGCCCAAGGGCGACGTGCAGAGCAGCGGCTGGTGGACCTGGTTCGCCCATCCCGACGTCACCCTGGAGAACTACCGGGCGGTGATGACCGGGAGCGACACCGACCTGGCCACCTACTTCATCAACTCGATCGTGATCACGATCCCCGCGGTGCTGATCCCGATCTCCCTGGCGGTGATGGCGGCCTACGCGTTCGCCTGGATGAAGTTCCCTGGCCGCAACATCCTCTTCGTGGCGGTGTTCGCGCTGCAGATCGTCCCGATCCAGGTGACGATGATCCCGCTGCTCAAGCTCTATGTCGACCCGCCGTTCGGCTTCCCGCAGCTGGCCGGGAGCGATGCCTTCGGCGGCGGCTTCTACACGATCTGGCTCTCGCACGCGATCTTCGGCCTGCCCCTGGCGATCTACCTCCTGCACAACTTCATGAAGGAGGTGCCCGCCGAGCTCGTCGAGGCGGCGCGGGTCGACGGCGCCGGCCACGTCCGGATCTTCACCCGGATCATGCTTCCGCTGATGGCCCCGGCGATCGCCGCGTTCGGCATCTTCCAGTTCCTCTGGGTCTGGAACGACCTGCTGGTGGCGCTGGTGTTCGCCGGCGGCAACCTCGACGTGTCGCCGCTGACGGTGCGGCTGGCCGAGCTCTCCGGCACCCGCGGCCAGGACTGGCACCTGCTCGCGGCCGGCGCGTTCGTGTCGCTGATCGTGCCGCTCGTGGTGTTCCTGGCCGGCCAGCGCTACTTCGTGCGCGGACTGCTCGCCGGCAGCGTCAAGGGGTAGCCCCGGCGCCCCGGCGGTGCGCCACCAGGTCGGCGTACCACTGGTACGACGGCTTCGGCGTGCGCTCGAGGGTGTCCCGGTCGACCGCGACGACGCCGAAGTGCTTGGTGTAGCCCTCGGCCCACTCGAAGTTGTCCAGCAGCGTCCACAGCACGTAGCCGCGCACGTCGGCACCCTGCGCGCGGGCGCGGTCCACGGCGGCGACGTGACCAGCGAGGTAGTCGATCCGGTCCTGGTCGTCCACGACGGCGGCGCCGTTCTCGGTGACCACCAGCGGCAGCCCGGTGCGCTCGGAGGTGCTGACCAGCAGCTCCTCGAGGCCGCGGGGCTCGACCTCCCAGCCGATGTCCGTGAGCGGGGGCCGCGGGGTGAACCGGAAGCCGGTGACGCCGGGGAACTCCTCGACGCCTGCGTCGCCGCCGGTCGCGCCGGTCCCTGTGCTGCCACCGGTGCCGGCGTCGAGGTCGACCCGCGCGGGCGTGTAGTAGTTGATGCCCAGCCAGTCGGCTGATCCGCGGACCAGGGCGAGGTCGCGCTCGCGCACGACCTGCTGGTCGGCCAGCACCGGCGCGACGTCGAGCACGCCCTCGTCGTAGTGCCCGTCCACGAGTGGCCCGAGCCAGATCCGGTTGCGGATCGCGTCGACGCCGTCTGCGACCTTGCGCGCCGCGGGCCGGTCGGGCCACACCGGCGTGAGGTTCAGCGCCAGCCCGACCGCCTCCGCGCCCGCCTCATGCATCCGTGCCGACGCGAGTCCGTGCGCCAGCAGCAGGTGGTGGGCGGCGACGTGCGTC
>DASSOK010000072.1:0-9101 GCA_035700665.1 Marmoricola sp.
CTTGCTGAGCGACGCGGCGCGCACGCCCATCGAGGGGTCGGACTCGATCGTGACGCCGTCAGAACTCGACTCGACGAGGAACAGCTGCGGCTTGCCGTCCAGCTCGGCGCCCACGACGAACAGCTCCGCGTCGGCGCCACGCACCACTGCGGACTTGGTCCCGTCGAGCACGTAGCCGTCACCGTCCCGCACCGCCGTCGTCGCAGGGTTCAGTGGGTCGAACAGCGCCTTCGGCTCTGCCAGGGCCAGCGCGGCAGCCGGCACGTCCTTGTCGTCGGCGAAGGCCGGGAGGTACGTCGACTGCTGCTCGTCGGTGCCCCACAGCGACAGTGCGGTGGCGACCGCCCCCGGCGCCATGGCCGCGACGGCGAGGCCCATGTCGCCCTTGGCGAGCGCCTCGTGCACCAGGACACCGGCCACGGAGGAGCGCTCGGTGGCAATGCCGCCGAGGTCCTCCGAGACACCCAGGATCGGCAGCCCGATCTCGAGCGAGGCCTTGAGCAGCTCGTCCGGCGCCGCACACGCCTCGTCGGCCGCCGCGGCGGCAGGACGCAGCATCTCCTCGACATACTCGCTCACCACGTCCACGAGCATCCGCTCGTCCTCGCTGGGAGTGAGGTCGAACAGGCCACGGCTGGGAGCCGCGGGCACGCGCTTGCCGCCGCCCTTCTTGCCCGCCCGGGCGAAGGTGCGGCCGGCCGCGCCGGCGGTCCGGAAGCCGGCGCTGGTGACGCGGTAGACGCCTCGCTCGGTGGTCTTGCGCAGGCCGAGCCGGTCGATCACGTCGCTCTGCGCGAGCTTGTTGAGGGCGGCCACCGCCAGCCCGATGGGGTCGCGGGTCTCGTCGTCGGAGAGGCCGTGCCGGCCCCCCGCGCGCAGGAGGCTCCAGGGCAGCCGCTGGAGTGCGCTCTTGTCGGAGTTCGAAGCCATGCGGCCAAATGTAACTGGGAGTTACACTCATATCTACACCGAGACCGCGTGTCGGACGTCACGTGCCCGCTGTCTAGGATCCCACCCATGGTTTCGGGCATGCCAACGGAGTTGCCGGGCGGCGGGACGGTGCGTCCCGTCACGCGCTGGGGCGCAGAGGTGATGCACCGGCCGGCGCGACCCGTCACGTCGTACGACGAGGAGCTGCGGGCGCTCGTGGCCGACATGGTCGCCACCATGTACGCCGCCGAGGGCGTCGGCCTGGCAGCCTGCCAGGTCGGCGTCGACCTCGCCGTGTTCGTCTACGACTGCCCGGACGCCCGCGGTGAGCGGCACGTCGGCGTCGTCTGCAATCCCATGGTCGAGCTGCCCGAGGGCAACGACCGCCAGCTCGACGAGAGCGAGGAGGGCTGCCTGTCCTACCCCGGCGCCTTCGTCGAGTGTGCCCGTCCCGACTTTGCCCGCGTGCACGGCCAGGACCTCGACGGCAGTGACATCACCTACGAGGGCGACGGCCTCCTCGCCCGCTGTCTCCAGCACGAGACCGACCACGTCCATGGCATGGTGTTCGGCGACCGCCTCTCCACCCGACTGCGCAAGAGCCTGCGCAAGCAGATGGAGAAGGAGGCACCGGACTATCCGCCCGACTGGCCCGTGGGTGAGGACCCCACCCCCCGCCACCAGCGCTGACCTCTCGGTGGGGTGATCAGCGGTGGGCGGCGACGTAGCAGGCGACTGCGGTCGCGGCGGCGACGTTGAGGGAGTCGATGCCGGCGGCCATCGGGATGATCGCCCGGCGGTCGGCGGCCTGCTCCCAGCGAGGCGACAACCCGTGCCCCTCCGATCCGAGGACCAGCGCGAGCCGGTCGACGCCGGCGACGGCGTCCTCGACCGGTTGTGCGTCCGCCGCCAGGGTGAGCGCCACCGTGGTGAAGCCCCGGGCAGACAGTGACGCAAGCGCGTCGTACCAGTCCGGGAGGCGGGTCCAGGGCATGGTGAAGACCGCACCCATGCCGACCTTGATCGCCCGCCGGTAGAGCGGGTCGGCGCAGCGCGGGGCGAGCAGCACGGCGTCGATCCCCAGCGCCGCGCCGGACCGGAAGATCGCGCCGACGTTGGTGTGGTCGACGACATCCTCGAGGACGAGCACCGATCGCGCGTCCGCGAGCACCTCCTCGACCGGCGCGAGCGGCCGCCGGGCCAGTGAGGCGAGGGCACCGCGGTGCACGTGGAAGCCGGTGACCTCCTCGGCGAGCGCCTCGGAGACGACGTACACGGGCGCCCCCGAGCCGGTCAGGACGTCCGCCAGCCCGTCGAGCCAGCGGCGAGCCATCAGGAACGAGCGCGGGGTGAAGCCGGCCTCGACGGCGCGACGGACCACCTTCTCCCCCTCGGCGAGGAACAGCCCGTGCTCCGCCTCGAGGGACTGTCGCAGCTGGACGTCCCGCAGGTCGCGGTAGTCCGCCAGCCGGGGGTCCGCGGGGTCGTCCACCTCGACCAGGTCCAGCTCGTCAGCCACGCTCCGGAACGGTAGCCGAGCCGTACCTCTCCGGATGGGCGACCGCCACGACGTCGCCCACGACGATGATCGCGGGCGGCCGGACGTCGGAGGCGGCGAGGTCGTCGGCCAGCGAGCCCAGCGTGGAGAGCACGGTCCGTTCCCCCGGCATCGACCCGTCACAGACCACGGCCACCGGCGTCCCGGCGGCCTTCCCGCCGGCGAGCAGCACCGCGGCGATCGCGGCGGCGTTGTGGACGGCCATCATGAGCAGCAGCGTGCCCTGCATCCGCGCGACGGCATCCCAGGCGATCAGCGAGTCCGGGTGGCCGGGCGGCAGGTGCCCGGACAGCACGGTGAACTCGTGGGTGACCCCCCGGTGGGTGACCGGGATCCCGGCCAGCCCCGGCACGGCGATGGGGCTGGAGAGGCCGGGCACGACGGTGACGGGCACGCCGGCCTCGCGGCAGGCGAGCACCTCCTCGTAGCCGCGGCCGAAGACGAAGTTGTCACCGCCCTTGAACCGGGCCACCCGCTTGCCGGCCCTGGCGCGCTCGACGATGACGCGGTTGATCTCCTCCTGCAGCGCCGAGCGCCCACGTGGCAGCTTCGCGACGTCGATGAGCTCCGTGTCTGCGCTGAGCAGCCCGAGCAGCTCCCGAGGTGCCAGCCGGTCGGCGACCACCACGTCCGCCTCGAGCAGCGCTCGCCGTCCCGCGACGGAGATGAGCTCCGGGTCACCGGGCCCACCGCCGACGAGTACGACGCCCGCCGGCCGCTCTCCCGCACGGGCCGCGATCCGGCCCGTCTGCAGGCCGTCGACGACGTCGTCGCGGACGCCGGCGATCCGTCTGGGGTCACGCGCCGCCCCGGCGTCGCTGATCACCCCGACACGCAGGCCGTCGTGCTGGCCCACGGCCGGCGTCCAGGCGGTGGCCGCAGCGGCGTCGTCGACGCGCACGCAGAACGTGTGCCGCGCCTCGGCAGCGTCCCCGACGAGGGTGTTGACGGGGCGGGAGTCGGTCGCGGCCATCACGTACCAGGCACCGTCGAGGTCGCCCTCCTCGAACTCGCGCGCCGACCAGGTGATCTCTCCCGATCCGGCGAGTCCCTCGACGGCCGGCGTCACCTGCGGCGCGACGACGTGGACCGAGGCGCCCGCTGCGATGAGAGCGGGCAGCCGACGCTGGGCGACGGTGCCGCCCCCGACGACGACGACCCTCCGGCCGGCGAGGCGCAGGCCGGCCAGGTAGGTCGGGAAGGGGGCGTCGGTCACGCCCGCCATTGTCCCGGCACCACGGCACCGGGGTGTTTCCGGCGACCACGGACCGGACTACGTTGGGTGCATGAGTATCGAGCGACCCGTGCACCCCGACCCGTACGAGCTCCTGCCCAAGGTGCCCTCCTTCACCGTGACGAGCGCCGACGTCACCGACGGCGAGCCGCTCAAGGACGACCAGGTGGCCGACCGGGGGAACACCTCCCCGCAACTGTCCTGGCATGGCGCACCGGACGGGACGAAGAGCTACACGATCACCTGCTTCGACCCGGACGCCCCGACGCCGTGCGGGTTCTGGCACTGGGCGCTGGTCGACGTGCCGGCCGACGTCACGTCCCTGGACGCCGGCGCCGGGGCCGACGGCGGCTCCGGGATCCCGGAAGGCTCCTTCATGCTCCGCAACGACGGCGGGTCGCACGCCTTCATGGGTGCGGCACCGCCGCAGGGCGACCAGGTGCACCGCTACTACTTCGTCGTGCACGCGGTCACCGAGGACAAGCTCGGCATCGACGAGGACGCCTCCAACGCGGTGATGAGCTTCAACCTCGCCTTCAAGACGGCCGGCCGGGCCATCGTCGTCGGCACCTACCAGCACTGAGCGGGACGGGCTTGGACTACACCGAGGACGTCCTCGGGCCGCCGTACGAACAGCGCACGTTCAACCTCCGGGCGGACGACGAGGGTGAGGTCGTCGCCACCCTGGTGCGGCGGCGCCGCGCCGACGGAGCGTCCGCAGCCGGCAAGGCCGTCCTGCACGTGCACGGCTTCGCCGACTACTTCTTCCAGACCGCCGCCGCGGACTTCTGGTGCGGCCGGGGCTACGACTTCTACGCCCTGGACCTGCGCAAGTACGGCCGGTCGCTGCGCCCGCACCACACCCCCAACTTCGTCACCGACCTGCGCACCTACTACGAGGAGCTCGACGTCGTCCACGCCGAGATCACCGAGGAGCACGACCACCTCGTCGTCTCGGCCCACTCGACCGGAGGCCTGGTGGTGCCGCTGTGGCTCCACGACCGCGGGTACCCGGTCCGCGGTGTCTTCCTCAACGCGCCCTGGATCGACATGCACGGCGACACCTTCACCCGGCTGATGGCGATGCCGGCGATCCATCGGCTGGGCGCACGGCAACCGCGCCGTCAGGTGCCGCGCAAGGTCACCGGGCTCTACGCCCGCAGCCTGCACCGCGAGCACCTCGGCGAGTGGGACTTCGACCTCGCGTGGAAGCCGATCGCCTCCTTCCCGGTCCACGCCGGCTGGATCCGCGCCGTGCGCCTGGGCCAGGCGCGGGTGGCCCGAGGGCTCAAGATCGATGCGCCGGTCCTGCTGGTGAGCTCGACGCGGTCCGCCACCCCGGACCTGCCGGACGACCCGGCACTGATGTCGACCGACGTCGTCCTCGACGTGCAGCGCATGCGCAGGCGCGCTCCGATGCTGTCCCGGCACGTCACGGTGGTCCAGGTGGAGGGCGCCCTGCACGACGTGACGCTGTCGCCCGAGCCCGCGCGGAGCAAGGTCTTCGACGAGCTCGACCGTTTCCTCGGTGCCTACGTCGACCGATGACCGCGTCTGCCGCTAACCTCCGGGCATGAACCTCGTCTCCGGCCTGTCCCTCGCCCGCATCGGCATCGGCGGGATGGCCCTCGCGGCGCCTGAGCTGACCGCCAAGGCGTTCAGGCTGGACGCCACGCGGAACCGGCAGCTGCCCTACATGATGCGGATGTTCGGCTCGCGCGAGCTGGCCCTCGGAGCGCTGACCCTGATGGCGCCGCGCGGCGCACGGAAGGCGCTGGTCGTCCTCGGCATGGGCGTCGACGCCGCCGACGCGTTCGCCGGGCAGACCGCCGCGCAGAGCGGCGCGGTGTCGCAGCAGGACGGGATGTTCCTCAGCGCGCCCGCCGTGGCCGCGGTCGCGGCAGGTGCCCTCGGCCTGCTGGAGAGGCGCAAGAGCGGAGACTGAGCCCCGGCTACGGTCGGAGGCATGAGCCTCGACACCCACCGCTGCCTCGACGCCATCGCCGGCCACTCCGCTGCGCTGGCGGACGCCGCCGAAGGACACCTGGACGCCCCGGTCGCCCACTGTCCGGGCTGGGCGGTCGCTGACCTCGTCCACCACGTGACGTCGGTGCAGTGGTTCTGGGCGTGGGTCGCGCACAACCGGCCGAGCGCCTTCCCCGAGTCCCTGAAGCGTCCGGAGCGAGTGCCGGACGAGGACCTCGTGGCCGCCCTCCGTCGTACGACGGACACGCTGGTCGGCACGCTGGCGGACGCGGACCAGTCGGCGCCGTGCTGGACCTGGTCGCCGGGACGCCAGCACGTCGGCTTCATCACCCGGCACCAGGTGCAGGAGGCGGCCGTGCACCACTGGGACGCGGCCGACGCCGCCGGCCAGGACGCTGCCATCGCCGACGACGTCGCGGCGGACGCGATCGAGGAGTTCCTCGACTGCTCGGTGGCCAGCGAGACGGCTCCGCTCAGCGCGGAGCAGGCGGTCGGCGTGCAGCCCCTCGGCGGACGGCTGGTCCTGCACGCCGCCCCGGGCAGGGCCTGGACCGTCACCGACGCGGTGACGCCGGGGGCCCTGGCGTGGGAGCGCGGCGAGACCGCGCCGGCGACCGGCACGGTGCAGGGCACCCCCGGCGAGCTGCTGCTCTGGCTCTACGAGCGCGTCGAGCTGCCGGTCGAGACGGTGCCGTCCGCGGACGACCTGGTGGCCAGGTTCCGGGCCCACACGTTCACCGACTGACGCGTCACGCGACGAAGGCGACGATCGCCGCGACCCCCACCACCACGATCACCGCGCGCAGCACCGTCGGGGAGAGACGCCTGCCCACCGTCGCGCCGATCAGCCCGCCGACCACGGCGCCGGCCGCGATGAGTCCCGCAGCCGCCCAGTCGACGTGGGCCACGGCGATGAACACGACCGCGGCGACCCCGTTGACGATCGCCGAGAGCACGTTCTTGGTGGCGTTGTGCCGCTGCATGGTGTCGTCGACGCCGATGCCGAGGATGGCCATCAGCAGAACGCCCTGGGCGGCGCCGAAGTAGCCGCCGTACACCCCGGCGCCCACCACGGACGGCCACACCCAGCCCGCACCGTGCTCGGAGAGGCCGCCACGCTCCGCGGCACGGGCGAGCACCCGCCGCTGGATCCGGGGACCGAGCACCACCAGGACGACACCCAGACCGATCAGCACCGGCACGATCGCGTCGAACGCTGCGGAGGGCAGCACGAGCAGCAGCACCGCGCCAGCAGCGGCACCGAGGAACGAGGCGCTCGCGAGCCGGAGCACCCGGCTGCGCTGGCCGCGCAGCTCCGCCCGGTAGCCCCACGCGCCCGTGATGGAGCCGGGGACCAGGCCGACGGAGTTGCTGACGTTGGCGGTCACCGGGGGCACCCCGAACGCGAGCAGCGTCGGGAAGGTGACCAGCGTGCCCGAGCCGACCACGGTGTTGATCGTTCCCGCCGCGGTGCCGGCGAGGAACACCGCGACCATCTCCCACCAGGTCACGCGGTGACCGCGCGGCGCGTCATTGGGCCGAGGGCTCCCCCGGGTCGCCGCCGTGGCCCTGCGAGGACTCCTCGGCCGCGGCGATGGCCTCCTGGACGGCCTCGTTGGCGCTCTCGAGGGACTCGTCCGCCGCCGGCAGCTGCGGGTCGGCCGAGCCCATGTCGACCCGGACCCGCGGCCCGTCGGTGTGCTTCGGGATGCCGGCCACCTCGTGCACCGCGGAGCCGAGGCCCTCCAGGGCCTTGGTGATCTCCGAGGGAACCACCCACACCTTGTTGGCGTCGCCCTCGGCGATCTTCGGCATCATCTGGAGGTACTGGTAGGCGAGCAGCGCCTGGTCGGGCTGGCCGTCGTGGATCGCCTGGAACACCGTCTGGATGGCCTGGCCCTCGCCCTGGGCGCGCAGGATCGCGGCCTCCCGCTCCGCCTGGGCACGCAGGATCTGCGACTCCCGGTCACCCTCGGCCGTGAGGATCGCGGACTGCTTGGCACCCTCCGCGGTCAGGATGGCCGACTGGCGCTGGCCCTCGGCCGTGAGGATGGCGGCACGCTTGTCGCGGTCGGCCCGCATCTGCTTCTCCATCGAGTCCTTGATGGACGGGGGCGGGTCGATGCCCTTGAGCTCGACGCGGTTGACCCGGATCCCCCACTTGCCCGTGGCCTCGTCGAGGACGCCGCGCAGCCGGCTGTTGATCGCGTCCCGGCTGGTGAGCGTCTCCTCGAGGTCCATCCCGCCGACGATGTTGCGCAGCGTCGTCATGGTGAGCTGCTCGACCGCGGAGATGTAGTTGGCGATCTCGTAGGTCGCGGCCACCGCATCGGTGACCTGGAAGTAGATCACCGTGTCGATCGAGACCACGAGGTTGTCCTCGGTGATCACCGGCTGCGGCGGGAAGGAGACGACCTGCTCGCGCATGTCGAGGACGTAGCGGACCCGGTCGATGAACGGCGTCACCACGTTGAGCCCGGGCTCGAGCGTCGTGCGGTACTTGCCGAACCGCTCGACGATCCCGGCGCGGGCCTGCGGGATGATCCGGATCGTCTTCGCCAGCACCAGCACGGCGAGGACGACCAGGACGCCGAAGAAGATCGCCACACCCATGAGTCGCCTCCTGTTCTGCTCGTTGTTCGACGCCCGAGGCTCAGGCCTCGAGCGGGTGGATCCGCAGCACGTAGGCCGTGGCTCCCTTGATCGCGACCACGTCGACCGCGGTGCCGGGCTCGAGCTGGTCGTCCTCGTCGTAGGGCAGGGCGCTCCACTCCTCGCCGCCCAGCTTGATCCGGCCCGGGTTGTCGTGCTCGACCGTCGCCAGCACGGTCGCCCGCCTGCCGACCAGCGCCTCCGTGCCTGTCCGCAGCGTCGGACCCCCGTGCAGCCGGTGCACCACGCTCGGCCGCACCACCGCCAGCAGCCCGACGGAGGCGATCAGCGCGAGCACGAGCTGCAGCGGGAACGGGCCGCCGAGGATGGCGGTCAGGAAGCCGACCACCGCACCGCCGGCGAGCATCAGGAGCACCAGGTCCAGGCTGATCAGCTCGAGCGCGGCCAGCGCCGCGCCGGCCACCAGCCAGGTCTCCCACAGGTGGTCCCTCAGCCAGTCCATGTCCCGACCCTACCCAACCAGGTCCCCTTGTCCCGCGGGGTTTGCGCAGCCGCGTCGGCACGCGGTCAGGAGCCCAGGGCGCGGGTACGACGCCGGGCGGCGTAGCGGCCGTCGACGTGGGTGAGCTGGAGCGGCAGCCCGAACGTCGCGGTCAGGTTCTCCGCGGTCATCACCTCGTCGAGCGGTCCCTGGCAGACCACTCGCCCCCCGCGCAGCATCAGCGCGTGCGTGAACCCGGGCGGCACCTCCTCGACGTGGTGCGAGACCAGCACCGTCGC
>DASSOK010000073.1:0-22718 GCA_035700665.1 Marmoricola sp.
CCATGCCCGCGCCGCCAAGGGGTTCATGCCCGAGGACGAGGGGGAGTTCCTGCACCGGCTCGCCGTCGAGCGGCTGGCGCACGGGCCGGCGCTCGAGGTCGGGACCTACTGCGGGAAGTCGGCGATCTACCTGGGTGCCGCGGCTCGCGAGATCGGCGGTGTGGTGTTCACCGTGGACCACCACCGGGGATCCGAGGAGAACCAGGCCGGCTGGGAGCACCACGACCCGACTGTCGTCGACGAGGAGCTCGGCCTGATGGACACTCTGCCCTTCTTCCGGCGGACCATCGCCCGGGCGGGTCTCGAGGAGCAGGTCGTGGCCGTGATCGGCCGGTCCACCACCGTGTCGTCGTACTGGCGAACGCCGCTCAGCCTGGTGTTCATCGACGGCGGGCACGCCGAGGTGCACGCCCAGAACGACTACTCCGGCTTCGCTCCCTGGGTGGTGGCCGGCGGTGCGCTGGTCATCCACGACGTCTTCGAGCGTCCCGAGGACGGCGGGCAGGCACCCTTCCGCGTGTGGCAGCGAGCCGTGGCCAGCCGCAGCTTCGAGCCGATGGAGGCCGTCGGATCCATGCGCGCCCTACGGCGTGTGGCGGGAGACGCCGGCGACCCGGTCGGATGAAGATGACGTCTCGGCGGCCTGGGCCCGACAGGAAGTGACGTCTCGGCGGTCTGGGGCCGACAGGAAGTGACGTCTCGGCGGTGGGCGTGGCAGAATGAGAACACGTTCTAGTTCTAGTCGTCGTTCTGGTTGTCGTCCTGGTTCCTGCCGGGGTTCTGGCCGGACCTGACGGAAGAGGGAGCCGCATGCCCATCGGGATCAGTGCCGAGCACGACGAGCTGGCGGGTTCGCTGCGCAAGTGGGCCGAGTCCGCCGGGGCGATCGAATCCGTCCGCGCCGCCGAGGAGGACCCCGGGCTGCTGGGCTCGTGGGCCGGCCGGTACGCCGAGATGGGCCTCGCCTCGATCGCTCTCCCGGCGCCCTACGGCGGAGAAGGCACCGTCCTGGACCAGGCGGTCGCACTCGAGGCCGCGGCGGGCGCCCTCGTGCCCGGTCCGCTCCTGTCGACCACGGTGGCCGGGCTGCTCGTCGACGACGCGGAGCTGCGCTCGGGGATCGCAGAAGGATCCGTGTCCGTCGGCCTGGGCCTCGACGGCGTCGTCCTCGACGGGGCCGCCGCCACGCACGTGCTGCTGGCTCGCGCCGGCGACTTCCACCTCGTGGCCCGCGACGACGTCGACGTCGTGCCTGCCGCCAGCCCGGACCCGTCCCGGACCATCGGGACGGTGACGGGCCTGCCCTCGTCCGCCCGTCAGGTGACGGTCGACGAGGAGCTCGGCCAGGACCTGGCACTGGCGCTCGCGGCCGCCGAGGCCTCCGGCGTCGCACGGTGGTGCGTTGGCACGGCCGTCGACTACGCAGGAGTCCGCGAGCAGTTCGGCCAGAAGATCGGCGCGTTCCAGGCGATCAAGCACCTGTGCGCCCAGATGCTCGAGACGAGCGAGGCCGTGACCGCCGCGGCGTGGGACGCCGCCCTCGCCGTGGAGGGTGAGGACCCGGCACAGCGTCGGCTGGCCGCACTGGTCGCGGCCACCACCTGCTTCGACGGCGCCGTCTCGACCGCCAAGGACTGCATCCAGGTGCTCGGCGGGATCGGCTTCACCTTCGAGCACGACGCCCACCTGTACCTCCGGCGGGCGTTGCTCCTGCGCTCGTTCTTCGGGGGCTCGCGGGTGTGGGCCGGCGAGCTCGCGCGTCACGCCGCCACCGGCGTACGACGGAGCAGCGTGATCGACTTCCAGGGCCGGGACGAGGAGTACCGCTCTCCGGCGAGGGAGCAGGCCGAGCGCATCGCCCGGCTGCCCGATCCGGATCGTCGTACCGCCCTGGCCGACACCGGGCTGCTGGCGCCGCACTGGGCGGCGCCCTACGGCCTCGGCGCGGACGCGGTCCAGCAGCTGGTCATCGACGAGGAGCTGGCGCGGGCCGGGGTGGAGCGGCCGGACCTCAAGATCGGGGCGTGGGCGGCGCCGACCATCCTCCAGCACGGGAACGACGCCCAGCGCGACCGGTTCCTCGGACCGACGCTGCACGGCGAGATCGTGTGGTGCCAGCTGTTCAGCGAGCCCGGGGCGGGCTCGGACCTCGCGTCGCTGCGGACGAAGGCCGTCCGCGACGACGCGGCCGGCGGCTGGCGGCTCACCGGTCAGAAGGTGTGGACGTCGCTGGCCCAGCAGGCCGACTGGGGCATCTGCCTGGCCCGCACGGCCGAGCCGGCGGAGTCCGGCGGCCGGCCGCACGCCGGGATCACCTACTTCCTGGTCGACATGCGCTCACCCGGCATCGAGATCCGGCCGCTGCGCGAGCTGACCGGTGAGGCGATGTTCAACGAGGTGTTCCTCGACGACGTCCTCGTCCCGGACGACTGCGTGGTCGGCGAGGTGGGCGGTGGCTGGAAGCTGGCGGTCACCACGCTGGCCAACGAGCGCGTGGCGATGGCGGGCAGCCGGCTGGGCGACTCGGTCGAGCGGGCCGTCGACCTGGCCGGCGGGGACGGCGACGCCGCGGTGGGCAGCGCGGTGGCCCTGGCCACCGTCGTGAAGCTGCTCGGGGTCCGCTCCACCCTGCGGTCCCTGGCCGGTCAGGGACCGGGTGCGGAGTCCAGCGTCGCGAAGCTGCTCGGTGTGCGCAGCCGACAGGACTCCGCCGAGCTGGTGGTCGAGCTGCTCGGCCGGCGTGCGCTCAGCGGCGACGACCTGTCCGTCGCCGCCACCCACGAGCTACTGCTGACTCGTTGCCTCTCCATCGCCGGAGGCACGACGCAGGTGCTGCGCAACGTCGTCGGCGAGCGGGTTCTCGGACTGCCCCGCGGCTGAGCCCTCGCGCGTCGGGCGAACCGAGGTCTCGTCGCGGCGAGTCGACCGGTGCCACTCGAGCCACCGCTCCACCGCCTTGATCACGTGGTGGCTGCGGATGGAGCCGAACACCTCGAAGGCGTGCTGGGTGCCGGGCAGCTCGCTGTAGGTGACGCTGGCGTCGGACTTCTCCCGCAGGGCCGCCACGAACGACCGGGCCTGGCCGACGTTGACCAGGGAGTCGTTGGCGCCGTGGATGACCAAGAAGTCCGGCGTGTGCTCGGTGACGTGCGCCAGCGGTGAGGCCTGGACGAAGTCGTCGAGGTCCTCGACCGGGTCCTTCCTGAACACCCGCGGCGCCAGGAACCAGTCCCGCATGCCCCTGGCGTGGCGGTCCTCGGTCAGGTTCGCCATGTCGTAGACCCCGTAGAACGGCACGCAGGCCGACACCCGGGTGTCCGCGTCCTCGAAGCCCGGCTGGTACTCCTTGACGTCGGGCGTGAGCGCCGCCAGCGCTGCCAGGTGGCCGCCGGCGGAGCCTCCGGTGATCACCACGTACGACGGGTCGCCGCCGTACTCGCCGATGTTGTCGCGCACCCAGGCCAGCGCCTTCTTCACGTCGACGATCTGGGCGGGGAAGGGGTGCTTGGGAGCGAGGCGGTAGTTGCTGGCCACGCAGATCCAGCCGCGCTGGGCCATCCGGTTCATCAGCAGCAGGCCCTGCTGGCCCTTGTCGCCGATGGTCCAGCCGCCACCGTGCACCTGGAAGAGCACCGGGGCGTTCGTGAGGTCGACGCCCTCGGGCCGGTAGATGTCCAGGCGTGCGCGGCTGCCGCCGACCCGGTAGTTGACGTCCCTGATCACCTCCACGCCGGGACTGGTCAGCTTGAAGGGCCGGAGCAGCTCGCGCCAGGTGCTGTGCGGCGGCACGTCGAGGGGCTGCTCGAGCCGCTCGAGGTAGTCGGCGCCGAGGCTCTCCCTGAGGTTGCCCTCCACCGTCTCGCCCGACGCCATCGCGTTGCGGACGAGGTAGCCGAGCGTCCCCATCCCGACCGCGGCTGCGGTGAGGCCCAGCGCGCTGGTCGCCCGCTCGCCGGAGCGTCGCCGCCGGCGCCATCGGACCGTGAGCTCGGCGGCCGTGTCGGCGGCGGAGAGGGCGAGCAGCTGGGGTGCCAGCTCGCTGGTGAGCCAGCCGGCGGCGAAGGCCGGGATGCTGCCGTAGCGGCCGCCGAGCGGGCGCACCGCGTTGCCGGCGAGCCCCGCGACGACGAGCTGGCGCGCGGCGTAGGAGAAGGCCATGCGGCCGAGACTACTGGGCTTCCGGACCGTTCCGTGCGTGACCGGGCTCATGCGGACCAGAGCTAGAACTTGTTCTAGAAAGGCTCCTAGAATGGCGGCATGGACCGGTCCCTGGAGCGGCTCAGCGGCCTGGACGCGAGCTTCCTCTACCTCGAGAGCGCCGCGCAGCTCATGCACGTGTGCGGGATCGTCCTCGTCGACCCCGACACCGTCGTGGGCGGGTACTCGTTCGGGAAGCTGAAGAGCGAGCTCGGCCGTCGCGTCGAGGCGATCCCCGCCTTCCGCCGCAAGCTGAAGACGGTGCCGCTGGGCATCGACCACCCGGTCTGGGTCGACGACGCTGACTTCGACGTGGACCGGCACGTCCACCGGATCGCCGTACCTGCTCCCGGCGGGGACGCCGAGCTCGCCGAGCTGTGCGGCCACCTCGCGTCCATCCCGCTCGACCGGTCCCGCCCGCTGTGGGAGATGTGGGTGGTCGAGGGCCTCGCCGGCAGCGGCCCGGAGGGGAACGCCACGGTGGCGGTGTTCACCAAGATGCACCACGCCACCGTGGACGGGGTCTCCGGCGCGAACCTGTTCGCGTTCCTCTGCAGCCTGGAGCCGGACGCCCCGCTCCCGGACGTGGGGGACGACGCGACCGTGGCGGCCGAGCCGGGGAGCTGGGAGCTGTTCGGCCGCGGGGTGCTCAGCAACCTCGCCAAGCCGGTCGACGCGTTGCGCCTGGTGGCGCCCACCACGTCCCTGCTGACGCGCACCATCCGCCGGGCCCGCGCCGGGACGGCGATGGCGGCGCCGCTGACCGCTCCTCGGACGTCCTTCAACGGCACCATCTCCGGGCGCCGGTCGATCGCCTTCACCGACATCGACCTGGAGCGGATCAAGCAGGTCAAGCGCCGGGTCGAGGGCGCGACGGTCAACGACGTCGTGCTCGCGGTGAGCGGGGGAGCGCTGCGCCGCTACCTGGAGTCGCGTGGCGAGCTGCCCGCCCAGTCGCTGCTCGCCAGCGTCCCGGTTTCCGTGCACGACACCTCCACCCGCCCGGGCGGCACCAACAAGGTCTCCACCATCTTCGCCCGGCTCGGCACCGACCTTGCCGACCCGCGGGAGCGGCTCGAGCGGCTGGCCCGAAGCAACGCGAACGCCAAGCAGCACCACCAGGCGATCCCGGCCGACACCCTGCAGGACTGGGCGCACTTCGCCGCGCCGCGCGTCTTCGGCCTCGGTGTGCGGATGGTCAGCGGGCTCAAGCTCGCCGAGCGCGGCCCGGTGATCCACAACCTCGTCATCTCCAACGTGCCGGGTCCGCCGGTGCCGCTGTACTTCATGGGCGCGCGGATCGAGGCGCTCTACCCGCTGGGGCCGGTGTTCCACGGCGCCGGCCTCAACATCACCGTGATGAGCAGCAACAACGGCATGCACGTCGGGCTGATCGCCTGCCGGGACGCGATGCCGGACCCGTGGCAGCTGGCGCAGCACTTCGCCGCCGAGCTGGATGCGCTCGACCGGGCCGTGTAGTCGCAGGACCCCCCTCAGGCCTCGGCGCGGTGCCGGCTCTCGATGCGGCCCGCGGTGGTGGCGACCGCCTCCAGGAACGCCGGGGCGAACTCTGCGGACTGGAGCACGCAGCCGGCATGGCCGACCGGCGCCTCGTGGAGGGTCGCGCCGGGGATCGTCGCGGCGACCTTGCGCTGCCGCTCGGGCGAGAGCACCTTGTCCTGCGTGGTCACCACCACGGCGGTCGGCACGTCCACGCGCGGCAGCCACGGCGTCGAGTGGAAGCGGCCGAGCGAGGCCACGGCCTGGGCGATCGCCCAGGGACTGGTCCGGCGCCACTCCTCGAGGGCCCACTCCTGGGTGTCGCTGGCCTCGACGTCCACCAGGGCCTCCGCGGTGCGCAGGGCGCCGCGCTGCAGGGCCCGGGACCGGGCCAGGGCGCGAAGGCTGCCCATCCCGAGCTCCATGCCGGCATGGAACACCCGCTCGGACGCGGTGTTGCGGAAGTGGTCGGTGGTCGCGGCGAGCACCAGCCCGCCCACGACGTCGGGGTGCTGGCGCCACACGCGCTGCGCCACGATGGAGCCCATGGAGTAGCCGGCGACCACCGGGTCCTCGAGACCCAGCTCGGCGATGACCGTTGCGGCGTCGTCGGCGCAGTCGGCCACCGAGAAGTGGTCCGAGACGATGCCGCGCCCGTGCCAGCGCTGGTCGAAGGTGACCACGCGGTACCGCTCCGACAGCGCGCCGATCACCGGAAACCAGGTGAGCAGGCCCGTGCAGCCCACGGCGTGCAGCAGCACGACGGCCGGAGCATCGGGCGTCGGCCCGGGCACGTCGGTCAGCCAGGTCCGGCCCCTCCGGGGCAGCTCCAGCCAGCGGCCGTCGGGCACCGTCACGTCGGGGAGGTGCACCATTCCCCGGAGCTGGTCGCGCAGGCGGTCCACGAGCATGGCGCGGCTCTCCTTCCGGCGGTCGTCTCGGCTAGACTAGAACACGTTACAGAAATACCGAGGAGGTGCTGTGGGAGCGCAGGTCGAGGAGGACGCCGCAGCGGCGGTCCGCGCAGTGCTGGCCGATGTGCTGGACAAGGGCCCCGAGGAGCGCCGCGCCTCCTGGCAGGCGTGCGCGGAGGCCGGTCTGCTCGCGCTCGCGGCACCCGAGGAGTACGGCGGGGAGGGGCTCGGCCTCGACGAGGTGATGGTGCTCGTCCACGAGGCGGCGGTCCGCGCGGTCGACCTGCCGTTCCGGCACACCCTGGCCACCGGGCTCATCACCCTGCTGTCCGCGGGGACGCCCGGGCAGAAGGACGAGCTCGTCCCGAAGGTCCTGGCGGGCACCCTCCACCTCGTCGCTGCCACGGACGAGCCGGGCGCGGTGCTGCCAGAGGAGCCACGCACCACCTACACGGACGGGCTCGTGTCCGGGGGCAAGGTCGGCGTCCCGGTGCTCGACGGCGACACCGTCCTGCTGGTCTCGACCGACGCCGGCGTGGCCCTGGTCGACCCGTCCGGGACCGGGGTGACCCGCCACGACACGCGGGGGTCGTCGGACCAGCCGGAAGCCACCTACGCCTTCGAGGGCGCCTCGGGCCAGCTGCTGACGAGCGCGGCGGCCGGGACCCTGCGCCGCCACGCCGCCGCCGCTCTGCTGGTGCACGGCGCCGGACTCCTGGCGGGAGCCCGCGACCTGACCGCCGGCTACATCCGGCAACGCGTCCAGTTCGGCCGCGCCCTGGCGGAGTTCCAGGCCGTGGCCGTGCAGATCGCCGACGTCTTCGTGACCTCGCGGCTGACGTCGTTGACCTCTGGGGAAGTGGTGCGTCGCCTCGTCGCGGGGCAGCCGGCCGACGACGACATCGCGGTCGCGGCCGCATGGTTCACCGACCGGGTCCCACCCGCGCTGCAGACGTGCCAGCACCTGCACGGCGGCGTCGGGGTCGACGAGACGTACCCGCTGCACCGCTACTTCGCTCGGGTGAAGGACACCGCCCGCCACCTCGGCGGCAGCGCGGCCGCGCTCGCCGGCGTCGGGATCCGCGAGGGTGTGGGCAAGAACCTCGAGCTGACCGAGGACGAGCGCCGCTTCAAGGCAGAGGTGCGGGCATACTTCTCCGGCCTGGTCAGCCACGACGACCGCGTGGAGATGATGACCGACCGGCACGGTCCGGCGTACCACCGGATCATCCGGCAGATGGGCAGCGACGGCTGGATGGGCGTCGGCTGGCCGGTGGAGTACGGCGGCAAGGGACTCGGCGGCATCGAGCAGCAGGCCTTCGCCAACGAGGCGGCCCGGGCCGACGTGCACCTGCCGAGCGTCACCCTGCAGACGGTCGGGCCCACCCTGCAGGCGTTCGGGACCCAGAAGCAGAAGGACCTGTTCCTGTCCCGCATCCTCGCGGGCGACGTGCACTTCGCGATCGGCTACTCGGAGGCCGACGCCGGCACCGACCTGGCGTCGCTGCGCTGCTCGGCGCGCAGGGACCCGGCGACCGGCGACTGGATCGTCAACGGCCAGAAGCTGTGGACCACCGGCGGGCATGCCGCCGACTACATCTGGCTGGCGGTGCGCACCGACCCCGACGCGCCCCGGCACAAGGGCATCTCGGTGCTGATCGTGGACACCCGCGACCCGGGCTACTCGTGGACCCCCATCATCACCTCCGACGGCTCGCACCACGTCAACGCGACGTACTACAACGACGTCCGGGTCCCCGCCGACATGCTCGTGGGCGAGGAGAACGAGGGCTGGCGGCTGATCACCACCCAGCTCAACCACGAGCGGGTGATGCTCGGGCCGGCCGGTCGCATCGAAGGGCTGCGCGACCTGGTGGCGGCCTGGGCGCAGGACCGCACGACGCCGGACGGAACCCCCGTGCTCGAGGTGCCGTGGGTCCGGGACACCCTCGCCCGGGCGACGGTCGCCTTCCGGGTCAACGAGCTGCTCAACTGGCAGGTCGCCGGAGCGCAGGCGACCGGCCGGGCCGCGGTCGCGGACGCCTCCGCGTCGAAGGTGTTCGCCTCCGACGAGGTGCAGTCGCTCGGCCTGGCGCTGGAGGAGGTGGTGACGGCGTTCGGAGACCCTGCCGACGAGGAGACCGCGACGCTGGTGCACTACCTCGACGCCACCTCCAAGCGAAACCTGGTGCTGACCTTCGGTGGCGGTGTCAACGAGGTGCAGCGCGAGCTGATCGCGATGTTCGGCCTCGACCTGCCCAAGGTGCCGCGATGACCACGCCGGCCGCCGCGCCCGACCGGTCCGACCCGGCCGCGACGCACGAATGGATCATGGCGCGCGCCCAGGAGCTCCAGGCGCGGGGCGAGACCGAGCCCCGGCTGGCCCGCGACCCGGTGAACCAGCCGATCATCGACAACTGGCTGGAGGCGATCGGCGACTCCGACCCGCGCTACCGCCGCGGCATCGCGCCGCCCGCGATGGCCCAGGTGTGGACGATGTACGGGCTCGACCCGCGCCGGCCTGCTGGCGACCCGCTGCACGCCATGATGCAGGTGCTCGACGAGGCGGGCTTCCCGGCCGTGCTCGGCACCAACTGCGACCAGACCTACGCGCGGTTCCTCGAGGTGGGGGAGCAGGTCGCCATCACCACGCGCCTGGAGTCGGTGGTCGGCCCCAAGAGGACCGGTGTCGGTGAGGGCTACTTCGTCACCACCCGCAACACCTGGTGGGTGGCGGAGGAGGCCGTTGCCACGATGTCCTTCAGGGTGCTGAAGTTCCGTCCGGAGGCGGCAGGCCGCGTGGACCGCACGCAGCTGGTCCGCCCGGTCCGCAACCGCGACTCGGAGTACTTCTGGGAGGGCACCGCCGCCGGTGAGCTCCGGATCCAGAGCTGCAACGCCTGCGGGCAGCTCCGGCACCCGCCGGGCCCACTGTGCCCGTCCTGCCACGCGGCCGACCGCGGATACGTCGTCGCCGCCGGCACCGGCACGGTGTTCTCCTTCCTGGAGCACCACGCTCCCCGCCTGCCGGGGAAGGAGCTGCCCGTGACCATCGCCCTCATCGACCTCCCAGAAGGTGTCCGGATGGTCGGCGAGGTCCTCGACCCGCCGGAGCAGATCGCGATCGGCGACCCGGTGCACGTCGAGTTCGAGCGGATCGACGACGACCTGACGCTGGCCCAGTGGCGCGTCACCGAGGCGAAGGCGAGGACCTCATGACCGCCCCCACCCGGCAGCTGTCCCCCTGGGAGCTGCCGATCACCCCGACGCTGGTGGTCTCCACGGCGATCGCGACACGCGACTTCCAGGACGTCCACCACGACCGTGACCTGGCGCAGCAGAAGGGCACCAAGGACATCTTCCTCAACATCCTCAGCACGACGGGCCTGGTGCAGCGCTACGTCGGGGAGTGGGCGCGCCAGGAGCTCGGCGCGGACCACCGCATCGCCAGCTGTGCCCTCCGTCTGGGCGCACCGGCCTACCCCTACGACACGCTGACCTTCACCGGCACGGCCACGACCGAGGGTGACACCACGACCGTCGACGTGGTGGGCACCGTCTCGATCGGCAGCCACGTCACCGCGACCGTGACGGTGGTGGCGCCATGAGTGCCTCCTCAGGGCTGTCGGGGAAGGCGGCCATCGCCGGGATCGGGACGACCGACTTCTCCAAGCACTCCGGCCGCTCGGAGCTCCAGCTCTCCGCCGAGGCGACGCTGGCGGCGCTTGCGGACGCCGGCCTGGCGCCGGGCGACGTCGACGGGCTGGTCACCTTCACGATGGACAACAGCTCCGAGATCGCCCTGGCCCGTGAGCTCGGCATGGGGGAGCTGCGGTTCTTCAGCCGGATCAACTACGGCGGCGGCGCGGCCTGTGCCACGGTCCAGCAGGCCGCGATGGCGGTGGCGACCGGCGTCGCCGACGTGGTGGTCTGCTACCGGGGGTTCAACGAGCGCTCCGGGCAGCGGTTCGGCCAGGTGCAGTCCTGGGCCGCCCAGCAGGTGAACACCAACGGCCTCGACAACGCCTGGTCCTACCCCTACGGGCTGTCCACGCCCGCGGCGACCGTGGCCATGCAGGCCCGGCGCTACCTGCACGAGTACGGCGCCACGTCGGCCGACTTCGGCCGGGTCGCCGTGGCGGACCGACGCCACGCCGCCACCAACCCGGACGCGTTCTTCTACGGCAAGCCGATCACGCTGGCGGACCACCAGGCGTCCCGGATGATCGCCGACCCCCTCCGGCTGCTGGACTGCTGCCAGGAGAGCGACGGAGCCGTCGCGCTCGTGGTCACCTCGCCCGAGCGGGCCGCCGACCTCGCCCAGCCGCTGGTGTCGATCACCGCGGCCGCCCAGGGCAGCGCCGCGGACCAGTTCGTGATGACGTCCTACTACCGCGACGACATCGGCGTCCCGGAGATGGGCGTGGTGGGGCGTGAGCTGTGGCGGCAGTCGGGTCTGGGCCCGGACGACATCCAGACGGCCGTGCTCTACGACCACTTCACGCCCTACGTGCTCATGCAGCTGGAGGAGCTCGGCTTCTGCGGGAGGGGAGAGGCGAAGGACTTCATCGCCGACGGCGCCATCGAGCTCGGGGGCCGGTTGCCGGTGAACACCCATGGCGGGCAGCTCGGTGAGGCCTACATCCACGGGATGAACGGCATCGCCGAGGCCGTACGCCAGGTGCGCGGCACGTCGGTCAACCAGGTCGAGGACGTCGCCCACGTGCTGGTCACCGCCGGCACCGGCGTGCCGACCAGCGGCCTGGTGCTGTCAGCCGAATGAGCCGCCGGTCGCCTCGAGCAGCGCTCGCGCAGCGACCCGACCCGACTCCACCATCGTGTCGAGCTGGTGGAACTCCATCATGCCCACGCCCATGGAGGGCGGTGAGATGACGTAGGCTCCGGCGGCCCGCGCGCGGTCGACGGCCCCGGAGCTGCCGATCATCATGGTCCGCAACAGCGTCTCGCCCAGTGCGGGCATCCGCGGCTCGCGGTCGTCGCGGGGTCCGGAGCCGCCCACGCCGACGTTCACGGCGATCAACGGGCCTTCGTCGCGCTCGGTGAGCAGCCCCACCGGAAGGTTGTCCAGGACCCCGCCGTCCACCAAAAGCCGGTTGCCGGCGCGCAGCGGCGGGAACAGCACCGGCAGCCGCAGCGACGCGGCCACCGCCTGCCACGCCAGCCCGCCGCGATGGGGCTCCGGCTGGCGCGCGAGCAGGTCCGTGGAGACGCACCGGAACAGCCTGGGCAGCGCCTCGATCCGGGTGGTCGCCCCGAAGTGGCGGCGCAGCACGTCGTTGACCCGCTTGCCCTGTGACAGAGCGGTGACCGGCACCGTGTAGTCGCCGAAGGGCTTGCCGCGCACCAGCTCCCGGTAGATGTCGTCCTCCAGCTGGGCCGCGCCGATGCCGGTCGCGTAGAGCCCGGCGACCAGCCCGCCGAGGCTGGCCCCGGCGACCCGGTCGACGTGGACGCCGGCCGCCTCGAGCTCGTGCAGCACGCCGATGTGGGTCATCGCGCGGGCGCCGCCTCCGGCCAGCACCAGGCCGAGCGCGCGCCCGGCGAGCCGGGCGGCGAGCGAGCGCAGGCCGCTGTCGAGCTCCGCGGCATCCACGGTGGTGATCTGCCACGGTCGAACGGCCTCGCACCAGGCCGAGAGCGTGGCGTCGTCCGGACGCCGGCCGACGAGCACGACGTCGGGCTGCAGGTCCGGCGCCCAGGCCGGCGGCGGCTCGTCGGACCTGGCGACCAGGACGACCACGTCGCCCTGGCGGAGCGCAAAGTTCCCGCGCTCGGAGCCGAGTGAGCCGTGCAGCAGCACCCGCTCGTGGTCGCGCTCCGCCCGCGCCAGCCCGTTCGGCGTCGCCTCGGGCAGTACGACGATCCGCCGGTGCCTGCGCATCAGGCCCCGGAGCGCGTCGACGACCTCGGCGACCGGTGACCCTGCCGACGCGCCCACCACCGACACCACGCTCGGCTGGCTGGTGCTCTCGCGGTGTGAGCCGGCCGGGGACTGGAGGTCCTCGGCCAGGGCGGTCGCGATCGCCATGCCGGCGGCCGGCTCCTCGGCCACGGCGCGGGCGAAGTCCGACCGTGCGACGGCCAGCAGCTCGCTGTCGCGACGCGCGCGCACGGAGGCGGAGCGGACGTGGCCGGTGAGCAACGCGAGCTCGCCGAAGATCGAGCCGGCGCCGAGCTCCCGGATCAGCCGTCCGTCACGCTCGACCGCGAGCCGACCGGAGGTGACGACGTACATCTCCGCCGCCGGGTCGCCCTCGCGGAAGAGCCACTCACCGGCGTGCAAGGGCACCCGGCGGCCGCTCGCCAGCAACGCGCTGCGCACCTCGGTGGGCAGCCGGTCGAGGTAGCTGCTGTGGTCGGCCGGCTCGGGCACGGAGACCGGCTCCGGCAGCCGCAGGGCCGCGGCACCCAGCTCCGGGGCGTCGCCCGACTCGGTGGCCGTCGTACGGACGGCCCGGAGGAGCAGTGAGCCGACCGCGGCGAGCGCGAAGCACAGCGCGCAGAACAACCAGCCGTCGCGCAGGACGTCGGAGGCGTTGGCCGGTGTGGGCGTGCCGATGATGACCACCAGGACGGCGATCCCCAGCACGCCGCCCAGCTGCCGGGTGCTCGAGGTGATCGCCGAGGCGGTGCCGAAGCGCCCACCCGGGACGACGGCGAGCGCGGCGCTGGTCAGCAACGGCAGCGTGGCGCCCACCCCGATGCCGCTGAGCACCTGGCCGGGCATCCACTGGCTCCAGAAGGCCGGCTGGTCGTCGAGCACGAGCGGGTACCAGAGGTACGCGGTGGTCCACACGATGGCGCCGGGCACCACGATGCGCCGGAACCCGTGGGTCTGCGCCACCGGCCCGAGGACCCCGGCCACGACGGCCGCCACCAGCGCGCCCGGCACCAGCGCGAGCCCGGCGGTGAGGATGTCATAGCCCCAGACGTACTGCAGGAACAGGATGTTGGTCAGCATGTAGGCGTAGAACCCCATGCCGGCCACCACGGTGACGACGTTGGCCACCGCGAAGGTGGGAATCCGCAGGAGCTCGGGATCCAGGACCGGCTGGGGGTGCGCCCGCGAGCTGGCGACGAAGGCGACCGTGAGGGCGACGGCTGCGACGAAGGCACCGAGCACGCCCACGCTGGTCCAGCCCCAGTCGTTGCCCTGGACGATGCCCAAGGTCAGCACGCTGAGGGCCGCCGCGAGGAGCAGGGCGCCGCGGACGTCGGGCATCCGCCGGCGGCCCGGAGCACGGCTCTCGACGACCAGACGCCGGGTGAGCAGCCACGCGGCGATGCCGAAGGGAAGGTTGACCAGGAAGGCCCAGCGCCAGTCACCGACCTCCACCAGCGCGCCCCCGACCGGCGGCCCGAGTCCGGCGGCGACCGCGGCCGTGGCGCCCCACAGCCCGACTGCATGACTGCGGTGCTCGGACGGGAAGGAGTCGATCACCAGCGCGAGCGAGGCCGGGACCAGCATGGCCGCACCCGCCGCCTGCAGCACCCGGAACGCGACCAGCACCTCGAGAGTGGGCGCGAGGGCACAGAGCAGCGAGGCGAGCGTGAAGAGCGCCACGCCCCCGGCGAACAGGCGGCGCCGTCCGAGCAGGTCAGCGAGCCGGCCGAAGATCACCAGGAACGACGCGAAGACGATGTTGTAGGCGTTCAGCACCCACGAGAGGCCCCCGATGGAGGCGTCCGGGAACGACTCGCGGATGCTCGGGAACGCCACGTTGACGACCGTGGCGTCGAGGAAGGCCAGGAACGCACCGAAGGACGCGACCAGGAGCACCGTCCTCGGCGCGACCCGTGAGCCGCCGTCGGGTGGTCGCCCGCTCCGCTGCTCCGGTATGTCCTTGTCGTGCTTCCTGCGCTGGCCCCGTCCGGTGCCCGAGTCGTGCTGGCCGGCGGTGAGCTGATCAGTCATCCCCGTCCCTCCACCGCCAGTCTGGGGGCGCAGGGGCTCGGGCACCATCCCCCCAAACCGGGGCGTACCGCGACGAGACGGGCGGCCGATCAGGTGAATCGACCGGATCGGTCAGGCGCGGGTCGCGAAACAGTCGGCGAGAACCGGGGCGCCGTCCCGCTCGGCACGCGGGCTCGCGATGGTGGCCGACACAAGCGCGCGTTCTCCCTCGTCCCAGGCCCGGACCCGAATGGTCTCGCCCGGGAACACCACGCCCGCGAACCGTGCCGAGAAGCCGGCGACGGCGGCAGCGTCCCCGCCGAAAAGCTCGTCGGTGACGGTCCGCAGCACGATGCCGTAGGAGCACAGTCCGTGCAGGATCGGCGCCGGGAAGCCGGCCGCCTGGGCGAAGCCGGGGTCGGCGTGCAGCGGGTTGCGGTCGCCGCACAGGCGGTAGAGCAGCGCCTGCTGCGGGGTCACGTCGTACGACGTGTCGCAGTCCGGCTTGCGGTCGGGGACCTCGACCCGGGTGGCGTCCCCGCGGTTGCCGCCCCAGCCGCCCTCGCCCTTGACGAAGATGGAGGACCGTACCGTCCACAGCTCCTCGCCGGAGGTCGACCGGGCGGTGCCCTCCTGCCAGATCACCGCCGCCTTGCCCTTGTCCCAGACGTCGCTGATCCGGGTCGACAGGGTCGCCGAGCCCGAGGTCGGCAGGGGACCGCGGACGCTGATCTCCTGGGCGCCGTGGACGACCTGCGCCAGGTCGATCTCGCAGCCCGGCAGGTCGAGAGGGGGCGGGTCGGTCTCGTGGAACGTCGGGGCGACGATGCCGAAGCTCGGGAGCACCTGCAGCCCGGTCCCCGGGCCTGACGAGGGGCGATCCAGCGTCCACCGCAGCGCCGCCGGGTCCAAGTTGTCACCCGGCCGGGAGCCGGCGCCGATCGCCAGGTGGTAGAGCAGCACGTCGGAGCTGTCCCAGGAGAAGGACCGCTGCGGCAGCTCGGCGCCGATGGCGACGTCGGGGTCGATGGGCATCAGGAGGCCTCCGCCGTGGTGATCGCCGTCGTGTCGCGGGCCACCGACTCGGCAGCGAGGTAGCCGAACACGATGGCCGGGCCGATGGTCCCGCCGGGACCGGGGTAGGTGTTGCCCATCACGGCGGCCGAGACGTTGCCGGCGGCGTACAGGCCGGGCAGCACGGAGCCGTCCTCGCGCAGCACCCGGGCGTGCTCGTCGGTGACCAGTCCGCCCTTGGTGCCGAGGTCACCCGGGACGATCCTGACCGCGTAGAACGGCGCCTCGTCGATGACGTGCAGCGAGCAGTTCGGCTTCACGGTGGGGTCGGAGTAGTACTTGTCGTAGGCACTCTCGCCACGGTGGAAGTCCTCGTCGACGCCGGAGCGGGCGAAGCCGTTGAACCGCGCCACCGTCGCCTCGAGGGCGTCGGCGGGCACCTCGATCTGCTCGGCGAGCTCGGCCAGCGTGGCGCCCTTCCTGATCACGCCGTGCTTGTACCAGCGGCCCGGGAACGGCTGGCGCGGGGACAGGCCGGCGAAGAGGTAGCGGTTGCGGTAGCGCTGGTCGATGATCATCCAGGCCGGCACGTGGGAGACGCCGGTCGCCTCACCGGCATAGATCGCGTGCGTCGCCTCGACGTAGGGCAGCGCCTCGTTCATGAACCTCTCGCCGCGGGCGTTGACGATGATCGAGCCGGGCAGGTTGCGCTCGGCGAGGCAGAACCACGGTCCGCTGGGGAGCGGGATGGTGGGACCCCACCAGGCGTCGTCCATCAGCGCGGTCGCGGCGCCGGCGTCGATGCCGGCCAGGTGACCGCCGCCGGTGTTGCTGGCAGCACCGGTGCTCCACGCCGCCCGGGTGGGGTGCGGCAGGTACTTCTCGCGCAGCTCCTGGTTGTGCTCGAACCCGCCGCTGCCGAGGATCACGCCGCGTCGCGCGCGGATGTCGCGCAGGCCGCCGGCGTGCTCGACGGTGACACCGACGACGCGGCCGTCCTCGACGAGCAGGTCGGTCAGCGCGGTGTCGTACTCGACACGGACGCCGGCGTCCAGGAGCCCCTTGCGCAGGCCGATCGCGATCGCGTTGCCCATCGCGTACATCTTCCGGCCCAGCAGCATCGCGACCAGTCGGCGCACCAGCACCCTGGCCATCGTGACCGGCCCCTTGAGGGTGCGCATGCCGAGGCTGATCTTGCGGAAGTCGGCCTGCGTGACGATCAGGTTGGCCGGTGCCTTGGTGTACGGCGGGTGCAGGTGCTCCAGCTCCTCGCCGAGGAACCTGGCGTCCATCGGGACCGGCTCGACGCTGCGACCGCGGGCGCGCCCGCCGGGCTGCTCGGGAAGGTAGTCGGCGTACTCCGGGACCCAGGCGAATCGCACCGGCGTGTTCTCGCGGAGGAAGTCGAGCACCTCCGGGCCGCGCTCGAGGTAGGTGTCGCGGCGAGCCTTCGGCACCGCGTCGCCGACGATCGCGTCGAGGTACTCCTTCGCCCGGTCCCGGTCACCGGGATCCACCTGGCCGGCCTCGCGAAGCGCGTAGTTGCCGGGGATCCAGACGCCACCACCGGAGCGTGCCGTCGAGCCGCCGAAGTAGCTGCTCTTCTCCACCAGCAGCACGTCGAGGCCGTGGTGCGCCGCGGCCAGCGCGGCCGACATCCCGGCACCTCCGGCACCGACGACGACGACGTCGTGGGTCCGCTCCTCAGGGGGCTTCATGGCGCGAAACTGTAACAGGTTCTAGAATGCCGGCATGCTCTCCGAAGACGTACGACGCAACGTGGCCGCGGCCCTGCGCACGGCCGAGGCCGACCGGCAGCCGATCGCGCCGTTGCGCGAGACGTGGCCGGAGATCGACGTGGTCGACGCCTACGAGGTGCAGCTGCTCAACATCCGGCGCCGGCTCGACCACGGCGCCACGGTCAGGGGCCACAAAGTGGGTCTGTCGTCGAAGGCCATGCAGGAGATGATGGGCGTCGACGAGCCCGACTACGGCCACCTGCTCTCCGACATGGAGGTCTCGAGCGCCGCTCCGGTCCCGGCCGCGCGCTACTGCTACCCGCGGGTCGAGGTGGAGGTCGGCTTCATCCTCGGCCGGACGCTGCCCGGCCTGGGATGCACCGAGGACGACGTGCTGGAGGCGACCGAGTACGTCGCGCCCGCGATCGAGCTGATCGACTCCCGGATCACCGACTGGAACATCCGGATCGCCGACACCATCGCCGACAACGCCTCCAGCGCCGGCTTCGTGCTCGGGCCCGAGAGGGTCAAGCCGGACGAGCTCGACCTGACCGCGATCGACGCACGCCTGCACCGCAACGGCGAGCAGGTCGCGCAGGGCCGCTCCGACGCGGTGCTGGGCAACCCGGTCACCGCCGTGGCCTGGCTGGCCGACAAGGTGGCCTCCTTCGGCGTGGTCCTGGAGGCCGGGCACGTGATCCTGCCAGGCTCGGTGCACCGGGCGATCGACGCCGCTCCCGGTGACCGGTTCCGCGCCGACTTCGACGGGCTCGGCTCCGTCACCCTTGACTTCGACTGAGGAGTGAGATGAAGAAGACCGCCGCGATCGTCGGGCCGGGCAACATCGGCACCGACCTGATGTACAAGCTGCTCCGCAGCGCCACGGAGGGTGGCTGCATCGAGCCGCGCTGGATGATCGGCGTCGACCCGGAGTCGCCCGGGCTCGCCCGCGCCGAGAAGGAGGGCCTGGTCGCGACGGCCGAGGGCGTCGACTGGCTGCTCAAGCAGGACGAGCTGCCCGACCTGATCTTCGAGGCCACCAGCGCCTACGTGCACCGCGAGTACGCCCCCCGCTACGCCGAGGCGGGCATCCGTGCGGTCGACCTCACCCCGGCTGCCGTGGGTCCCGCGGTCATCCCGGCCGTCAACGGCGACGAGCACGCCGAGGCCGACAACGTCAACATGATCACCTGCGGCGGCCAGGCCACCATCCCGATGGTCGCGGCCGTCTCCCGCGCCACCCCCGTCTCCTACGCCGAGATCGTCGCCTCCGTGGCGTCGCTCAGCGCCGGCCCGGGCACGCGGCAGAACATCGACGAGTTCACCCGGACCACGTCCCGGGGCGTGGAGACGATCGGCGGGGCCGAGGTCGGCAAGGCGATCATCATCCTCAACCCGGCCGAGCCGCCGATGATCATGCGCGACACGATCTTCTGCGCCGTCGGCCCCGAGGTGTACGACGACCCGCAGCCGGTCGTCGAGTCCGTCCACCGGATGGTCGAGGCGGTGCAGCAGTACGTGCCCGGCTACCGGCTGCTCCAGGAGCCGCAGTTCGACCCGCCGAGCGACTACACCCGCGGGCAGACCAAGGTGAGCGTCTTCATCGAGGTCGAGGGCGCGGGCGACTTCCTGCCGCCGTACTCCGGCAACCTCGACATCATGACCGCCGCCGCCACGCGTGCGGGCGAGGGGATGGCCCGCGCCGCCCTCGGGAAGGGAACGAACGCATGAGCAACGTCTCCGGCAACCCCGCGCTCAACGAGCTGTCGCGGAAGTGGACCGACACCGACCCGGCCAGCGGGCTCGACATCCGGCTGACCGACACCTGCCTGCGCGACGGCTCCCACCACAAGCGGCACCAGTTCACGTCTGCGGAGGTGCGCTCGATCATCGGCGCCCTCGACGAGGCCGGCGTCCCGGTCCTCGAGGTGACCCACGGTGACGGGCTGGGCGGCTCCAGCTTCAACTACGGGTTCAGCCACACCCCGGAGCAGGAGCTCATCAAGATCGCTGCCGACACGGCGAAGCAGGCGAAGATCGCCTTCCTGATGCTGCCCGGCGTCGGCACCAAGGACGACATCCTGATGGCCCAGGACAACGGCGGCTCCATCTGCCGGATCGCCACGCACTGCACGGAGGCTGACGTCTCCGAGCAGCACTTCCGGCTGGCGCGCGAGCGCGGGCTGGAGACCGTCGGCTTCCTGATGATGAGCCACACCCAGCCGCCGGAGGTGCTCGCCAAGCAGGCGCGCATCATGGTCGACTCCGGCTGCCAGTGCGTCTACGTCGTCGACTCGGCGGGGGCGCTCATCCTCGAGGGCGTCTCCGACCGCGTGGCAGCGCTCGTGGCGGAGATCGGCAGCGAGGCGACGGTCGGCTTCCACGGCCACGAGAACCTCGACCTCGGTTGCGGCAACACGGTGATGGCGGTGCGTGCCGGGGCCACCCAGATCGACGGGTCGGTGCGCCGCTTCGGCGCGGGCGCGGGCAACACGCCGCTGGACGCCTTCGTCGGCATCTGCGACAAGCTCGGGTGGAGCACCGGCGTGGACTTCCTCAAGATCATCGACGCCTCGGAGGACGTGGTCCGCCCCGCGATGCCGGAGGAGTGCCGCCTGGACCGGATGACCATGATGATGGGCTACGCCGGGGTCTACAGCTCGTTCCTCAAGCACGCCGGCAACGCGGCCGAGCGCTACGGCGTCTCCGGCGCCGAGATCCTCGCCGAGGCCGGGCGGCGCAAGCTCATCGGCGGCCAGGAGGACCAGCTGATCGACATCGCGCTGCAGCTCAAGGCGGCCGCCGAGGCCTGAGTCGCGGCACGCCGTGACCGCGAGCGCGGTTCCTCCGGTCCGGTTGTGGGTACCGCTCCTGCGTTCCCGACGCGACTGGAGGAGATGCTCCGATGGGTGGCTTGTTCGTTGCCGTGCTGGTGATCCTGGTGCTCCTGGTGATCGGCTTCTTGGTGTTCATGGTCGGTGGGCTGACCAAGAGCACGGCTGCCGGGCACATGGACCCCTCCGAGGCGGCCGAGTCCGCCCACCACGTCAGCTACCTGGTGCCCCAGGGCCAGGACCCGGCGGTGGTCCGGGCTGCGCTCTACGAGGCGGGCTACGACACCGCGGCGCAGGTCGAGCCCGAGGGTGAGCTGCTCACCATCGTGCTGCACGACGGCACCCCCGCCGACCGCGAGCGGGTCCGGGAGGTGCTCGCGAGCGAGCGGGCGACCAACTTCGGCGGTCCTCCGGTGGTGGACACCACGCCGGTGCGGTTCCAGGACGAGACCTTCTGAGACCGTCTCCAGCCAAGTTCGTGGGCGACTCCCTCTCAGCGGGCGCGTCATTGCGCCGAGAATAGAACGTGTTCTAGTATTTCCCTGTCCGACCTAGACAGGAGAAGTCGATGACCAAGGCTGTGCTCGAGGGCGTCCGAGACCTGCTGCCCACGTTGCGGGAGCGTGCCGACGAGGCCGAGCGGCTGCGCGTGGTGCCCGAGGCGTCGATCAAGGAGCTCGAGGAGACCGGCTTCTTCCGGATGCTGCAGCCGCGCCGGTACGACGGCCTGGAGGCCGACCCGGTGGACTTCTACGGCGCGGTCCGCGAGATCGCCTCGGCCTGCGGGTCGACCGGCTGGGTCTCAAGCGTGCTCGGTGTGCACCCGTGGCAGGTCGCGCTGTTCGACGACAAGGCCCAGCAGGCGGTCTGGGGCGAGGACACCACGGTCCGGCTGAGCTCGTCGTACGCCCCCACCGGCAAGGCGACCGCCGTCGACGGCGGCTACCGGCTCGCCGGCAAGTGGAGCTTCTCCTCGGGCTGCGACCACGCCACCTGGGTGCTTCTCGGCGGCCTCGTCTTCAACGACGAGGGCAATGTCGTCGACTTCAAGACCTTCCTCGTCCCGCGGGAGAAGTACCAGGTCGTCGACGTCTGGAACGTGGTCGGCCTGCGCGGCACCGGGTCGAACGACATCGTGGTGGAGGAGACGTTCATCCCCGAGGAGTTCACCCTCTCGATGAGCCAGACCGGGCAGTGCAAGGGCCCGGGCCAGGAGGTCAACACCGCGGACCTCTACAAGCTGCCGTTCCACTCGATCTTCACCACGACCATCTGCACGCCGATCATCGGGATGGCGTACGGCGCCTACAACGAGCACGTCGAGATGCAGCAGAAGCGCGTCCGGGCGGCGTACCTGGGGGAGAAGGCGTCGCTGGACCCGTTCGCCGCCGTCCGGATCGCCCGCGCCGCCAGCGACATCGACGCGGCCTGGGCGCTCGCCATGAACAACATCCGCGAGGAACAGGCGTGCGTGGCCCGCGGTGAGCAGATCCCGCTGGGGCTGCGACTGAAGGTCCGTCGCGACCAGGTGCTCGGCACCCAGCGCGCGATCGACGCCATCGACGCGCTCTTCGAGGCCTCCGGCGGCCGGGCGCTCGCCGAGGGCACCTACCTGCAGCGGGCCTGGCGCGACGCCCACGCCGGCCGGGTGCACGCCGCCAACGACCCCGAGCGGGCGCTGCAGCTGTACGGCGCCCACGAGTTCGGGCACAAGATCGACCCGGGGATGTACTGAGTGACTGACAGCGACTTCAGCCAGGAGGCCACCCGTCGCAAGGCCGACGTCCGCGGGATCTCCCTGAACTACTACGAGGCCGGCCCCACGTCCGGTGCGGGCGAGCTCGGTGGCGGGTTGCCGCTGGTGATGCTGCACGGCGGCGGGCCCGGCGCCTCGTCCTGGTCGAACTTCGGGCCGGCCCTGCCGGGCTTCGCAGCGAGCTTCCGCACCCTGCTGGTCGACCAGCCCGGCTTCGGCGGCTCGGACAAGCCGGCCGTCGAGGGCAACTACTACCGGTTCGCCGCCCAGCACGTGCTCGAGCTGCTCGACCAGCTCGGGATCGACAGGGTGCACCTGCTCGGCAACAGCCTCGGCGGCGGAACCGCCATGCGGCTGGCGTTGATGGCGCCCGAGCGGGTCGGCCGGCTGGTCCTGATGGGGCCGGGCGGGCTGTCGCTCAACCTGTTCCACGCCGACCCGACCGAGGGCGTGCAGCGGCTGATGGACTTCGCCGCGAACCCGACCCGGGAGGCGCTGCGCGCCTTCATCAGCACGATGGTGGTCAACCAGGAGCTCGTCACCGACGAGCTCGTCGAGCAGCGGTTCGCCGACGCGATGGCGCCCGGCGCGCGTGAGGCGATGGCCTCGATGGGGATGTCCTTCTGGAACCCCGAGACCGCCGAGGACGGGATGCTGTGGCGCGAGGCGCACGGCCTGCGCCACCACACGCTGCTGACCTGGGGCCGAGAGGACCGGGTCAACCCGCTCGACGGCGCGATGGTGGCGCTCAAGACCATCCCCAAGGCGTCCCTGCACGTCTTCCCGCGGTGCGGTCACTGGGCGCAGATCGAGGCCGCTGAAGAGTTCTGCCAGGTGGCAACCGCTTTC
>DASSOK010000074.1:0-5256 GCA_035700665.1 Marmoricola sp.
TCGAGGTCGTGGATCTGGGTGCGGCAGGAGAAGCCGTCGGCGAGCACGATGGTCTCCGCCGGCTCCTCGCGCAGCCGCGGGAGCAGGACCTGCTCGGCGCAGGCCTCGCTCACCTCGCCGTGGCCCTCGGTGAAGCCGAAGTTGCCGGCGAGCCCGCAGCACCCGGACGCCAGCTGCTCGGCGTCGATGCCGACTGCGTCGAGGAGCTTCTGGTCGGCCTCCCAGCCGAGCACGGCGTGCTGGTGGCAGTGCACCTGCGCGACCGCGCGCGGCTGGTCCTCTCCCCGGCTGGCATCGTCCACATGGGGCGGCTCCCAGCCGGGAGTGTGCTCCATGAGCAGCTCGGCGAACGTGACGGTCGCGTCGCGCAGCCGCAGGACGTCCCGGTCGTCCGGGAACAGCTCCGGCGCGTCGGCGCGGAAGACGGTCGTGCAGGAGGGCTCCAGGCCCACGACGAGTCCGCCGTCACGGACGTGCGGGGCCACGGTTGCCACTGCTTCACGGACCATCTTGCGGGCCGTACCCAGCTGCCCGGTGGAGATCCACGTCAGGCCGCAGCACAACGGCTCGCTGGGCATGGTGACCTCCCAGCCGGCACGCTCCATCACCTGGATGGCCGCGATGCCGATCTCGGGGTGGAAGTGGTTGGTGAACGTGTCCGGCCACAGCAGCACCCGCCCGCGGCTGGTGCCGCCGCCGGGCCGCGGCGCACTTCCGGCCAGTGGTCGTGACGGGTCCGGGCCGGTGCGGTCACGGGTGCGGGCGAACCACTGCTGCAGGGTCTCGTCGGCGAACAGCGGCACCTCGCGGTCGGTCTCCAGGCCGGCGGCCTTCAGGCCGAGCCAGTGCAGGAACGGCGCGTGGCTTGCTGCGTTCACGACCCCGGCGAGGCCGAGCCGGTGCACCAGCCGGGCGGCGAGGGGCAGCCAGCCGGTGGCGTAGTCAGCACGCGGCCGGAGCCGGCCCTCGTAGTGGTGGGCCAGGAACTCCGCCTTGTAGGTGGCCATGTCGACCGACGCCGGGCAGTCGTGCTTGCAGCCCTTGCAGGCCAGGCACAGGTCGAGCGCGTCCCGGACCTCCTCGGACTGCCACATGTCGCCGACCGGGCTGTCGCCGTGGCCGTCGAGCATCTCGAAGAGCAGCCGGGCCCTGCCACGCGTGGTGTGCTTCTCCTCCCGGGTCGCCTGGTAGGACGGGCACATCACCGTGGGGCCCTCGTGGGTGGTCTGCCGGCACTTGCCGACACCCACGCAGCGGGTGACCGCGTCGGTGAACGAGCCGTTGTCGTGCGGGAACTGGAAGAAGGTGTCCTCCCGGGCCGTGGGCGCCCACGACTGCCCGAGCCGCAGGTTCTGGTCGAGCCGGTAGGGGCGGACCAGCTTGCCGGGGTTGAGCAGGTCCTGGGGGTCGAAGAGCGTCTTCACCCGCTCCATCACGCCGACCAGCTCGTCGCCGAACATCTTGGGAAGCAGCTCGCCGCGTGACTGACCGTCGCCGTGCTCGCCGGAGAGGGACCCGCCGTAGGCGACGCACAGGTCGGCCGCCCGCTCCATGAACCGGCGGTAGGTCTGCACGCCGTCGTGGGTGGTCAGGTCGAACGGGATCCGGGTGTGCACGCAGGCCTGGCCGAAGTGGCCGTAGAGCGAGGGGCCGACATCGCTGGCGTAGCCGAACTCACGGAACAGCTGCTGCAGGTCGCGCAGGTAGTCGCCGAGGTCCTTGGGGTGGACCGCGGAGTCCTCCCATCCCTCGTGGGTCCGGGGGCGGTGGGGCACCTCCGCAGTCGCGGCGAGCCCCGACTCGCGCACCAGCCACAGCTCGTGCTCCTTCTCCGGGTCGTCGAAGAAGCGGATCGTCGGCGCGTGCTCGCTGTCGTCGAGGTCGTCGATCATTCGCTGCGCCTGCTGCTCGGACTCCTCCGCGGAGTGCGCGCCGAACTGCACCATCAGGAATCCGGCACCTCGCGGGAGCTCCTTGAGCGCATCGGGGTTGAGGTTCTTCAGCTGCTCGTCGTGGATGAGCAGGTCGTCGAGCCCCTCGAGCGCGATCGGGTCGTACTCGAGGATCTTCGGCACCGCGTCGCCGGCGCGACAGACGTCGGGGTAGCCGAGGACGACCAGGGTGCGCTCGGGCAGCACGTCCACCAGGTCGAGCTCCGCCTCCAGGACCGTCACGAGGGTGCCCTCGCTGCCGACCAGGAACCGGCCGATGTCGAAGCCGTACTCGGGCAGCAGGGAGTCGAGGTTGTAACCCGAGACGCGCCGGGGGATGTCGGGGAACTTCTCGCGGATCAGGTCGCCGTACTCGTCCCGGATCCGCCGCAGCGTCCGGTAGACCTGCGCCTGCCGGTCTCCGCGCGCCTCGATGCGCGCGTACTCCTCGTCGTCGGTGTGGGTCGCCCGGAAGCGGGTGCCGTCGGAGAGCATCACCTCCAGCGCGTGCACGTTGTCGACCGTCTTGCCGGTGCGCTGCGCCGTGGCGCCGCAGGAGTTGTTGCCGATCATGCCGCCGAGCGTGCAGTTGAAGTGCGTGGCCGGCTCGGGGCCGAACCGGAGCCCGTGCGCCTTCAGCTCGCGGTTGAGGTCGTCCAGGACGATGCCCGGCTCGACCGTGCAGCGCCGGTTCTCCACGTCGACGGAGAGCAGCCGGTTGCAGTACTTGGAGAAGTCGATCACCACTGCTGCGTTGGTTCCCTGGCCGGCCAGGCTGGTGCCGCCGCCACGGCTCACGATCGGCACCCCGTGGTCACGGCACACCCGCACCGCCTCGGCCGCCGCCTCCGTCGTGCGGGGTACGACGACCCCGTAGGGCACCTGCCGGAAGTTCGACGCGTCGGTGGAGTACAGCCCGCGGCTGGCCGTGTCGAAGCGGATCTCGCCGTCGACACGCTCGGCGAGGTCCCTCTCGAGGGCGGTGAGGGCAGCCTCGGGGGGTACCTCCGCGGCGGTGGCAGGCGGCCAGACGGTTCCCTCGACCGGCCCGTCGGCCGCGCTCGCGCCCAGGTCTGCCCCGGGCTCCGTCGTCACCTGTGCTGCGTCCTGGGCCATGCAACCTCCCGCTCGTTCGGGTCCCGAAAGTCCTGAGAGCGCTGCCGTACCCGATTTGATTGCGGTTACGCAATCATTGCGTCGGGTACACCGTCCTCGTGGGCGACGATCGGGACGCAGACCAGCAGAGGGTGCGCGAGCAGGCCCGCGAGGACCGGCTCGACGCCCTCATGCGCGCCAGTCGCGTGGTCACCGCAGCGATCGTGCGTTCGCTGACCCACACCCGGGCCGAGCTGTCCATCACCCAGCTACGGGTGCTGGTTATGCTGGCGGCCCGGGCGCCGATGAGCATCGGGGACGTGGCCGCCGAGCTGGAGGTGAACGCCTCCAACGCCAGCCGCACGTGTGACCGCCTGGTCGGCCGCGGGCTGCTCGAACGCCGGGTCGCCGACGAGGATCGCCGCCAGGTGCGCCTCGACCTGACTGCGCGCGGGCAGGCCCTCGTCGACGCGGTGCTGGACCAGCGACGCCGCATGTTCGCCGCCGTGCTCGACGAGATGCCGGCACCCGCGCAGCAGCGCCTCCTGGGTGCCCTGGAGGAGTTCAGCGCCGCGGCGGGCCGGGTCGCGCTGATCCGGCCCGAGGAGTCGGGCGACGAGCACCTGATGGCCTGGATGCGCTGAGCGCGCAGCGGGGCTACTCCGGCTCGTTGCCCGCCTCGCCACCGACTCGATACGGCTCGGTGACCCCCTCGTACATCAGGTGGGTGACGAGGCCCTGGGCGGCGTGCTTGAGGTTGTGGCAGTGGTCCATCCAGATGCCGGGGTTGTCGGCCAGGAAGGCGATGTCGTAGCTCTCGCCGTCGCGCACGTCGAGCGAGTCCACCCACCAGGGGCTGCCGGTCGCCCGGCGACCGTCCCGGGAGAGGACCACCGCGTGGTGGCCGTGCAGGTGCATGGGGTGCACGTCGCCGCTGTGGTTGCTGACCCGGATCATCACCACGTCGCCCTCGGCCACCACGAACATCGGCAGGTCCGGGAAGAGGTGGCCGTTGACGCTCCAGTGCAGGCCCGGGCGGCCGTCGAGGAAGCCGAGCCGCCGGCCGATGTCGTAGCGGAAGCTGCGATCGGGCTCGCCCGTGTCGAAGGGCACCGGCGCCGGCGAACCGTAGCGCAGGCGATCGACGAGCTCGTCGGGCTGTTCCACACCATCCGGCCGGCTGCCGTCCGGCCCGAGCACGACGGAGCTCTCCCCCGTCAGCTGCACCAGGGTGCCGCCCCCGGCGACGGTGACGAGCAGGTCGGCCCGTCCGCCGGCCGGCAGGTCGATCCCCTTCCCGGTGAACGCGGAGGGCCGGTTGACGTCGTACCCGTCGCTGGCCAGCAGCGTGAGCGGCTGGCCGGACCAGGCCACCAGCGGGCCGTTGTCGGTGTTGATCAGCCGGAGACGGATCCGCTCCCCCGGATCGGCGTCCACGTGCACGATGCCGGACCTCCCGTTGACGGTCTCCACGCCGTCGTAGAGGTGGGCGAGCGCGACGACATCGCGGACGCCGGGTGCCGGGTGCCGCGGGTGGACGACCAGCGGCCCGAGGAGCCCGCCGATCACCTGCTCGTGCGAGACCTGGTGGGAGTGGTACCAGAACGTGCCCTCGTGCGGTACGACGAACCGGTAGGTGTGCTCGCCGCCGACCGGGACGGCGTCCTGGGTGACGCCGGCGACGCCGTCCTCGGCGTTGGGGACGTCGACGCCGTGCCAGTGCAGCGTGATGCCGCCCGGCACCGAGGCGTTGTGCAGGCGCACCTGAACCAGCTGGCCGACCGTGGCGGAGATCAGCGGGCCCGGCGAGCTGCCGTTGAGCGTGTAGCCCTCGACCTCCTCCCCGGTGGGCAGCGTCAACCGCTCCTGCCGCGCGGTGAGCTCGACCGACACGTCAGCCGGCCGGTCCGGGTCCGTCCGCAGGTCGGCGACGCTCACCGTGCCGCCGGAGGCGTCCATGCCCGGCATGCCGCTCATCCCGGCGGCACCGGTCGACCCACCGTGGTGGTGCGCCGTCGGCGCCGGCCCGCCCCCGTAGTCCAGGTAGCCCATCTCCATGACGGAGTAGGTGGACGGGACGAGGCTGGACCACCACATCCAGCCGAGGGTGCCGACGAGGACGAACGTGGTCCCGAGCGCGACGGCGAGCCGCAGTCGCGCCCGGGACACGGTCGATCCCCCGGCTCAGACGGTGACGGTGGCCTGCTGGACCAGGTCGTCGCCGGCCCGG